>JAQUYE010000101.1 GCA_028691965.1 Paludibacter sp. | reverse complement strand
TACAAATCGTACAGCGAATTTTGAGTTATTATCCACTTCCTGAATAGCAGTAAAATCATAGCTTCGCTTATACCAGGTATCCCCCGAATTCGATGTAAAAGTCATTGCATCTAACCAGGTAGAACCGTTGACTGTGTATTGAAGTACAACTTTATTGGCTGATGTACCACCGTGTCGAACATCTGCTGTAAGATGAATATTTTTGTAATCTAACGTATTTACATCCAGGTGAATACCTGCAGTTTTACTATTAACACCCGAATATGGATAATTAAAAGTCTGCAGCCCGTATCCATCTTTTATCGCAGCATAATCATACACCCCCTGATCGAAAATGGTTTGATTTAACAGAATACCCGACTTACTCCAGTCAGTGTCATAACTTATTCCGCCTAATAATTGTACCTGACCCGTACCAATCTCAGCTGCAAGTGTTTTATTATCAAAACTCCAATAAGCTATATTAGTTCTTACATCCTCTTCAACAGCCAGCTTGTCACCTCTTAATATTATATTATCAAATCTGATAGTTCCGGTTGGTTCATAGTTTTTTGATCCTGATACCGGAACATAAACTTTTGAATTAATTACATCATCGTCGAAATTGGTTACAAATCGTACAGCAAATAGTGGATTGTTGTTTACTCCGGGAATATTTCCAAAATTGAAATTTCGAAGGTACCAGGTATCGTTATCATCAGTAGTATAGGTAATTGCCCTCTCCCAGTTTACACCATCAATAGTGTATTGTAACATTAGTTTGTTGGCTGAAGTTCCACTTTGTCGTACATCAGCACTAAACAAAATATTTTTAAATCCTACTGTGCTTACAGATAAATGTATTCCGGTGGTTTTAGCACCAGTACCTTGTGCGGGATAATTATAGGTATGCAAACCGGCACCTGATCTGATTTCTTCAGTTTCTTCAAAACCTGCCGGTAATGCTATACCCGGCTGAATACCTGTTTTTCCGGTTTCGGTCCTTGCAGTTCCAATTACTGCAAGGCTACCTGCGCCCGACGAAGGTGTAGACCCATTCTCAAAATTCCAGGTAGTTATAGTTTCTTGTGCAATACTTTCGGTATGTAAAACTGCTGTAAAAAAAACAATAACAAATAAAAAAAGGTAAGTGTGTTTCATTTTTATAATATATTAGGCTAAGTTCGTGATATTTCATTCTTAGCTGCAAAACCGCAAATTTACTTATTTTGTTTGAGTTTATTACTTTACATTTCAAAAAAAAAAATCGTATCTTTGCGAGTCTTATTACGAAAATTACAACTTACTTCATTAATTCATTAGAAAATGGGATTTAACGATATTCTCAAAAAACTTTTTGGAAACAAAGCTCAACGCGATTTAAAAGAAATTGAGCCTTATATAGCTATTATTAAAGAGGTATACGAAGACGTAAAGAAATTATCGAACGACGAATTACGAAATCTTACTGAAAAACTAAAACTTCAAATTCAGGAATCTGCAGCAACAGAAACGGCCAAAATTGCCGAATTAAAAGCTTCGGTTGAAAGTACTGAATTAGAAGACAGGGAAAAAATATATTCAGAAATTGATAAGCTTGAAAAAGCAATTACGGCTAACTATGAAAGTGTACTGGAACAAATACTACCACAAGCATTCTCTATAGTAAAAGAAACGGCCAGACGATTAACCGAAAACGATACAATTACCGTTACTGCCACTGAATTTGACAGAGAGCTGGCTGTAAAGTACGATTTTGTTACCATTGAGGGCGACAAAGCCATATTCAAAAGTGAATGGATGGCTGGTGGTAACCTCATCAAATGGGATATGATACACTACGACGTTCAGTTATTTGGTGGTACTGTACTTCATAAAGGTAAAATTGCGGAAATGGCTACAGGTGAAGGTAAAACACTTGTTGCAACCTTACCGGTCTTTCTTAATGCCTTAACTCGCAGAGGTGTACATATTGTTACTGTAAATGATTACCTGTCGAAACGTGACTCCGAATGGATGGGACCATTGTATATGTTCCATGGATTATCGGTGGATTGTATTGATCGCCATAAGCCAAACTCTGAAGAACGACGTAAAGCGTACCTGGCCGACATTACCTTTGGTACAAACAACGAGTTTGGTTTCGACTACCTTCGTGATAATATGGCTTCTCATCCTGAGGATCTTGTTCAGCGTAAACATAACTATGCCATTGTCGATGAGGTCGACTCCGTTTTAATTGATGATGCAAGAACACCACTTATAATCTCAGGGCCGGTTCCCAAGGGTGATGATCAACTTTTTGAGGATTTACGTCCGAAAGTTGAAAAGCTGGTCAATACTCAGAAGTTAATGGTTACAAAATACCTTTCTGAGGCAAAGGAATTGTTGAAATCAGAAGATGAAAAGAAAAAAGAAGAAGGTGCACTGGCGTTGTTCCGTTCGTACAAAGGAATGCCCAAAAACAAACCTTTGATTAAGTTTTTGAGTGAACCGGGCATAAAATCTGTTTTACTTAAAACAGAAGAATTCTACATGCAGGAAAACAATCGCAACATGCATGTAGCTACGGATCCGTTGTATTTTGTGATTGACGAGAAAAACCGAGGAATAAATCTTACAGATAAAGGTATTGATTTAATTACCGGCAATTCGGAAGATCCGAAATTCTTTGTATTACCTGATGTTGGAAGCGAGATTGCTGAACTGGAGAAGAACGCTGCCCTCTCTCCTACTGAAAAGCAAAGTATAAAAGACGAGATTAACCAGAATTATGCCATTAAGTCGGAGCGTGTTCACACTATCAATCAATTATTAAAGGCCTATACCCTTTTTGAAAAAGACGTTGAATACGTGGTGCTTGATAATAAGGTTAAAATTGTTGATGAGCAGACAGGTCGTATAATGGAAGGCCGCAGGTATTCGGATGGATTACACCAGGCAATTGAAGCTAAAGAAAAGGTAACAGTTGAGGCTGCTACTCAAACTTTTGCTACCATTACACTTCAGAATTATTTCAGGATGTACAGCAAATTGGCTGGTATGACCGGTACTGCCGAAACAGAAGCCGGAGAGCTCTGGGATATTTATAAACTGGATGTGGTTGTGATACCTACTAATCGTCCGATTACCCGTGACGACAAAGACGATCGCGTGTATAAAACCAAACGTGAGAAATATACTGCAGTAATCGAGGAAATTGAAGAACTTGTAAACAACGGACGTCCGGTACTTGTAGGTACCACTTCGGTTGAGATTTCAGAATTATTAAGCCGAATGCTTACTTCGCGTAAGATCAAGCATAATGTATTGAATGCCAAGTTACACCAACGCGAGGCTGATATTGTAGCTGAAGCTGGTCAACAAGGTACGGTAACTATTGCAACCAACATGGCGGGTCGTGGTACCGACATCAAACTATCACAGGAAGTTAAACAAGCAGGTGGTTTGGCAATTATAGGTACTGAGCGTCATGAGAGTCGACGCGTTGACCGTCAGTTAAGAGGTCGTGCCGGTCGACAGGGCGATCCCGGATCTTCAGTATTCTTTGTTTCGCTGGAAGACGATTTAATGCGTTTATTCGGTTCTGAACGAATCTCTTCAGTGATGGACCGGTTGGGCTTTAAGGAAGGTGAAATGATTGAACATTCAATGATTTCAAAATCAATTGAAAGAGCTCAGCGGAAAGTTGAAGAAAACAACTTTGGTATTCGTAAACGGTTGCTCGAGTACGACGACGTTATGAACTCACAACGTGAGGTAATTTATTCCCGTCGCCGTCATGCCCTTATGGGTGAACGAATTGGTATGGATATTACCAACATGATTTACGAAGTATCTGAAGGATTGCTTGAAAATGCCAAGAGCTTAAACGACTATGCCTTCCTCGAAGAAGAAGTGTTGAAAGTATTTGCCATTGACCTTCCGTTTACCGAAGAACAATTTGTTTCAGGCAAAACTGCTGATATCTCGGCTCGTCTTACCAATGAGATTCTTGCAGCATTCAAACGTAAAATGGATAAACTGGCTCAGATTGCCAATCCGGTAATCAGACAGGTGTACGAAAAGCAAGGTCAGCAATACGAGAATATTCTGGTACCCATCACTGATGGTAAACGGATGTACAATGTGTCTACTCATCTTGAAACAGCCTACAACACTGAAGCTAAAGAAGTTATTAAATCATTCGAAAAACAAATTCTCCTTTATATTATTGATGATGAATGGAAAGAACACCTTCGTCAGTTGGATGAATTACGTAACTCAGTACAGAATGCCTCTTACGAACAAAAAGATCCGTTGTTGATTTACAAACTTGAATCTTTTGGTTTGTTTAAAGAAATGATCGAATCCATCAACCGTAAGGTGATAGCCATTTTGATGCGTGGACAGATACCGATGCGTGAACCGGAACAGGTACGCGAGGCACGTCCTCAACAGCGTGTTGATATGAGCCGCTATCGTACACAAAAGGATGATGCAGGCCGACCGGGTGGACAACAAGACCCAACCAAGCAAGATACCCGTGAAAATCAACGCATAGAACCTGTTCATGCAGATAAAAAACCGGGAAGAAATGATCCTTGTTTCTGCGGAAGTGGTAAAAAATACAAACATTGTCACGGTGCCTGATAATCATCGTGTAAAACTTATTTAAACGATAAACATGTTGAATTACATTGTATGGGATGTAAATCCTGAAATTTTCAGTATCGGTTCGTTACACGTTCGCTGGTACGGCTTGTTGTGGGCCATCGGGATTTGGGTAACCCTTGTAATCACCCAACGTATTTTTAAACACGAAAAGCATCCGGATAGCTGGGTAGACAAACTATTCATTTATACGGTTGTGGGTGCAATAGTAGGAGCCCGATTAGGTCACTGTTTGTTTTACAATCCGCTGTATTATCTTGCACGCCCCTGGGAAGTGCTGTTTGTATGGCAAGGCGGACTTGCGAGTCACGGAGGTGCAATTGGCATCTTGATATCTACCTGCTGTTTAACAAACATGTATCTAAAAGAAGTATTAACTGGGTGTTTGACAGACTGGTAATAGGTGTTTCGTTAACCGGTATGCTAATTCGACTGGGTAATTTAATGAACTCTGAAATCTACGGAGGCCCTACTACCCTGCCCTGGGGATTTATTTTTGTTCGTGACGGACAAACTCAGCCCATGCACCCGACTCAGATATACGAAATGCTGTATGGAATCATCACCTTCGCCCTCACATATTGGTTATACTGGAAGAAAGATGCTGGAAAGAAAAACGGTTTAATCTTCGGTGTATTCCTGATTGGAACATTCCTGACTCGTTTCCTTATCGAATTTGTAAAGAATGATCAGGAAGCATTTGAAGCATCTATGATGCTGAATATGGGACAAATACTGAGTATTCCATTTATCATCTGGGGTTGTATTCTAATTATAAACAGCAACAAACCAAGCACATCACAACTCAATGGACAACAGGGAGGTCGTAAACGATAAGGTAAAGCCTTACAAAAAACAAGACAGTAAGACCAACCAATTAAGAGAAATGTTCAACACCATTTCGAAGGACTATGATTTTTTTAATAATCTAATGTCCTGGGGATTGGCCCATACCTGGAGAAAAAAGGCTATATTGTGGCTCAAAGGTTCTGATAATTCAGTATTGCTGGATGTTGCCACCGGTACTGCCGATATACTTATATTAGCTGAAAAATACCTTCAGCCACAGCAGATTTACGGTATTGATATATCGGAAGAAATGTTGAAAATCGGTCGTACCAAACTGGAGGAACACCATCTCAGTGAGAAAACGGTATTAGAGGTACAGGACTGTGCCAATCTTCAATTTAAAGACGGAAGTTTTGACACCGTAACTATTGCATTTGGATTAAGAAACCTCGAAAAGTTATCTCACTCGGTAGAAGAAATAAACAGAGTGCTGAAAACGGGAGGAAAATTCTTAATAGTCGAAGTAAACGAACCACAACGCGGAGTTCTTGCTTTCTTTTATAAGATTTATGTGCGAATGTATGTTCTTTTTGCTGCCCGTCTGTTATCAGATGACAAAGACGCCTATAAGTACCTTACACAATCCATGCACTTTTTTCCACAAGGTAAAGCCCTTACAGAGATTCTTACCCCACTGGGATTCAAATTAGAAAAATATAAGAGCTTTACCCTGGGAGTTTGCAGTGCTTATTTGTTTGAGAAAACAAATTAAACATCAATCGATTGAATCTCTACCAATAATTCATCTTTCATAACTGATTGACCTTTAACCACTCTAATTTTACGGATAACCCCGTTACATTCGGCTGATATCTCGTTTTGCATCTTCATCGCTTCAAGCGTAAGGATCGGTTCTCCAACGTTTACCAAATCCCCTTCACCCAGGAATAAATCAACAATTTTACCGGGCATAGGTGCTTTAATACTGTTATCAATTTCTTTGTCGACAACTCCTGCAATCATTCCCCTGCGTACATACGAGAAAATCGACTCCAGGCTATACTTATATTCTACACCATTTACTTTAACAATAGCCTTATTTTGATCGCGTGATACCAATTCACACTGAAAATGCTTTCCCTTCCACTCGAAAGCATAGTGAAAATCTTCCTGCTCAACAAAATCAATATCCAGTTCATTTCCGTTGATTACCGGGCTGGATTCTTTCGGCAAGTAAATTTTGAAACGCTTTTCATTGTCGCGTACAGCAATGAACAATCGCGAAGCATCCCGTCTGTATTTATATGATGTTCCCATTCGTTTAATAATTAATTCGTTTATTCAATACCCAAACATTTAATGCATCGTTGGCATAAGCCGGAATATCTCCCTGTAACTGAAGGTATTCCGATGCATACATGATGGTAGCTGCCAAAGCACCAATCATCTCATCATCCTCATTTTCGAGCATTTCGGGGTTATACACCTGATCTATCCATCGAGTGGTATAGTCAGCATTGATAAAGTCGGGATGTTGCAACACAGCCTTACAAAAAGGAACTGTTGTCTTCAATCCAATCAGGCTAAAATCCTCGAGTGCTTCGAGTGTATTTTTAATAGCCTGCTCCCTGTCGCTGCCATGAACAATAATTTTAGCAATCATTGAATCAAAGTAGGGAGTTACTGCTGAACCGCTTACAACACCCGATTCGATGCGTACTGCAGGATCCTTGGGGAACTGAATGGTATCTATAAAGCCGGTTTGCGGACTAAAACGATTTTGTGGATCTTCAGTATTTACCCGGCATTCAATTGCCCAGCCATTTATACTGATGTCTTCCTGCGTAAGCGTAAGCTGATCACCCTGGGCAATTTTTAATTGCCAGTCAACCAGATCAACACCGGTAATCATTTCCGTAACCGGATGTTCTACCTGAATACGGGTATTCATCTCCATAAAATAGTAGGAGCCATCCTCATCCATAATATATTCGATAGTTCCGGCAGAATAGTAGCCGATTTTTTTAGCAAATCGTACCGCCAACTCTCCCATTTCTTTTCGTTTCTCTTCAGTCACTGAAGCAGAAGGTGCTTCTTCAATCAATTTCTGATGTTTTCGTTGCAAGGAACATTCACGTTCTCCCAGGTGGATTACATTACCATACTTGTCTCCGAGAATCTGAAATTCAAGATGCTTTGGATTTTGGAGGTACTTTTCAACAAAGATATCACCATTCCCAAACGCAGCAAGGGCTTCGTCGTAGGCCGACTTAAACAACCGTTCGAGCGTTTCAGGTTTTTCAACTATTCTCATACCACGACCACCACCTCCGGCAGAAGCTTTTAAAATAACCGGGAAGCCAACTTTCTTAGCAAAGTCCATCGCATCTTGTGCAGTAGCAACCGGACCGGCAGAACCCGGTACAAGCGGAAGACCGGCCTCTATTGCCATACTTTTGGCAACCGTTTTTAATCCCATGTCACGTATTAACGCGGGCGACGGACCAACAAAATTGATTCCTTTTTCGATACAAAGAGCCGCAAAGTCGGGATTTTCAGAAAGAAAACCATAACCGGGATGGAGCAAATCCACCTGATGTTCCAATGCCAATGCAACAATTTTATCCGGATTTAGAAAAATGGGTTTATCATCGTTAGCATCTTCGGCCATTATAACCTCATCAGCAAACTGAAGGTACAGCGCATCTGATTCGCGATCACTTTGAAAAACTACTGCAATTAAACCAGCTTTATGGGCTGAACGAATGATACGTATTGCAATTTCACCCCTGTTGGCAATTAATATTTTATTTTTTATCATACTCACACTTCTTTATAATGGAATACTTCCATGTTTACGTTCAGGTTTTGCATATTGTTTATTAGCAAGCACTTCGAATGCTGTAATTAAAATATCCCTGGTTCGGGAAGGCTCAATTACTTCATCAATCAATCCGATTTCTTCAGCCCTGTAAGGATTTGCAATTTCGGTCTTGTACTTTTCAGTTAGCACCCGTTCAAGTTCAGCTCTGTCATCAGCTTCAGCTAATTCTTTCTTGTTTACAATTTTAATTGCACCGGCAGGACCCATAACAGCAATTTCGGCAGTTGGCCAGGCAAAATTGAAGTCGCCCCCCGTATTTTTACTGCTCATCACTATATAGGCACCACCGTATGCTTTACGTGTTATTACTGTAATCTTAGGGACGGTAGCTTCGCAGAATGCATACAATAATTTAGCACCATTACGGATGATTCCATTATGTTCCTGTTCGATGCCGGGTAAGAATCCGGGCACATCTTCCAGTATAAGGATAGGAATATTAAACGCATCACAGAATCGAACAAAACGGGCACCTTTTATACTTGCGTTAATATCCAGTGTTCCGGCCATCACTTTAGGCTGATTGGCCACAATACCGATTGTTTTGCCGTTCAGTCGGGCAAAACCAACCAGAATATTCTGAGCATAGCCTTCATGAACTTCAAAGAAGGTATCCTTATCAACAAGAATCTTAATAACATCCTTCATATCATACGGACGATTAGGATCGTCCGGAATAATCTTATTCAGGAATTTTTGTCGGGACTGGTAATATTTAACAAGATGCGAAACCGGCAGGGCTTCAAAGTTGTTGGAAGGGATGTATGATAACAACTTTCTAACCAATAAGATAGCATGTTCCTCATCGTCGGAGACAAAATGAGCAACTCCACTTTTGTTAGCATGCACATCTCCCCCACCCAGACCATCCATATCGATGTCTTCGTTTAACACCTCCTTCACCACATCAGGACCGGTAACAAACATATACGATGTTTTTTTGGTCATGAAAATAAAGTCGGTTAATGCCGGAGAATACACAGCACCACCGGCTGAAGGGCCTAATATCACCGAAATCTGAGGAACTATACCTGAAGAACGCACATTATTTTTAAAAATACGGGCATAGGCAGCCAGACTCTTCACCCCTTCCTGAATACGAGCTCCACCTGAATCCATCAAACCAACCACCGGAGCTCCCAGTTTAAGAGCCATTTCCTGTACTTTGGCGATCTTCATACCATGA
>JAQUYE010000015.1 GCA_028691965.1 Paludibacter sp. | reverse complement strand
AATACGCCCTTGTTCCACCGAATGCGAACTCACCTCCATAAATACGTAGTCACATCCCGCATCTGCCATTTCTGACATGAGGTGGTTCAGCGACAAAGCATCAGGTGTTGTGTGCGTAGCCTCAACAGGTAGTGTGTCGATATAGTTGACAACTGTAGATATAAGCCCGCATTTGTAACCAAGTCCCCGAAACACTTCATACAATAGAGTTGCGATGGTAGTTTTTCCGTTTGTTCCGGTCACCCCAACCAGGCTTAGCTTTGAAGATGGGAAATCGTACCAGGCAGCAGCCAGCTGTCCTAATGCACGAGTACTCTTTTCAACTTTTACATAGCATATCGTAGACTGAAGTTGTTCAGGAAAACGCTCGCACAACACCGCAACTGCACCAAGAGAGATGGCTGAATCAACAAACTGATGTCCATCAGCATTGGTCCCGGTGGTTGCAACAAACAAAGATCCGGGGGTCACTTTCCGGGAGTCAAACTCAATTGATGAAATAAGCACATTTGAACTACCGGACATTTCCAGAACCGGTATCTCATATAAAAGCTGACTCAGCGTACGTTGTTCACTCATATCCATTTGTTTATTGAAGTTGAATCTCGATAACTCCTCCTTCACCCAATGCAGTGCCGGGCTTCCGGCTCTGGGCCACGACCCTGCCACGACCTTTCAGCCGGACATCCAATCCTAAGTTACCCAGCACAAAGGCAGCATCTTTAGCACCCATCCCCAGTACATCGGGTATCTGTCCACGTTTTAATTTGAATTCATGGTTCTGATGTTGATCCATTGATTCCTTACACGGCGTTACCCAGTTACTTTGGGGAGCCTGATAAGGAATATTTAAGTGAGCAGCAACCTTACTTACAGCCAGATTATTGCCACCTTTATTTGCCGGCCAATGAGGTTCAACATGTATAGTATCCTTTTCCACTTGTTCGGGAGTGCGTTTGGACTTTAAAATAGTAGTCCGCTCGGCCACTTCCTTGAAAACCGACCCAGCCATTCTACCACCTGAGGGTATCCCTTTCGGCGCGTTCAACACAACGATACAACTATATTGTGGATTCTCGGCAGGGAAATACCCCGCAAAGGAAACATTGTACTTGGTTTGTCCGGACCGGTATCCCGCAGCCCCCTGAGATATAAGCGCTGTACCTGTTTTCCCTGCAATACTTACAATGTCCGATTTTACATTTCTTGCTGTTGCATACTTACCTTCCACCACTCCTCTGAGTGCCTGTTGAACATCCTTTACAGTCGATGGTTTACAGAGTTGTTCTACCATTACTTCAGTCGGGTACGAATTTATAAGCTGCCCGTTCTTACGTATTTCATGTACAAACAGGGGTTTTACCATTTTTCCGTTGTTAGCTATCGCATTGAAAAAGGTAAGTGAGTAAATCGGAGGTATTTTAGTCTCATATCCGATGGATATCCAGGCAAGAGAGGTAGCGTACCACAAATCCTTATCCTTCTTTGGGTGCTTAATCCAGGGTTTTGCAACCCCCTTCATTTGGATAGGCAAAGAATCATTCAGCCGGTATGAGTACAATCGTTCAATGTACTTTTCCGGTTTGTCTCCGAATGTTCCCATAACCATTTGAGCAGTACCCACATTGGATGAAGCCTGAATTATCTCTTCCACCTTCAGTCGATCGTATCCTCCACGGTGCGCGTTATGATCTCTCATTACGCGGTTTGCTATTTTATACAAGCCGTGATGGATATTGAACTCATCCGACAATTTATATTTCCCTTCATCAAGCACTGCCATCAGTGATGCTATTTTAAAGGTCGACCCCGGCTCTACCTGATCACGTAATGCATGATTCGTATTTTCGTAGTACTCGCCGGTTTTGGGGTTAAGATCCAAATTCACCATAGCCCGAATCGCACCGGTTGCCACCTCCATCAGGACGACAGTACCGGATACAGCTCCCATTCCATCAATGGTATCACGCAATGCTTTTTCAGCTACATCTTGTAGTTCAACATCAATTGTTGAATATACGTCCATACCATCCACAGGAGGAACCTCAACAGTCTGGATGTATTTATTAGCTACCTTTTGTCGAGTTGAAACTCCATCAGTGCCGACAAGGACTTCGTTAAAGGAAGCTTCCAAACCGCTTCGTCCACCTTTCACCTCATCGCCGTAAACATCACCAATAGTTCTGGATGCAAGTGAACCGAAAGGTTTTACACGACGCACATATTCCCGGTCGATTAATCCGCTTTTAATACGACCCATTCTGAAAAGGGGTAGTTTTCTTAGTTCTTTTAATCTGGAATAGGAGATTCGTTTGGGGTGCAAAAGCAAACTGCCTGTCTTCTTGTCGAATCCACTTTTCAACATGCGCTTGTACGCTAAAGGCGACTTATCTCCAAAAAATTCTGATAATGCCGTGGACAGGGAATCAAGGTGGGTGTAGAAGAGTTCACCGTTATTTAGACGAAGCGCATCTACTCGTGTATCCATGTATACATAGTAGGTTGGAATTGAACTTGCAAGTAACCTGCCATCGGAAGAGAAGATATTACCACGTTTAGGCTTTACAATAATATCCGTAATCTTCTGCTTTTCAGCCAGCTTCATCCACTGCTCTCCTTCCACATATTGTATCTGTACAATTTTCCAGATTACCATCACGAAAAGGACAGAAATCACCAGGTAGATAATCCCGAACCGTACTACTATGTCTTTTCTTTTATCTGTCATAGCTATCCGTTGTTCTACTTAATCACAATAGGCGATTGCATCCCTGGTTTCAGTTTCATATTTCTACTGTTCAGCAACTGCTGGATATTCGACTGTCGACTAATCTCCACCAATTCAGCCGATATAGTAAGCGACTCATACTTTGCATCCTGAATATCTTTTTTCAGGGTGCTTATCTGAGTCATCATCTTTTCACTTTCATAACGATTGTTTATATAAAGTACAGCAAGAAATACAATGAGGGCAATTAACAAATACTGACGACGAAAAAACTTCTTTGTTAGAATATTCCCGTTTAATATATCCTTTGGACTACTGGTAACCAGGTCCCTGAAGTCTTCATTCTGTTTAATTCGCTCAATTAACTTCTTCATGTACTCAACTTTTTACACTTGCAACACGAAGTTTAGCGCTTCGTGAACGTGGGTTTTGATACACCTCTTCCTCTGAAGCAACGATAACTTTATTATTGACTGCACGCAACGGTGCAATTACATTTCCATAAAAGTCTTTTTCAAGTTTCCCTTCGAAATTACCGGACTTTACGAAATTCTTTACCAACCGATCCTCAAGGGAATGATACGTAAGCACAACAAGACGGCTCTCTTTACCCAACACCATAACACTCTGCAACAACAACTCCTTCAAGGCAGCCATTTCATCATTCACTTCTATTCTTATTGCCTGAAAAAGCTTTGAAAGTTCTTTCTTTTCTTTTTCACGTGGAAAAAAAGGCTTCATCAATTCACTGAATTCAGCGATTGTTTTAATTTCACCTGAAGACCGGCGATTTGCAATTGCCCTTGCCAATTTACGGGAATTATGTAATTCACCATAAAGGTAAAATACATCGGCCAACTGTTCTTCTGAATAGGTATTGATTACTGACGAGGCCGAACGTGCTGATTTTTGATTCATACGCATGTCCAACTCCCCTTCAAACCGGAACGAGAAACCACGATCTGCCTCATCAAAATGATGAAACGACACCCCCAGATCTGCCAGAATGCCGTCTACTTTGGTTATACCAAAATAATCCATAAAATTGCTAAGGTATCGGAAATTCCCATGAACAAAAGTAAAACGAGGGTCATCAAGACTATTGGCGATTGCATCCGCATCCTGATCAAAGCCAAACAACCTGCCGTCTGGCCCTAAACAATCAAGTATTGCTTTTGAATGACCACCGCCTCCGAACGTACAATCGACATACACTCCACCGGGCTTTATCGACAACCCTTCAATACATTCCGACAACAAAGCCGGCGTGTGATATACCCGATCTTCCATACTCTTTACTTTTTCATCATTTTTTCCTTTAGCATAACCGACATCTGCTGGCGCGACATGCCCGCCTTCTCAAAATTAGGTTTTCCCCACAATGCAAAACGATCTATCATGCCAACAAACAGGACATCTGAACTCTCAACACCAATCTCCTGAAGATAGCGTTTTGCAATCAGAACCCGCCCCTGACTATCAATATCGACCCATTCAGCTTCCGACACATACTGCATCAGCAGCAATTGATCTTCAGGATTCCACTCATCCAGCACCGCCTTAAGCGCTTCAACCTTTTCATTCCACACAGGCACCGGATAGATAATCATACAATCATTGTCCGTATCCCTGCGCATCACCAAACGCTCCCGATCTGTCTCCGGCAGGAGCTTTCGATAAACGGAAGGAATAAACACCCTCCCCTTAATATCGGTTTTCGCTTCGTATTTTCCTATAAATGTGGACATGAATGATATAGCTTTTTTCCAAGTGTAAAAGTATAAAAAGATTTTCAATTCCCCACATTCCCCCACCAAATAATTTATCAACAAAAAAAGACAGTTGGCTAACGGGTTATCAACAACTTGCCAACAGAAGTCCGACTGTAGCAGCATACACCCATAATGCTGGCTAACTGACACTTAAAAACCACATATCACTAATATCATAAAAAAAGGAGTTATGTGGGGAGTACTTTTTTGAATAAACAACACTTCTTAAACTAAATCAGCAGTCATTTCCTGAATATAGAATCCGCATCCATATATTTTTACTATTTTTGCTGCCAAATTAAGATTACAAAAAAGAAGGCTCATGAAGCAGGAAGGGATCATTAAGATCGATATCGACAAGGTGGTAAAGCAGCGCGCAAAGGACAAAAAAGTCCCTAAATTTATTGTTAATTACCTGAAACGAATAGCTCATCAAGATGAAATAAACCAATTCTTCGAAGATAACCCGGGAGTTAAAAACATGGATTTTATTGAAGCAGGATTAAAATTCATGAAAATTTCTACTGAAATAAAAGGAAAGGAAAACCTGCCACCTAAAGATGGTCGTTATATCTTTGCAAGCAACCATCCCCTGGGTGGACTTGATGGCTTGGCTACAGGCATGTTGATTGGAAGAGAGTACGAAGGGAAAGTACGTTTTTTCTCAAACGACTTACTTACTAACCTTGAACCACTGAAGGAGATGTTTATACCCGTCAACAAATTAGGTTCTCAATCAAGGCATCATGTAAAAATGATGGATGAACTGTATAATTCAGACAACCACCTGGTCACCTTCCCTGCAGGGATGTGTTCGCGTAAAATAAATGGCAAGGTAATGGATCCTGAATGGAAAAAGAACTTTATAGCCAAGGCTGTACAATACCAGCGTGATGTGGTCCCAATTTATTTCGAAGGGCGTAATTCGACCTTTTTCTACAACCTTGCCCGTCTAAGAAAATTCTTTGGAATAAAATTCAATATAGAAATGATGTACCTTGCTGATGAAATGTTCAAACAAAAGGGAAGCAAGTTTTCAATAACCATAGGGAAAGCGATTCCCTGGCAAACTTTCGATAAAAGCAAAACCCAGACTGAATGGGCAGCCTGGGTGAAAGAGATTGTTTATTCGTTAAAATAACTCAGAGATCTAAAAGTCCATCGGGAAGATTCAGGGTAATCTCACGCTTGTTGTGGTCAATGGCTACAATATAAGCTTCACTTACAGGGATTAACAACTCGTCGTCGCCACAAGGAACTACAAATAGAGCATTATCGGTCGTCTCATCCACTTCCGAAATCTCTCCTATCTCTCCGTGATGAATATCTATAAGCAAAAACCCTTCAAAATAATGAGGCTCTACTTCCGTATCCTCCATTTCAGCAAGGTACTCATTAGAGATATAGGTAGTCAACCCCGAGAAAGTCCGTGCTTGTTCTTCCGTGTCAACACCCTTAAGTTTCAGTAAGGCAGTCGATGAAGAACGTAGCCGGTAAGATGCCACCCGAAAAGGTACATATATCCCTTCAATCTCCAAAATAAAAAAGGGCACTTCCTCACGATCAAACACATCCGAACTAAATTCGAACACAAGCTCTCCATGTATGCCATGCGGCTTTAATAGCTGTCCGACAGGGATCAGATTATCTTTTAAAATCATTGCTTACAGTAATTTTTCAATCGACTTTACAGTATCTTCAGGTTTCACACGCGGATTAAACCGCTCAACCGGCTTTCCGTCGCGCCCAATCAAAAACTTAGCAAAGTTCCATTCAATGTCCGCCTTCTTGCCATCACCCGGAAGTTCTTTCTTTAAATATTGATACAGCGGATGAGTACCTGCACCGTTCACCTCAATTTTAGAAAACATGGGAAAGGTAACTCCATAATTGAGGGTGCAAAATTCCAGAATTTCGGCTTCGGTACCGGGCTCCTGCCCCATAAACTGATTGCAAGGGAAACCAAGAATTACCAGTCCTTCATCCTTATACTCTTTATAAATGGCTTCTAAACCCTCGTATTGCTTTGTGAGTCCACACTTACTGGCCACATTTACTATCATTACGACTTTTCCCTTGTACTGGCTAAGCGACACCGGGTTACCATCAATATCATTCATATTAAAATCATAAATCCCCTGAGCAGGAACTGACCCCAGACTGATCAAAACCACAGCAAGTATCAAAAGTATCTTTTTCATACGCTAATTTTAAAATGGGTGAATGTTATACTATCCATTTTCTAACCACAAAGATAGACATATTGTTCAAAAGACTTACCTTTGTCGCCTAATCTCAATTTTGCAAAAAACAGATGCAACAAACGGGAAGCCGTATACATCTATATCCGGGAATGTACCAACCTGCACTTTAGATCTGAAATAACCATATGAAAAAAGCATGTTTCACCCTGGCGCTACTTGTAAGCTTACTAACATTAACCGCCCAAGACAGACAAATCAGCTTTGATTCGTCAGGCAAGATTCTATCAATCGACGCCATACTTGCTGAAAAACTAGGTATCTTTTCCGAATATCCGGATTTTCATGAAGCCACCCTGTTTCAAACTAGCGATAGCACCTACTCCATCGAAATTGTTACCCGATCGGGAAAGGATTTGTTCCGTACACGTAAACTGCTTACTGAACCAGAACTGGAAGCATTACGGTTGGATATAAGTGAACGAACAAGGCTCTATTCTCCTAAAACAATACTCAATCAGGAAGGACGTTCGAGTCTGCTGCTGGCGAATAGCGTTGTGAGCTATGGCTTTTATGGTACGGCAGTTTCTTCTATTCTTTCATCTGACTTTAGTCCTGCTATTTATTTTCTAAGTTCGGGTGCAGGCTTTGTTATACCTTTACTGACGACTGGAAACAAAGAAGTTACGCTATCACAAGGGATTATGACTGCTTATGGACAAACACGTGGTATTCTTCACGGCATG
The DNA here is from genome assembly GCA_028691965.1 of Paludibacter sp. GTDB lineage: Bacteria > Bacteroidota > Bacteroidia > Bacteroidales > Paludibacteraceae > Paludibacter. The sequence goes on along the minus strand of JAQUYE010000015.1, from coordinate 36,730 downwards.
CTACTTCCCATGCTAGTAAACAACTATACCGACTTCAGGATAACATTGGGCTTTGGCCTTGTTGGAAGTATTGCAGAGGGTATTATAGGATATAAGTGGGCCGGTCGTAAAGGGATCAACGATGGCCAGGCTTCCACCATCGGAATGTACAGTGATTTCGGAATGCTGGTAACTCTTGGAGCATCACATGCACTTGGATTTTACGAAGGGGATCATGCGTTTAAAACCAACATTGTAGCAGCCAGTCTGCTCGCAGGTGCAGTTGGGGGACTGCTGACCGGCAATGCCATTTCCAAAAAAGATTATTACAGTCAGGGTGATGCTTCTGTTACTGCAAGCGCTGCTCTGGCAGGAGGCTACTTACCATTAAGCCTGATGTCACTAATTTTACCCGATGATATGCGCTTATATACGGCAGTAGGATCACTTGGTACTGCTGCAGGACTCTTCATAGGTGACCGACTGGCAAAGAAACACGACTTCTCAAACCGTCAGGCTATGTTTGCTTCTCTGAGCATGGCAGGTGGTGGACTGATCGGAGCCGGAATAGGACAATTAATTAGCTCCACCAACGAAAGCGAAGACATATACATCGATTATGATCCTAAATGGATAGTGGTTATGTCGGCAATCGGTGCTTCGGCAGGACTAGGACTTGCTATTCTAAATTACACCAGGGCAGCGAATCGCGAAAACAAAAACCTTAGTTTAAAACTCCAACTAAATCCAATGGGATTTATGAACAGCCGACTAACCACAGCTGACCCTATCGGCAGGAATGCCATTCCAATTTTAATTGGAAAAATTCACCTTTAAAAAGAAAAACCCGGAGAAAGTAAGCTCTCCGGGTTTTTCTTTTATTATACCTTTTAGTCAGGCAGTCAGGTTTTTTAGAACTTATAAAACACCCTGAGCCATCATGGCCTTAGCCACTTTCATGAATCCGGCAATATTCGCACCCTTTACATAGTTTACAAAACCGTCTGCCTCTGTTCCATACTTCACGCAAGCTTCATGGATATTATACATAATGTCTTTCAACTTTTCATCCACTTCTTCTTTCGACCAGCTTAGTTTAATAGAGTTCTGAGTCATTTCCAGTCCTGAAACCGAAACACCACCCGCATTAGCAGCCTTACCCGGTGCATACATAATCTTGTTTTTCAGGAATACCTCTACTGCTTCCGGCGTTGAGGGCATGTTTGCACCTTCCGAAACCGCAAAGCATCCGTTTTTAACCAACTGTGCGGCATCATCTCCATTCAATTCGTTCTGAGTTGCTGAAGGAAGAGCAATTGTACAGACTTCAGCCCATGGGCGTCCACCTTCCACATACTTGCAACCATACTTATCTGCATATTCTTTAATACGACCACGGTAGATATTCTTCAACTCGAATACATATTCCAGTTTTTCTTTGGTGATTCCTTCCGGATCGTAGATATATCCGTTTGAATCGGATAGCGTAATTACCTTTCCTCCCAATTCAAGTACTTTCTCGGCTGTATAGGTTGCAACATTCCCCGAACCTGAGATTGCGACCACCTGACCTTTAAGATCTTCAATTCCTTTGCGTTTCAGCATATTCATAAGGAAGTAAATATTTCCATATCCGGTTGCTTCCGGACGAATCAGCGAACCACCAAACTCCAGTCCTTTGCCAGTAAATGTACCCGAATTTTCACGGGCTAGCTTGCGGTACATACCATACATATAGGCAACTTCTCTACCCCCAACACCGATATCACCTGCTGGCACGTCGGTTTCAGGACCAATATGGCGCCAGAGTTCGAGCATAAAAGCCTGACAAAAACGCATAATTTCTGCGTTGGATTTGCCTTTCGGGTTGAAATCCGACCCCCCCTTTCCTCCACCCATAGGCAAAGTAGTCAGTGCATTTTTAAATGTTTGTTCGAAAGCCAAAAACTTCAGAATTGAAGGACTTACAGAAACGTGGAAACGCATTCCTCCCTTGTAAGGGCCAATTGCATTACAATGCTGTACACGATATCCCATATTAGTTTGTACATCACCCTTATCATCTACCCAGGTGATACGAAACGAGAACATACGATCCGGAATACAGAGACGTTCAATTAGATTTTGTTTTTCAAACTCGGGATGTGCATTGTACACTTCTTCAATGGAATGCAACACTTCTTCTACAGCCTGATGATACTCCGGCTCATTGGGGAAACGCCTCTTTAATTTATCGAGGACTTGTTCGGTTTTCATAAAATCGCTGTGTTAATTTGTGAGTTATTGTTTCGGCAGCAAAATTACAAAATAAATCGTAAAATGAAAGCAAAGTGTAAATAAAAAAGTAATTTTATCATTAAACATGGCTACTTTCTGAATATCCTTCATTTTTAAAGGCTAATTGACGAAAAAAAGAACTAATGTATTAGATAATTTAGTACTTTTGCAATACCATCGGCATTCCGGCCATTTCCTTTATGAATGCCGCCATGTAGAAACACACATAAGATAATGAGTAAAAGAGAATTATTACTGGGAGCCGAAGTAATTGCACAGGCAGCCATTGATGAAGGGCTCTCCGGCGTATATGCATATCCGGGGACTCCATCTACTGAGATAACAGAATATATTCAGCAATCAGAAGAAGCAAGATCCGGAATAATACGTGCAGCCTGGTCGGTAAACGAGAAAACTGCTTACGAGTCGGCCCTCGGGATGTCGTATGCAGGTAAGAGAAGCATGGTGTGTATGAAGCACGTCGGACTGAACGTTGCTGCTGATGCATTTATGAATTCTGCGATTACAGGCATAAAAGGAGGAATGGTAGTTGTAGTGGCCGATGATCCATCCATGCATTCTTCACAAAACGAACAAGACACACGTTACTATAGTCGATTTGCACAACTCCCGTTACTCGAACCCTCCAATCAACAGGAAGCATACGATTGCGTACGCTATGCTTTCCCCTTTTCCGAAAAGATGGGCCTACCGGTAATGTTACGTATTACAACACGACTCTCACATTCTCGCTCCACTATTATACGCCGCAAACCTGGCCTTCCAAATCCCCTGCTACCCGACAACGACCGTAGCAAATGGATACTCCTTCCTGCCAATGCGCGTCGTCAATACCAGCATTTGCTCGACCTTCAGCCGGCCCTTACAGAGGCCTCCGAAAAGTCCCCTTATAATAAGGTACAAGAAGGTGAGGGCGAACTTGGAATAATTGCATTCGGATTAGCCTATAATTATGTAATGGAGGTAATCACACGCTTCAAGCTACAACTGCCAGTACTTAAACTATCACACTACCCGCTACCGGAACAAATGGTACGCACTTTCACTTCACAGTATAAACGAATACTGGTGGCTGAAGAAGGTTATCCGATTTACGAGGAACTATTCAAGGGGTTTTTTGGCAATTCAATCTTCTCCGGACGACTCGATGGCACTTTGCCACGTACCGGCGAACTCACTCCCGATGCTCTTATTAAAGCTCTGCATCCATCAGCAGCACAGGCAGGCCCTCCGGTGCCATCTCTGGTCGCTGCCCGCCCTCCCGAACTATGTCAGGGTTGTGGTCATCGTGACCTTTACGATGCTCTTAATGAAGCAATGGATGCGTACACTTCCCGACATGTCTTTGCAGATATTGGTTGTTATACTCTTGGTGCGCTACCACCCTACAATGCAATCAATACCTGCGTCGATATGGGCGCATCGGTTACTATGGCCAAAGGTGCTGCCGATGCCGGATTACAACCGGCCGTAGCAGTAATTGGCGACTCCACTTTCACACATTCGGGAATGACAGGTCTGTTGGATGCTGTTAATGATCAATCAGCTGTTACTATTATTATCTCCGACAATTTTACTACAGCTATGACAGGCGGTCAGGATTCCGGCGCTACAGGTCGAATTGCAGCTATATGTGCTGGCTTGGGAGTTGAACATCATCATATCCGCACTTTAGTTCCGTTACGAAAAAATCATGATACAAATGTTACAGTTCTAAAAGAAGAACTTGAATACAAGGGTGTATCAGTAATAATAGCCTGTCGGGAATGTGTGCAAACTGCCCGCAGAAAAAAACAACAATCACTATGACAACCAATATAATTCTCGCTGGGGTCGGTGGTCAGGGAATTTTAACCATTGCTGCCATTATCGATCAGGCAGCTATGCGACAAGGCCTTTATATTAAACAGGCAGAAGTGCATGGAATGAGTCAGCGTGGCGGAGCAGTACAATCACACCTTCGAATTTCTGATAAAGAAATTTTCTCTGACCTTATCTCTCTTGGTAGTGCCGATATCATTATTTCACTAGAACCCATGGAAGCCTTACGTTACCTTCCCTGGCTAGCTCCTACAGGAATAGTTATAACCGCAACAAAGCCCTTTATCAACATTCCCGATTATCCCGAAACGGAATTTCTGCTTCAGTCAATTCAAAGTACAGCTCCTACCTGTCACTTTATCGATGCAGATCAGATAGCCAGAGAAGCAGGAAGTCCAAAGTCGGAGAATGTTGTAATGACAGGTGCTGCTTCGCGCTACATCAACATAAGCAACGAACAATTGCGGGAAAGCATAAGCCGACTATTCGAACAAAAGGGGGAAACCATAACAGCCATAAACTTGAAGGCGTTTGAACTTGGAAACAATGCCATAACTAACTATAAGAACTAATTACCATGATCTGGAACGAATACATCGAAGCAGCCGACCGCGACCGATTGAAGCGCTTACAAAACGAGCGTCTCACTGAAATGATCGAACGCATTTACTATAATGTACCTTTTTATCGCAAAAAACTCTCCGAGTTGGGTATAGAACCCCGCGATATTAACAGTATTGATCAGCTTCACAAACTACCATTTACAACCAAAGATGATTTACGCGACAATTATCCGTTTGGTATGTTTGCAGCTCCCCAACAACAAATTGTACGTCTGCATGCTTCCAGTGGTACTACAGGAAAGCCAACTGTAGTGGGTTATACTCACAATGATTTGAATATTTGGAGTGAGGTGGTGGCACGCGCACTTACAATGGTTGGAGTAACCCGTTCGGATATAATTCAGATTGCTTATGGGTACGGACTGTTTACAGGCGGGCTTGGAGTTCATTATGGAGCAGAGAAAGTGGGGGCTTCTGTAATCCCCATCTCCGGCGGTAACACCCGAAAACAATTACAACTGATGATGGATTTCGGCTCTACTGTAATAGCATGTACTCCGTCATATGCTGCTCATTTGGGAGAAAGCATAGCAAAAGAAGGCATCGACCGAAGTAAAATTAAATTACGTGCAGGTATTTTTGGCGCTGAGCCCTGGACCAACGAAATGCGACGTCAGGTAGAACAGTTGCTGGGCATTAAGGCCTATGATATTTATGGATTAAGTGAAATCATCGGTCCTGGTGTTGCGATGGAATGTGAACACCAGAATGGTATGCATATTTTCGAGGATCACTTTATTCCGGAAATTATCGATCCCGTTACACTGGAAGTATTACCCTACGGTCAGGTAGGTGAACTCGTATTTACTACCATTTCGAAAGAAGCTATGCCTTTGCTACGTTATCGCACCCGCGACCTTACCCGGTTACACATCGGAAAGTGTGCTTGTGGACGAACGATGGTACGCATGGATAAATGCCTGGGACGCACCGACGACATGTTGATTATCAGGGGCGTCAATGTATTCCCTTCTCAAATCGAAGCAGTGCTACTCGAAATGAGCGAGGCAAGTCCTCACTACCAGTTAGTAGTTGATCGTGAAAACAACCTGGACACCTTAGAGATAAGAGTTGAAATTGATGATCAATTCTGGTCGGATGAAATCCGCGTTCTTGAAAATCTTCGCAAACAGATTCAGCATAATATTGCAAGTGCGCTGGGACTGACGGCGCGGATCAAACTTGTGGAACCTAATACAATTGCACGCTCCGAAGGCAAAGCGCAACGCGTAATCGACAACCGAAAATTAGTTTAACTTTTCAAACTGAATTACCATGATCATCAAACAACTATCCGTATTTCTGCAAAATAAGACAGGGCGCCTGACTGAACTGACACGTATTCTCTCGGAAAACAATATTAATATGACAGCCTTTAGCATTGCTGATACAGCCGACTATGGTATTGTACGTTTTATTGTACCCCAACCCGAGGCAACAAGGACACTCCTGAAAGAACAAGGATTTTCAGTTAACACTACAGATGTAGTATGCCTGATAGTCCCCAATGAACCAGGCGGATTGTATCGCGCATTGCAGGTACTTTCCGACAATCAGGTACCAGTAGAGTACATGTATGCCTTCGCCAGCGAAAATGGCGCCAGCGTTGTGATTCGCTCTGAATCGTGCGAACAAGTCATCGAGGTACTACAAGCCAATAAAATTCAGTTAATGCGCGCCAGCGAACTATAAACTACGAAAATAATTGTAACATGATCCGTTTTTCATCTTCTGTTACCAACCTACGCTCCTCCGAAATACGCGACCTAATGAGTCTGGCCAACAAGCCTGATATGATTTTATTCTCCGGTGGAATGCCCGATAATGACTTATTTCCACTACGTGAAGTAGATACTATATACCAGGAATTGACTGACACTGAAAAAAAGATAGCGATGCAGTATGGTCCGACACATGGAATACCTCAACTCCTCGCATCATTGTCAGAATACCTAAAAGAAAAAGGCCTACCGGTCGAAGAGAACCGACTCCTGATTACAACCGGTTCGTTGCAGGCCATTAATATTCTTGCACATGCCTTTATCGACCCGGGAGATACTATATTTGTAGAGAACCCCTGTTTTATTGGTGCCATTTCAGCTTTCCGATCCTATCAGGCTTCAATTGTATCCATCCCTCTCACCGCTGATGGTCTAAACCTGATCGAACTTCGAAAAAAACTCGATGAAATGGAGAAAGCTCCCAAATTCGTTTACCTTACCCCCAATTTTCACAATCCAGCAGGCACCTTATATACACGAGAAACAAAGCTGGGCCTTATCGAATTACTAAAAAACAAAAACATACCTCTTATTGAAGATGATGCTTACAGCGACCTCTATTTTCACGAAGAAGATAAGCTTCACCTTCAAACCATCAAGTCAATTAATCCGGAAGGCATTGATGTGTGCTACACAGGCTCCTTTTCGAAGATCCTGGGGCCCGGATTACGGTTAGGCTGGATGCTGGTACCTGAGGAAATCTACAAAAAGTGTGAGCTTATAAAACAGTCGATTGATGCCTGCTCACCAAGTTTCACTCAAATGGTTGCCCATAAATTCCTTCAAAACAATGTGGTGACAGATTATTTAAACTATATCCGTCCTGAATACAAACACCGGGCAGAAATTATGACGCAACTACTAAAAACCACCCTACCCAAAGGTTGTAACTTCACTCCTCCACGTGGTGGATTTTATATTTGGATTGAGTTACCAGAGCAGATTGATGCTACAGCAGTACTAAAACGGGCAATTGAAAAAGGAGTTGTGTTTGTTTCTGGTAAAACCTTTGATCCGGACGGAACACGAAACAATTACATACGATTATCGTTCTGCAATACTTCTGAGGAAAAAATTAGAAAAGGAATACCGCTGGTAGTTGACTCCATCCGCGCGGAAATGGAGTTATCTCATTTACCATGCTAAAGAGTATTAGTCGACAGCTCCTAATCGGGCTAGCTGTGAACGAATATTTTGGATATAGGTATCAGGAATATCCATCAGGTCAATTTGGTAGCTCAGATGAGGATTAGTCCGCAAATTCATATCCAGGTCAGCATAACGGGTCACTTTCATCACAAAAAGCAGAAGCACAGGAACCACGGCGAGTACTATCAAATAGGATGATGGAGCCGATTCCGATATATAAAAATACAGTGCAGAAAGCAGTGCAAAGATGGTTAATGCAGTTAGCAGAATTAATTCTGCACGTAGTATCTTTTGTTTTCTCTTTAACTTTACGGCGGTCTGCTTTTTAGTTATTGCCTTTTGTAACTCCTTTTTCAGATCAGCAACATACTCAGTCATCATTTGCTGAAGGACCGGACTTGATGTTTGTAACTCACGTGATAATTCAGGGTAATCCGCCAGATGAATCAACATCACACGGGGAAAAGGATAAAATTCAAGCACTCCTTGTAAGACTTTAACCAAAAATTGGTAAGTTGCTATTGACTTTGATAATATGTAATTTTGAACCGCATTAAGTCCCTGAATTATATTAATCTTTTCAACAAACTCATTTAAAACAGATCCCAATTCACTCGATTCTGCTTCGTAGCTATTAATAATCCTTTCGGTATCTTCGGCCAGGTGCAGGGTGGCAATATCTACAGCGGTTTTACTATTTATACTGTCTATCCATCTTTTTCCACAGTCGGGACACAAACCATTTAATTCCATGGTTGACCCTCTACATATTAAACACTTTTTCATTTTAGGCTTTGTTCGAGTAACTTAACACATACCAATTATAATTAATACGCTATTAAACTCATTATATATTCTGATAATCTGACTTTTAGTTCACAAATATACTGTATTATAAGCAAAATGTAAAACACAAATAGTGTTAAATATATGTCACATCTATTTTTAGGTAATCAGAACACAACTTTGCCTCCTTTTTAAAAAATAATTATCTTTGTACCCTCAATCGATTCAACACAGTTAATGAGCTTCTATGCCCTCTTTCTGATTGCACTTAGTTTGTCGTTCGACACCTTTGCAGTTTCAGTCGGTGCCGGATTATGTAAAAAAGACATTCGGTTTTTCCCTGCAGCACGTATTGCGTTTGTTCTTGCCGTATTTCAGGGCGGAATGCCTTTCATCGGATGGTGGGGAGGAAGTCAGCTAGCCTATTTAATTGGTGATTACGACCATTGGGTATCTCTTTTTCTGTTTAGTATTATCGGAGTTAAAATGATCTCTGAAGCATTTAAAGACCCGGAAGAAAAATCGTTTAATCCCCAACAAACTACTGTTGTATTAGGGATTGCCATCGCTACAAGTATTGATGCTCTTGTTGTAGGTGTAAGTATGGCTTTTTTTGACGTTAACATCTATCAGGCTGTTCTTGTAATAGGGGCAGTCACTTTTGTAGCTTCCATGGCGGGCATGTTGCTAGGGAAAAAAGTAAACGGAAGATTCGGAAGAAAAGTGGAAGTTTTCGGCGGAATTATTCTCATTGCTATAGGAATTAAAATTGCCTGTTCTCATCTGATTGCTTAAAGCAAAATTATGAAAATGATTTTGTAGCTTTGTGGTTCACTAAAACACTCTTCATTATGCGTTCAAGAATCTGTATTTTATTATCCTTCATTTTACTGATTACCATCCCTGCCAATGCCCTAAGATTTCACATTCACAATCCAAACCCCATAGCTGTAGTAGATGCTCCGGTTATTCTACCTGTAAGCATAGTAAAGGGAATGAATTTATCGGAACATGGAATACAGATTAAGGTTAACGGGAAGAGTACTCCCGTACAGATTGACGACCTAAACCGCGACGGAAACCCTGATGAAATAGTATTTCTAGTGAATCTTGAAGCTGGAGAGAAAGCACGTGTTCAGTTAAAAACATTGAAACACCCCGCACCGGAACCTAAATCAGAAGTGTTTACAAGCTTAATTCTGAAAGATGAAAACGGCAAGTGGCTTCACAAAGATGAAGTTTCATCCGACAAAAACAATATGTACAACCAACTGCACCACCATGGAGTAGCATTTGAATCGGACAAGATGGCTTATCGCATCTATTTCGACAATAAAAGTACTATCGACCTGTATGGGAAAAAAACCTACCGGCTAGAATTAAAGGATACCTATTGGTATCCCACAGATGCTCAATTAAAAGAAGGATATGGTGATGATATCCTATTAGTCTCCGGCTGGGTTGGAATAGGTACCCTGAAAGGATGGGATGGCAACACAATGAAGCACATCGATAAATTCAGCAAAAGGACTCATCGTATTCTTGCCCGCGGACCATTACGTGCTGTAGTAGAAAGTGAAGTAGAAGGATGGGACTATGAAGGTAAGCTGTCGACTGTAACAGTACGATACCTGCTCTATGCCCGTCATCGTGATGTAGTTGCAGAAGTACGATCCAACAACAATCTGAATGCTGTGGCTACAGGCGTACAACAAATTGGAGGTGGCGAACTGATGAACAGTGCAAATCTGGTTGGTGCGTGGGGTAGTTGGTATCCACAGCCCGACACTGTTAAATACGCAAAAGAAACAGTAGGATTAGGACTCTACATTCCCGAAACTATTCAAAAGAAACAGGTTCAGAATGGTGTTAACAACCTTTTTGTTTTCCCTGTGCAAAAAGACAAAATCTTCAGGTACCACTTTACAGTTATTGCGACAAAAGAAAAGAATCAGCCAATACGTGAGGCAAGTCAGTTTTTCAACTACCTTAATCAGTGGAAAAAAGGACTGGAGCCCATCCGTCTTAAGCTTTAATCTTTCCGTTCACTTTTCGCCAATCACCCGGTGACATTCCCGTTTCTTTTTTAAAGTTTCTGTAAAACGAGCTTTCACTTTGGAAACCGGCACGTGATGCAATCTCGGAGACACTTAACAAAGAATATTCGGGAGCCTTCAACATATAGCGGGCCTCCTCCAGACGGTAGTGGTTGATAAGATCAGAAAACGATTTTTGATAAACCTGGTTTATTAACCGGGACACATACGACCTGTTAGTATTCAAATCCCTGGATATATCTATAATTCTCAATTCCTTACGCGTAAAAACTTTCTCTTCTTCAAGCAAATCCTTTAAGCGCCGGGTCATTTCTGCCTGCTGAGCGACTGAATAAACAAACTCATGGTCGCTTTCTGAAAATAGCTCCTCTTCGAAAACGGGAGCATTCTCATCCTTCATCAAATCTGTTACTGTAAAGCGTTGCCTGTAACTTATATAACCAACAGAAAACAATAAAAGGCTGAACAATACCGAAGGGACTATCAATGCATAAGAGGAAAGGAAATACGTGCGACCTAACACATTTGCAATCATCGACATCAACGAAAACACCGCAAATAACAAAAACAATCTACGTGTCCATACCATTTCTTTTCCTTCAGTATCTGAATAGTAATTACGTATCTTTTCATCAAACCGAACAAGCATACGGCTTCCAATTAATAGAATCAAAATGAGCTGAATGGAGAATACGACAGGAGTCAAACGTTGAAGAAAAAGCCTTACAGTCCCTGCAGGTGAATAATTGAAGTTTGCATCTTTGCTATACAACACCTCACTTACGAAATTTACTGCCTCCTGCCGATCCATAGAAAGGTAGGCAGCTGCAGAAACTACCCCCATCAACAATGCAGGTACTAACCACCAAAAATACTTAGATTTAAATTTAACTTCCCGTGTAAGGTAAATTATGTATATAAAGTAAAGTGGATATACTGCCAGGTTAGCAAAAGTATAAATTGAATCGAAATACAGATAGGTAGAAAACTCGTAGTTAAAATAGAGTGCATGTGAAAAATAAAGTAAGGAAGTAACAGCAAAAAAAGAAATTAACGATAGCCGTACGTACTTATTGCGCCCCCTGTCAATCAGGAAGATTAACAACCAGAACAAGCTTACAAACAGCGGTAATAGAGTGAACGTTGTTTTTAACATGCTAACCCGTATCTTTAAAAAACAAAGATAATATAAAAACTTAAATGCTCCTATATCGTAAAATATTTCTCCTATATCGTAAAAAAGTAGCTTACAGTAACTAAAAAGTTAACTGCAGATGCTACTTTTGTATCAGATTTAACACAATTCATTGCACACGCAACCAGACCATACTGTTGTTAACTGAAGATTTACAACTTACTCTGTCTTCAGCCATGAAAAAAATCTTTACAAAAAAACTGTCCTGATATGTGAACATATCAGGACAGTCTGTATAAAAACAAACTTAGTATATTACTTAACTTTAATCACTTTGATCGTCTGCAATGAGTCCTCAATCATTAGTCGCAGGAAGTACACACCTTCGCCCGGCAGACTTAACTCTTCTACTCCACCGTTCAGTGTAGCAGTAGCAGCCAGCTTACCACTCAGATTATATACCTGTACCATTCCGGATTTACCTGCAGTTTCGATGATCACCTTATCACTCGTTACTGTCGGATACACCTTTACTCCGTTTTCGAATACCGATGGAGTTGATGTAGCATAATCAGTTTCGTAGATAGCCAGGAACAATGGAGAGTTCATCACATCACCAATTACATTACTTGAGATTGTCAGGTAATGAGTACCAGTTGTAGTTGGTTTCACCACAAAACCATAATCTACAGCAGCACGTTTAACAGTAAAAGCATAGGATTGACTACCGAGAGTATCACCGGTATTCGACATTGCTGTATTAATAGAATACGTAAATGTTGGATTGGATTCGTTATCGTGCCAGGTAGAAACACCCCGGAATTGATACGCTTTACCTGCCTCCAAATTTACACTCAGGTTAAATGTATTTGTCGGAGGATCACCCCATGTACGAAGGTAGGCAAGACGGCCACCGGTCCAGGGTTTTCCTTTGTAAGTGTAGTTCTGAGTGGTTACTTCAACATAACGTATACCACTACCGGCTGCGTAAGGATTAAATGCGCCTGCTACCGGAGTAATACCATCTTCCATCATCAGCGACCAACCAAAGTTTGTCAACAATGAACCATCTCCTTCTGCCAGGTCTCCGTCCCAACTGGATATAATGTTATCGGCAACAGCAAACACAAGTACCGAGTCTTTCATTTCACCCTTTGTAATGTAGATGTACTTATCTTCAACACGGGTAGCACCATCCCACAGCAACAATACCGGAACAGTATCACGAGCCTCAGCAGGAGTTACATTAGTGGTTGAAATTACAAATCCCTGGGGAGCTGTAATTGAAATATCACTATATACGTCTCCATAAAGTTCAAAAGATGCTTCAGTTGGTAAGGATTGATCAAAGAACAGTCCACCGGTAGAAACAGACATTACTTCACCCGACGACAAATAAACAACACTCTTTACATCACCATGAGAAATGACCACACTATCCTTTTCAATTGAAGCAGTTGCGATGGCAGTAACAGTAACTTCCGCACCACCCATTACCTCGTTAGCTGTCAAAGTAGATTTTGAAAGCTGGAAGGATGATGTTGTAGTAAGAGTTACATCACTGGTAAGATTACCTCCTGTAAGCATAAATGTTTTGGCATTCTGAGTAGGAGTAAAACTGAGCATTTCTGCATCAGGAATCAAATAGGGCGACCCGTCACTTACATAAGTAAGACGGAAATTATCAAATGCTATCCAGTTACCTGTAAGCACAACCTCAACACCCAGCTCAAGAGTATTGTCAACCACTTCAGCAATCACACTGTAGTCCTTACGTTCAAAAATCTCAGTAATATTACCGTTGGCCATCAAATAAGCTCCACCGGGGTACGACTCGTCCTGTTGCTGTACAGAATGTGCAGAAACAATGACCCGATAAACTCCATTAGGTATATTTTTAACTAACTGGGTCATACGTAGGTTTTCAAGCGACCCACCACTGGAAATCCAGCGTTCAGCATAAAACTCACCAATTTTAAGCGGATCAAAAGAGGTATTATTTTGACGTTGGAACGTACCTTCAATAGTCCAGCTACCTTCAAACAAACCTTCAAAGCTTGGATTTATAATTGCTTCCGTTGCATCAACAGGAGTATTTATCCAGGTTTCAACGCGAGTCTGTAATAATATTGCTCCATGAACAGCAGCTATTGTTTCCTGCAATGCTTCTTCGTACGAAAGAACCTCGAGCGCTGATGCATTCGTTTTATCATAAATTTCCTGAGCAGCAGCCAGAATTGCAGCCAAATCAGAATAAATAGTTGATTCTCCTACATTCTGCGGATTGTTTACCATTACAGTTGCCGAATCGATCAATTGCTTCAGTGCAGATTTATCAATTCCTAAATAGATAAGCTGAACATTGTCAACAAAAAACTTAGCACCATTACCTGAACCACTACCTGAAGTAGTATAACCCACGTTAATTTTACCGGGAGTTTCCTCAGCAAGGAAAAAAGAAACAGAATCAACCACCCACTCGCCGGTAGGATAAGTCATCCGTTGTGAGTAATGATTGGTTCCATCACCAGCCATAAATCCGAAATAGTTGGCAGCAATATTAATGTTGGTGTGGGCATTGTGAACGTCCATCTTCATAATGTAACGTCCGGCCGGCAGCATTACATCCTGCGAAATCATAGCTTTATCACCCCATCCTGCCGACATAGAGATAGCTGCTCCGGCAGAACCTCCATTCTTATCGGTAGCAGGAACTGCAACATTATTAAAACCAGCACTATTTGCAATAGTTCCGTATTCGCCTGAAGCTATTTGTACAGCATTGTTGTTAATTACACTTTCGTTATTCCATTGTGGTAACGTGTACATCCAGCCTACTTCTCCGATACGGGCTACACCTTCAGTAACTACCGTCCCTCCGGCCACTGTGAAGGCATAGGGTGTTTCATCAAAACCTGCATTTTTGATGTAATCTGCCGTTACATCCGTCTGTGCCTGCACAGCCATGCCCTGCAGCACTGCCATCAATAAAATGAGAATAAAGTACTTTTTTTTCATGTTCGAAAATTTAAATGATTAACTTATTTTGTTATTGCTTGTCATTTTCACATAACATACCGCAACAAAGATATAACAAGAAAGCAGCTAGTATGGCTTAAAAATAAATCAAATAAGTTGAAAATAGCGTTATTTGTGTTACAAGAAGGAGTTACACCGCAATATCAGCCTGCTTTTCCTCTATTTTGGAGTTTGCGTACAATCCTTACCCTAAATGTACACCTGTCTCTTATTTTCTCTATAAACTTGTACAGAATTACAGGATTGATAAACGTCAATGTAGTTTCTTTGTAATACAATTTCTTAGATTGAATACCCATGAACAAACGACAGCTGTTAGTGCTAATCACACTTACAACTTTAACACACCTTCATGCCACTACCTTTTACAGGGAAAATGTACGTAATAAGTACAATTTTAATCCTCAGTGGCTGATGCATTTTGGCGACGACAGCGACAGTCCTATTAAATTTCATGAAGCCAGCCTGACCGACAAGAACTGGCAGTCCGTTGATCTTCCACGCGCTTTTAACGAAGATGAAGCTTTCCGGATTGCAATCGATGAGCATACTGACACCATAATCTGGTATCGCAAACATTTCCGGTTGCCACGCTCAGCTCAGGGTCAGAAAGTCTTTCTTGAATTTGAGGGAATTCGCTTCGGGGGAACCTTCTGGATTAATGGTCATGAGCTGGGAAACCATGATAACGGAGTAATGGCGTTTGGCTTCGACATCACTGACCATGTTAATTACAAAGGTGCTAATATTCTAGCTGTTCGTATCGATAATTCATGGCGTTACCGTGAGAAAGCAACCAACTCAACCTTTCAGTGGAACGATAAAAACTTTAATGCCAACTACGGAGGGATACCTAAAAATGTATTTCTGCATGTAACCCCTCATGTTTATCAGACTCTTCCTCTCTACAGTCAGCTCAAAACAACCGGTACTTACATTTATGCCCGTGAGATTAATATATCAAAAAAGAATGCGGTAATTGTAGCTGAATCGGAAGTTAAAAACGAAACTACCAGCGACCAAAACCTATCTTTCGAAGTACGTATCGAAGATAGGAATGGAATAACAGTGCAACAGTTTAATGGTGGTACTCAAGTCCTGAAAGCTGGTGAAACCACCATTATGAAAGCTGCATCACTGGTTGAAAACCTGGAATTCTGGAGCTGGGGGTATGGCTACCTGTACACGGTATACACGGTTGTGAAAGTGAACAACATTCCCCTCGATGTAGTGAAAACCCACACCGGTTTTCGAAAAACTGCTTTCCGGAATGGAATGATCTGGCTCAACGATCGGGTAATTCAAATGAAGGGGTATGCTCAGCGCACCAGCAACGAATGGCCGTCGGTGGGCATGTCGGTTCCACCATGGCTGAGTGATTACAGCAACCACCTGATGGTTGAGAGTAATGGGAACCTGGTGCGTTGGATGCACGTTACTCCATGGAAACAGGATGTTGAATCCTGCGACCGCGTAGGACTAATGCAGGCAATGCCGGCCGGAGATGCCGAAAAAGATGTAACGGGTCGTCGTTGGGAACACCGTGTAGAACTGATGCGTGATGCAATTATATACAACCGTAACAATCCCAGCATTATTTTTTACGAAAGCGGAAACGACAATATAAGCGAAGAGCATATGGCCGAAATGAAGGCTGTACGCGACCAATACGATCCCTATGGTGGTCGTGCGATTGGTTCACGGGAGATGCTGGACAGTAAGATTGCTGAATACGGAGGAGAAATGTTGTATATTAATAAGAGTGCCGGGCATCCGATGTGGGCTACCGAATACCTGCGCGATGAGGCGCTTCGCAAGTACTGGGATAACTACTCCTATCCTTATCATCAAGATGGAGAAGGGTCGAAATACTATAAATCAACGGTAACCAACCAACTGGTCAAGGGTCCCGACGCCTCAGCATACAACCGAAATCAGAACTCATTCTTTGTTGAAACCATTATCCGTTGGTACGACTACTTCCGCGTACGGCCCGGAACCGGTAAACGGGTAAGCTCTGGGGGAACAAATATTATTTTCTCTGACACGAACACCCATTATCGTGGAGCTGAAAACTACCGCCGAAGCGGTGAAGTAGATCCGATGCGTATACCAAAAGATGCTTTTTATGCCCATCAGGTAATGTGGAACGGATGGGTCGACATTGAACAACATGGAAGTTATATCTGTGGTCACTGGCAACAACCAATGAGTCCGCCATCCAACAACTTGGAAGCTGTACCCCTGCCAACAAAAGAAGTATTAGTAGCTTCCACAGGTAAAAAGGTTGAATTGTTCGTTAACGGTCGCTCGCAGGGTTTTGGTAAACGAAGCTATCAATTTTTGTTTACCTTCAATTCTATACCCTTCGAAGAGGGTACTGTTGAAGCCGTAAGTTACGATGAAAACGGCAAAATAGTGAGTCGCACTAAAAAAGAAACTGCCGGTGAACCGGAGCGTATTACCCTAAAACTAATGCAAGCTCCTGATGGATTTAAAGCGGATGGTGCCGACATGGTACTGGTCGAACTGGAGGTAGTGGATAAAAACGGACGTCGTTGTCCGCTTGCCAACCCTCTTGTTCATTTCGAACTCACTGGTCCTGCCGAATGGCGGGGTGGTATAGCACAGGGTAAAGAAGGTAATTACATTCTCGAAAAGTCATTACCAGCTGAGGCAGGGGTAAATCGCATCCTGATCCGTTCTACCAGAAAAGCCGGAAAGATTCGTCTGACAGCTATGTCGGATGGCCTCCAACCGGCTATTCTTGAATTCAAATCAAACTCAATTCCGGTTGTTAACGGCTTATCCACCTTCCTGGCTGGCGAACACCAACCCTCTCAACTTACAAGGGGAGCAACTCCATCAAAACCTTCGTACAAACTGACCCGCACACCCATCGCAATTATCGGAGCAACAGCAGGCAGCAACGAAGAACAGGCCTGGCTCAGTTTCGACGACAATGAACTTTCCAGTTGGTCGAACAATGGTTCATTGCAGACAGCCTGGATAAAGTATGAACTCGAACGCGATGCTACCATCAACGAAATAGAACTTAAACTGCATGGATGGCGTAATCGCAGCTATCCAATTCGCATTTACACCGACAATGAGCTCGTATACGAAGGAGTAACAGAAAAAAGCCTTGGATACATCTCGTTACCGGTGAAACCCGCACGGGGAAGGTTTGTATCGATCGTTCTTACCGGACAAAATACCGAAGCCGATGCCTTTGGAGGCTTAGTCGAGATTACCGGCAAAAAAGAAATTGAAGCTTCCGGTTCCACTGCAAAAGGTCAATTACGTATCGTGGAAGCCGAAGTGTATGAAGCATTGAATACTAATTAATCACTATCATCTCAACGAATATGAAAAGAGCAAGGTTTCTCCTACTGACATTACTTGGCATCAGCCTGTTATTGCCGGCACAGACTACCGGCGAAGAGTTACGTATCGCTAAGCTGTTTAATTTTGGCTGGAAATTCAAAGCCGGTGAATTGAAGGATGCTCAGCAGCCGGGATATAACGACGCCGATTGGCGCTCCTTGGATTTGCCCCACGATTTTCAGTTTGACCAGCCGTGGGATCAGAATGCAAGTCCGGCCCGTGGGTTTAAAGCTATGGGCGAAGCATGGTACCGTAAAACTTTTACAGCCGATCCATCCTGGAAAGGGAAACGCGTCCTGATCGACTTTGAGGGGATTTTGCTAACAGGAGATGTGTGGCTGAATGGAAAGCCTATTGGCAGTACCGACTATGGCTATCTCGGATTTGAAACCGATATCTCAAAAGTACTGAATTACGGAGGAGAAAATGTGTTGGCCGTACGTGCATCAACGGGAACGACAGGAGGCTCACGCTGGTATACAGGAGGCGGACTTTACCGCGATGTAAATCTGATTATAAAAAACGATATTTCTATTGCCCGTCATGGAATATATATTACCACTCCCTCAATTAACGATAACCAGGCAGAAGTTAGTATTCAGGTAGAACTGGAAGGCTTTCGTGGAAAAAGTAACGACCTTGAAATTAAAGCCGTAATCTATGGTCCGGATGGGAAGAAGCTTACTGAAACAATTACTATGGCTCCAAAACGGGTCAAAAAACTACATGATGAAGTTCCCCTTCCCATTGCAAGCATTGTTAAGCCAAAGCTCTGGTCATGCGAAACTCCACATTTGTATACCGCTGAAGTTACACTTACACTCGATGGGAAACCGGTTGATCGACTGACAGAGCGATTTGGCATTCGAACACTTGAATATTCGAAGGAGTTTGGGTTTAAATTGAATGGCAAAAAGGTGTTTCTGAAAGGAATTGCAAATCACCACGATCTGGGAGCCGTCGGCGCTGCTGCACACGAAACAGCTATTGCCCGCCAAATGGACGTATTGAAGCAATTCGGCTACAATCATATCCGTACTTCTCATAACCCATATTCAAAATCGTTTATGAGATTAGCCGATGAAAAGGGGATTTTAGTGGTTGATGAACTCTACGACAAATGGAGTAATCATAGTTATTGGGGTGGACGGAAAAGCTGGTCGGAGTTATGGCCGACTCACCTTATTGAGTGGATAAAGCGCGACCGGAACCATCCTTCGGTAATCATGTGGTCGCTGGGAAACGAATTACAGATGCGCGAAGATCTGGCAGGATATCCTACCAGCGACTGGGGTATAACTACCTATCGCATGATGGACTTGCTGGTGAAACGCTTTGATGCAACCCGCCCCACCACCGTAGGTATGTTCCCTGCACGTGCCGGCGCCTATACAAAAAACGAAGAGGAGTTTCACACACAGGTGATTGCTCCTGAACTAGCTACCAAAACCGAAATTGCAAGTTTCAACTACCGCTGGATGAGTTACCCCGATTATCTGAAGCATGCACCTGATATGATTATCTACCAAAGCGAAGCTACTACGCGTGAACTGGTGGCTCCGTTCTACGGCATGGACCGCGAGAAGATGGTAGGACTAGCCTACTGGGGTGCCATCGAATACTGGGGTGAGTCACATGGCTGGCCACGTAAAGGATGGAATTATTCCTTCTTCAATCATGCCCTGGAGCCTTTCCCGCAAGCCTACCTTATCAAGAGTATGTTTACCGATGAACCGCTGGTGCATATTGCTGTTGCAGAGGACAAGACCGACACACTCACCTGGAATGATATAGTAGTAGGGCTTGATCCGGTAAACTCTCACTGGAACTGGGATAAGGGCTCCCGTTATAATATTTACACCTATACCAATGCTGATGAAGTAGAATTGATTGTAAATGGCAAATCGTTCGGAAAACAACAAAACAACAAGGCAATTGAAACCCGTAATATGATTTACTGGGAAAATGTGCCCTATTCACCGGGTAAAATCACTGCCATAGCACGGAATAATGGAAAGGAAGTGGCACGTCATCAGCTGGAAACGACTGGAAAGGCAGTAGCACTTAAATTAATTCCCGAAAATTCAAACTGGAGGGCAAATGGCATGGACCTTAACTATGTGAAGGTGTATGCAGTTGACAGAAAAGGACGGGTAGTACCGACAGCAACCGGAGAAGTGACTTTCGATATAAGTGGAGCTGCACGCATATTAGCCGTAGATAATGGTGATCATACCAGCAACGAACTCTTTGATGGGAACAGCCGGCAATTGCACAAGGGTTTTGCACTTGTGATCCTGAGAGCAGATCAATCGGCTGGCGACGTAACAGTAAAGGCAACAGTCAACGGACTACGCCCCGCCATGCAAAAACTTAAAACGCTGAATCCATGAAACAACTTCTGATAGCGGCCCTGTTGTTATGCGTAGCAATTACAGTAGCACAACCGGTCATTTATAAATTATCCGACACAACTCCCTACACTCCGGAGCGAGGGCATGGTTATGATATCCTGGCGGCACCTGAAAAAGGCAGCAATAAACCCTTCTTCTACTCCATTCGCGTGCCTGATGGCAATTACAAGATAACCGTGAGACTTGGAAATAAGAAAAAAGCCGGAAGTACAACGGTACGTGCCGAGTCCAGACGATTAGTTGTAGAAGAACTCAGAACCTCAAAAGGAGAATTTGTTGAACAGAGCTTTATAGTTAACAAACGTACTCCGGATATAACGTTGAAAGAAAAAGTTAAGATTAAGGACAGGGAGAAACTAAGCTTTACGTGGGACGATAAGCTTACCCTGGAATTCAACGGTGATGCTCCTCAATGCGAAAGCTTTCGTATTGAACCAGCCGATAGCTCGGTAGTTACTGTATTTCTTTGCGGAAACTCTACCGTAGTTGATCAGAGCACAGAACCCTGGGCCAGCTGGGGACAAATGATACCTGCGTTCTTTACGGAGAAGGTAGCTTTTGCAAATTACGCCGAAAGTGGTGAAAGTGCCAACACGTTTATTGGTGCCGGACGTTTGAAAAAAGCCCTGACTCAGATGAAAGCTGGCGATTATGTATTGATAGAATTCGGTCATAATGATCAAAAGCAAAACGGACCAGGAAGAGGAGCCTGGTATTCGTATATGACCAGTTTAAAAACCTTTATCGACGAAGCTCATGCACTGGGAGCTCATCCGGTTCTTATCACTCCTACACAACGCCGACGTTTCGATGAAAAGGGACATAATCAAAATACTCATGGTGAATTTCCCGATGCTATGCGCTGGTTGGCAAACAAAGAAAATATCCCCCTTATCGATCTGAACAAGCTTACAAAGGTTCTCTACGAAGCATTGGGTGAAGAGAAATCCAAAAAGGCATTTGTTCACTATCCGGCAAACACCTTTCCCGGTCAAACGGCAGATTTGGCCGACAACACCCACTTTAGTACCTATGGTGCCTATCAGGTTGCCAAATGTGTGATTACCGGTATGATACAAGCTTGCCCGGAACTCACCCTCAACCTGAAACCCGGCTTTAGTTATCTGCCTGCCAAACCCGACGACCCAGAAAGCTTTCGTTGGCATTTATCACCTTTCTTCGACCGTGAGAAACCGGATGGAGATTAAACAAGTATATACCCATTAAACTAAAAGAATATGATCAAGAAAATGCTGATTGTTTTACTGAGTATCTTACCTATACTCAGCTTTGCAGGCAAACTGACGGTTTTCCCCGATGGAACACCAGTTCCGGAATGGTTTCATAGTACAAAACCTACTAACATTAAAAAATTAGGCACTATCTATCGTATAACCGATCACGGCATAGTAAACGATAGCACCGTATTACAAACCAGCCGTCTGCAGGCTATTATCGATAAAGCCTATGCTGCCGGAGGCGGAGTTATAAGTATTCCCAGGGGTACATTTCTTAGCGGGGCCTTATTCTTCAAACCGGGTACGCATCTTCATCTTGAAAAAGAGGCAGTTCTGAAAGGAAGCGATGACATTAGTAACTTTCCAATTGTGCCAACCCGTATGGAGGGACAAACCCTGCGTTATTTCTCTGCATTAGTGAATGCCGATAAAGTTGATGGCTTCACAATTTCAGGAAAGGGCACCATCAATGGAAACGGACTTCGCTATTGGAAGGCCTTTTGGCTGCGACGCGATTTTAATCCGCAGTGTACTAATATGGACGAAATGCGCCCCCGACTGGTCTTTATTTCCAACAGCAAAGACGTTCAAATCAGTGGGGTACACCTTAAAGACTCTCCATTCTGGACTACCCATCTCTACAAATGCGAACGGGTAAAGCTGCTTGATCTTACCATCACCTCTCCTGCCCAGCCGGTAAAAGCTCCCAGCACCGATGCCGTGGATATTGACGTATGTAGCGATGTACTGATAAAAAACTGCTATATGTCGGTCAATGACGATGCCATAGCCCTTAAAGGAGGTAAAGGTCCGTTTGCAGATAAAGACCCAAACAACGGTGGAAACGCCAATATAATAATCGAAGACTGTGTATTTGGTTTTTGCCATGGAGCAGTAACCTGTGGTAGCGAATCTATCCACAACCGGAATATTGTCTTCCGCAATTCAAGAGTCGACAAAGCCGAACGCTTGTTATGGTTAAAGATGCGCCCTGACACCCCTCAGAACTATGAGTATATCCTGGTAGACAATATAAAAGGAAATGTTGGACGCATGATTTACATTAAACCATGGACTCAGTTCTTTGATTTAAAGGGAGAAAAGGATAGTAAGAAATCGTTTGCAAGCAGTATTGCCCTTTCCAACCTGGATGTCGACTGCTCCATAGCCTTTGACATTGATGAATCGGAACAGTACCAACTAACGGACTTTACGCTTACCAATATAAAGGTACAGGCAAGCAGTAAAATTCGTCTCACTGAAGAGATGATTCCGGGTCTGAAAACAAAAAATGTAATCATCAACGGACAGGAAATGGCACTTCAATACTAATATTAAGTACAAGGCCTTATGCTCCACAAACAATTCTATTTCTCCGTTTTAATCGGAATAATTTGCTCCTTCTCTTTAGCTGCAGCTGTCCCTGCAGGACAATTAAGCCGGGGTATGATTGCACTGCGTACTGCACCCGACACCGTAATAATCAGCTGGCGTTCGTTACAGTCGGATCCGGAAGGAATTGGTTTTGACGTTTACAGAACCATCAATCAGGGAGCTAAGGTAAAACTAAATAAACAGCCCCTGACTGGCAGCACTCATTTTACAGATTCCGAAGCAGCTGTTTCCGGTGATCTGTTGTACACAGTCGAAGCAATTAGCGGTCCGACCAACACCCGACAATTTGCAACCGGCATCGGATCGGCGCAGTGGAGCCTGAGCGACAATTATCTGGTTAAGGCCGATTCACATCTTGGCAATTACCTAACTATTCCGGTTCAACCACTCGAAAATCACTCGATTGGCGATGGATCTGCGGCTGATCTCGATGGTGATGGTGATCTGGAGATTATAATTAAACGGGAAATGCGTCCACGCGACAATTCTCATCGTGGAATTACCGGACAAACTAAAATCGAAGCTTACAAATTGGACGGAACCTTTCTGTGGAGGATTGATTTAGGTCGCAATATCCGCGAAGGTGCCCATTACACACAATTTCTGGTGTACGACTTCGACGGCGACGGAAGGGCAGAGCTTGCATGCAAAACCTCCGACGGAACCATCGATGGCACCGGGAAAGTTATCGGCGACCCCACAGCCGATCATCGCAATGAAATGGGGCATATATCTAAAGGGCCTGAATTTCTGACTATATTTGACGGGTTGACAGGTGCTGCACTAACCACGGTTGATTATATCCCGCGACGCCATCCCGAAACCACTGATCCCTCACCGCTTCAGATGAAAGACGTGTGGGGAGATGGAAATTACAATCGAAGTGAACGTTACCTCGCCTGCGTGGCTTATCTTGATGGAGTAAAGCCAAGTCTGGTCATGTGCCGGGGCTACTATACCCGCTCAGTACTTGCTGCCTGGGATTTCGACGGTAAACAACTCATCCATCGCTGGACATTCGACAGTGATGACACTATCCCCGGTAACCGTGCTTATCGTGGCCAGGGAAATCATAATATCTCGGTTGCCGATGTTGACGGCGATGGTTGTGATGAAATCATTTATGGAGCAGCCTGTATCAACAATGATGGAACCGGCTTATACAGTACGCGGCTCCACCATGGTGATGCTCTTCATGTATCCGATCTGGATCCGGAGCGTCCCGGACTGGAAGTCTGGATGGGGCATGAAACTCAAAGTGACATTGCCGGCATTGAGTTCCGAGATGCACGTACCGGAGAGTTAATCTGGGGCTTACCTTCTCAGGGAGATGTGGGGCGTTCACTGGCTGCTGATATCGACCCTCGTTACCCGGGCTATGAATGTTGGGCGTTCGGACCGGGAATCAGTGGTTTATATTCAGCCAAAGGAAAAAAGATATCGGAGAAAACTCCCTTTACCTGTAATTTCAGAATCTTTTGGGATGGTGACCTGCAACACGAATTACTCGATCGTAACTTTATAGCTAAGTACGACTGGGAAGGCGATAGTCTGAAATTCTTACTCCGCGCACCTGATTGTCGCTGGAATAACGGATCAAAGGCAACTCCGGTGCTAAGTGGCGATTTACTGGGCGACTGGCGGGAAGAAGTTATCTGGCGTACAGCCGACAATACAGCATTGCGCATTTACATCACCCCTCACCCCACCGAACACCGAATGGTAAGCTTGCTTCAGGATCGTCAGTACCGGTTAGCTATTGCCTGGCAAAATGTGGGGTATAATCAACCACCCTCCACAAGTTTCTACCCGGCAGGGAGAAAAAACAACTAAATACAGCTTCGGGAAAAAAGCTACTTTAAAAAAAACCCTGATTGACAGTATATCAATCAGGGTTTTTTGGTACCCGAAGCGGGACTTGAACCCGCACAGCCGTGAGGCCAAAGGATTTTAAGTCCTTCGTGTCTACCATTCCACCATCCGGGCAGGAATTGTATCCTGTGATTGGGCCGAAACCCAGAGCGAAAAACGGGACTCGAACCCGCGACCCTAACCTTGGCAAGGTTATGCTCTACCAACTGAGCTATTTTCGCAGTTATGCTTTTCTCTTAAAGCGGGTGCAAATATAGTAAGTTTTTTTATAATCCTAAAATCCAAAAACGAAAAAAAGCGGAAAAGTATACTCCCTCCGCTTTTTTAGTCCTTCCACAAGTTGATCAAACCGCCCTGAAAGCGTATACAATTTTCAAACCTGCGTGATTTTTCAAATGGTTTGCTTATACCAAGCTAACTACCACTTCACCTTCTACTTCAGTGAAAACTACTTTGCCTTCGCGAGCTAACCAGCCTAAGGCCATGTTCAACTCAGCTTCTTTCAGTTTAGTAGCTTTCTTAACGGCTTTCACACTCAGTGCGCCGTTTTCCAATGCATTCCAGATTGCTCCGGCATTGGCTCCGATTGTTTCTTTGATCATAATAAATTCAGTTAAGAGTTCAATTTCGGCACAAAGATACAATAAATATGTTATAAAACACAACACATCAATCAATTGTGTGTTATTTGCAGATAGATAGTGTTGTTTGACATGCATTATCAAGCTTTAAAAAGGCTTAAATGAACTAATTTTGCTAATTCCAAACTCAATCAGATAATTGACACTGCCTTTTAGTATATTTACCGTATGAAACAACTTCCGCTTCTGTTTTTTGTCGTACTCCTGCTTACTTCCTGTGTTGACGACACAGCGACAACCAAGCAGAAAGACTCTTCCTATGTATTTGACAGCAAGGCAGTCCCGGATGTTCACCTGGAAATCACTGAAGAGGAATGGAATACCTTACTAAACTATTACGACCAAAACCCCAACAACGAGGAAAGTGTTATAGCTACTTTGAAGTTCACAAAAGAAGACGAAATCGACGTGATTGAAAATGTGGGTCTTCGTTTACGGGGAAATACCTCACGCCGCCGACCGGAAGGGAAAAAAGGGGAACTCCATAAGTCATCCGCCCCTGACTGGCATCATGCCAGTTTTTCAATAGATATCAATAGGTTTGTACCGAGCCAACGGTTTGCCGGACTTAAAAAGATAAACCTAAAATGGTTCAAAGACGATGCGATGTATGTTAGGGAACTATATTGTTACGATTTGTTCGAGCGGTTCGGAGTGTGGACAGCCCCTCAATCAAGTTATTGTAAACTGTATCTGAAAGTGGGCGACAACGGACAAACAGCTTACTTTGGGGTGTATCAACTGCTCGAAGCAGTGGATACCGAATACCTCTCAGCACGTGCATCTAAAATGGGACGGCCGGAGGGATTTCTCTGGAAAGCAAACTGGGGTGCTAACTTCAGCACTGCTGATCGTACTAAAATGGACATTGAACGGGTATCACTTAGCGAAAACTATGAGCCGGTGTATGATTTAAAAAACAGGCCGGAAGAACTGGATGCTGCTCGTGATCAGCTGGCAGAATTCATCCGGTCGTATACTACTCTGAAAGGAGACGCCTTCCGTGAGTGGGTCGTAACACGTATGGATGTGCCTTTGTTTTTGAAAACCTATGCAGTAAATGTATTGTGTGGGATGTGGGACGATTACTGGAACAACCAGAACAATTTCTACTTCTACTTTAACAGTGATGGCAGGTTTTATTTTATACCCTTCGATTACGACAATACACTGGGCACCTCACAGATAATGAAAAATTCGGGCACGCAGGATTTGCTGAACTGGGGAAATGCTAACCATCCCCTGGTAATGAAATTGCTGGAGATATCCGAATTCCGTAAACTATACATTGATTACCTGCACGAATTGTGCGACCCTGCAAAGGATCTGTTTTCATACGGTCGCAGTCGCTATCGCATCCTGAAATGGCACGAACAGATTAACCAGCACATTGCAAATGATACCGGCGAGGACATGGAGATACTCGACCAACCAGCCTCCTGGGGTAATTGTAGTTTTTACCGGTTACTCGATCCGATAAACAACTACTTTGTAATACGTGCATCCAATTTACCAGCAACTGGTAATTAAGTAGCAAATAACGGGAAATAGCCGGCAAAACGAAATATTGTCCCCTATTTAAAGAAGAAAGTACGAAAGCTGTAACTTTTAAAAGCCTACTTTTACTCCATCATTTCAATACTCTATCGTTATGAAACTACAATCACTCCTGTTAACACTCCTATTGATTAGCAATATGTTGCATGTATCAGCACAGGTACTAATAACAAGCGATCTAAGTAAACCCGGAAAATCAATTTCAAACGATCTGGTTGGAGTTTTCTTCGAAGACATCAATTTTGCAGCCGATGGCGGACTCTATGCCGAACTCATCCAAAACCGCTCATTTGAATACCACCCCTATACCGATTCGGTAGCCAATGTTACGTACCTAACTTCACAACCCTTAGACGCCTGGAGCACGGTGAAACGTGGAAATGCGCTATTTTCCATAAGTGTAAAAAATGAGCAGCCTATTAACACAAATAACCCTAATTACCTTGAAATTAACGTGCTTTACGAAGGCAGTGATGCAGGAATAAGAAACACCGGGTTTTTCGGAATACCTATTGAAGAAGGGAAATCCTATCCGTATTCTGTTTACCTCCGCAGCGAGGTCGAAATCGACTTCCCGGTTGTTATTAAACTCGAATCCGGCTTATTAAATGCCGGAAGTGACACAATCACCGGAATCACTACCAGCTGGAAAAAATTTGAAGGCACTATAACCAGCACAAGAACCAACGACAATGCTACGCTGGTACTTTCCAGTCGCGGCAAAGGAAAACTATACGTCGACATGGTTTCTCTTTTCCCGTATAAAACGTTTAAGAACAGAAAAAATGGTTTGCGCGAAGACCTGGCACAAAGCATTGCCGATCTTAAGCCTCGTTTCCTTCGCTTTCCGGGTGGATGTATTTCACATGGCAGAGGTATCGATAACATGTATCGCTGGAAAGAAACTGTTGGTGATGTTGCCGCACGAAATCCGAACTGGAACCTGTGGGGATATCACCAAACCTATGGTCTGGGATTCTACGAATACTTCTTATTCTCCGAAGATATCGGTGCGATTCCACTACCGGTTATTCCTGCAGGAGTTTCATGCCAGTTCCGCAACCGGGAGATAGTACCGATGAACCAAATGCAACCTTTTGTCGACGACGCCCTTGATTTAGTGGAATTTGCCAACGGCGACACAAGCACTACCTGGGGAAGATTACGTGCACAAATGGGCCATCCGGAACCGTTTAACCTGGAGTATATTCGACCGAAACGGACCTAAAGTATTTGTAGGAGAGTGGGCATCAAGAGATGACAGGTTAAGGAATGCGGTGGCCGAAGCTGCCTACATGACCGGATTGGAACGCAATGCCGACATTGTGCACTTTTCGTGCTACGCTCCACTTTTAATAAGCGAAAACCATCCCAGTCCGTGGCGACCTGATTTAATTCGTTTCGACAATAAACGAATCGCCAAAACACCCAACTACTACGTACAGCAGTTGTTTGCAGAACACAGTGGAGATCGATACTTTGAAAGCTCGGTTACCTATGCCGAATCAACCATAAACGACACTCTCTATACAGGAAGTTTTGGCGTAGGCACCTGGAATACACAGGCCAGATTCAGAGACATCAACCTTGAGAGCCAGGGCACTACTATTTATAAGGAAGATTTTCTAAGCGGGTCGTCCAACTGGACAGTATTAGCAGGTAACTTTGTTGCTGAAACCGGCGAATACCGTCAGACGGCTAACGACCAGCCTGCATGGAGTCTTTTCAATCAAGCCATACAGCTTTCTGAATACAGTTTTTCACTCAAAGCTATGAAAACAGGCGGTGCTGAGGGATTTATTATTCCTTTTGGCTATAAGGATCCACAAAACTTCTTTTGGCTGAATCTTGGAGGCTGGGGAAACAGTAATCATGCGATTGAAAGATCCGTCAATGGTGCGAAATCGATTGTAGGAGAGACCCCGGGAAGTATCGTAAACAATCTGTGGTACGACATTAAAATCGAAGTAGCAGGGGGCATAGCAAAAGTTTACCTCAATTCCGAACTGATTATTACCACGCATCTGCCCGACGGACCCATCGCAACTTCGGTAGTAAAAGACAGCAAAACGAACAAACTTTCAATAAAGCTGGTAAACACGGGTGACAAAGCAATTCCCTCCTCCATTGTACTTACTGGTATTCGTCGGGGCTCAACCATCGAAACAGTGTTAATCACCGGCGATACACCTAACCTGCAGAACACACTCACCGACCCGGTACTGGTTGCACCCATTAAATCAGGCATTATCATGGAAGGCGACACCATTCATTATCTGATCCCACCTCAATCTATACAGGTATTGAGTATCGACACCGATGAGATTAGCGCTCTGCAACCTATTACAACCACAAAGGCCACAGTACTGAAAATAAGTCCTAATCCAACAAGCTCAAAAGCATATATTGAATTTCCGAATCCATCGCAAAACGCAATTGGGTTGTATATTTTCAACCTGGAAGGGAAAAATGTAATCAACAAAACAACAATCAGCACAACCCGTTCCAGTCTTGTACTCGACAGGGGCTCGTTAAGTCCGGGCCCCTATACAATTGTCGTTAAGACTGAAACCGACCTCTATAGCGGTAAACTTATAGTTATGTAAAAATGCTATCTAAAGCCTGAAAGGTTTTACCTGGTGTACATTTCATCAATCAGAAGTTTGTAGCGTTGCTCTACAACCGGACGCTTGAGCTTCAGGGTATTTGTCAGCTCGCCGCTTTGAATACTAAAAGGTGTAGGGATCATCACAAACTTCTTAATTAATTCGTAAGGCGCCATACCTTCCTGCTGCTTAAGGATCTTCTTCTCCATCAGCTCATAGATCTGCGGATGAGCCAGCATCTCTTCTACCGAGCTATACTTTATTTTAGCCTTTGCGGCTACGGCCTCGAGAGCAGGTATGGACGGGTGGATAATGGCTGTCACAAAAGGCTTTTCGTTCCCAATTACCGCCACCTGTTCTATGTATTTATCCAGACTCAGACGGGTTTCGATTTCCTGTGGAGCAATGTACTTGCCGTAAGAGGTTTTAAACAAATCTTTCAAACGATCCGTGATGATAATACATCCGTTCCGCAAAAAGCCAGCATCACCGGTACGGAAGAATCCATCTTCCGTAAAAGCAGAAGCATTAGCTTCAGGATTTTTATAATACCCGCTGAAGACAGTACGACCCTTCACCATAATTTCATTCTCCGGACCAATCTTCACTTGTAAGTCGGGAATAATTTTGCCTACAGTTCCAAACTCATACCCCACGGGTTCAAAAAAACTTACCGTCGCTGTAGTTTCAGTAAGACCGTAACCATATGCAATCGGCACCCCCATACTACGAAGGAAGATATTAATATCGTCCGATAATTTAGCCCCCGCAACCGGGAAAAGCTTTGCATTATCAATTCCTACCGTTTTCTTTACTTTCGAATAAATAAGAGCATCGGCAATCTTATACTTGATAGAAAGACCCAGTCCCGGCTTCTTACCCAATCTGAGAGTATCAATATTGTATTTTTTACCAACAGCCAGTGCCCAGGTAACAATACCTTGTTTCGAAGGCGGCATAGCTGCTATGTTTTCCTGAACGGCAGCATATACTTTTTCCCAGAAACGGGGTACAGCACACATCATAGTAGGACGCACCTGTTTGAGGGTTTCACTAACTTCGATAGGACGCAGGTTGACATACACAATGGTTGCGTTGGCCACACAGAGGTAACACCACATACGTTCAAATACATGCGACATAGGCAGGAATGCGATAGAAGTATCCTGGTCGGTCATTTCCGGAATACGGATCCGGTGGATACGTACCGCTTCGTCGAGACAGGAATGAGGAAGCATTACCCCCTTAGGATTTCCGGTAGTACCTGAAGTATACAGAATACAAGCCAGATCATCTTCTGTAGCAGCCTGTCGTCGTTGTTCGACTCCTTCGCCGGCTGACGAGCTACGCCCCGCAGCAAGTACATCTTCAAACCAAAGCACACCTTCACCAGAGATACGGGTCAAAGGATCAAATACCACAACAGTCTTAAGCACCGACGAACGGGCTTTCACCTCCATGGCAATATCGAATTGCACCTGATCACCCACAAACAACACTTCAATGCCGGCATCGTTTATGATAAATTCTATCTGGTTAGCAGTAGAAGTAGCATACATAGGAACCACGACCCCCCGGTTGGAAAACAGGGCAAAGTCGGTGATCATGTTTTCAACCATATTGTTTGAGAACTGTCCCACCCGGTCACCTTCCTTCACACCCATATCATACAAGGCATGGGCCAGTGCATCTACCTTTTCTGAAAATTCATTCCATCCCAGTTCAGTCCATTCGTCGGTCAACTCCCGTCGATGTAAGAAAGCAGCACGATCGCCGTATTTCAGGGCTTGTGCCGCGATGATTTGTGAAAAATGAGGTGTTACCATGAGTATTGGATTTGATTGTAATGCTACAAAGATAAAATAATTAACGTACTTGCGTCTTTAGTTGTTCAAAAAAAACGGGATCATTCATTAAGCGTTCATAGGCCGCACAGGCAACCTTCTGTTGCGAAATTTTTTTACTTGCTCCACTTGCCTCGGCCAAAACCAGTCCTTCAATCAGCATACGCGTGGTAAATAAATGCTTGTTCGAAGCTTCTACCTGTTCCTCAACCAGTTCGAATTCATAATGAAGGCGATACTTTTGGCAGAGTTCAATAATTCTCGATTTGTAATTCTGCTCATCAGTAGCTACCAGGTCGAGGTCAACAAAACGCGAGAAAAGTTGTCGTTCAACAAAAATCTTACACTGCTTATAGCCATAGTCGAGATAAATGGCACCTAACAAGGCTTCCAGTGCATTACCATACACATTTCTGTTAATGGTACGGTTCATATGACGCGATGTAACAACCAACTTATCCAGGCCCAGACTTACAGCCATACGGTTCAAAAAAACCCGGCTTACTACCTTCGAGCGGGTATTGGTAAGAAAACCCTCCTGTTGATGCGTATAGCGGTTGAACAAAATATCAGTCACCACCGAGTTCAGCACAGCATCACCCAGAAACTCCAGGCGTTCATTGCTGAGCATATATCCCTTTTCGGTATGTGGTGTCGACGAGCGATGCCGCAAGGCCAACTGATAGTAGGCAATCTTATCCGGATAAAAACCCAGTATAGGGTATAATTGCAAATAAGACTCCTTCCGCGCATGCAGAAGAAGTCTTAGTTGACGTAAAAAATAAGGTATCACTTTACTTAGCAAATTTTTTAACGATGACACTGGCGTTATGTCCACCGAAACCAAAGGTATTCGAAAGAGCAGCATTCACCGTACGTTTCTGTGCTTTGTTGAATGTGAAATTAAGATTATAGTCTATATCAGGATCATTATCTCCGTCCTCGTGATTAATGGTAGGAGGCACAATATCGTTCACTACCGAAAGTACGGCAACGATACCTTCTACTGCACCGGCAGCACCAAGCAGGTGACCTGTCATAGACTTGGTAGAACTAATGTTCAGTTTATAAGCATGATCTCCGAACACTTCCTTGATTGCTTTTGCTTCCGACACATCACCCACCGGAGTGGCAGTACCGTGAACATTTATGTAATCAATATCCTGCGGAGTCATACCGGCATCTTTTAGAGCACGGTTCATCACCAAAGTTGCACCCAATCCATCAGGATGAGTAGCAGTTAAGTGATAAGCATCGGCCGACATACCGCCACCAACTACTTCACAAAGAATGTTGGCACCGCGTGCCAGCGCATGTTCCATTTCTTCAAAGATCAGACAACCTGCACCTTCGCCCATCACAAAGCCATCGCGACTCTTACTGAAGGGACGCGAAGCTGTTTCGGGAGAATCATTACGGGTCGAAATAGCTGTCAGTGCGTTAAAACCACCTACTCCACCCGGAGTGATGGCCGATTCTGCACCACCACACACAATAACATTCGCTTTACCCAAGCGGATATAGTTGAATGCATCAATAAGTGCATGAGTGGAAGAAGCACAGGCAGATGCCGTGGAGTAATTCGGACCACGGAAACCGTATTGAATTGAAATCAAGCCCGCTGCAATATCCGAAATCATTTTCGGGATAAAGAAAGGATTGAATTTCGGACCATTTTCCTGATTCTGGTAGTAATAAGCAACCTCCTGTTCGAAGGTTGTGATACCACCAATACCGGCAGAAAAAATAACTCCCACTTCATTCTTATCAATCGCTTCGAGGTCGAGACCACTATGCTCAATAGCTTCTTTGGCGGCTACCATCGACAATTGCGCATAAATGTCCATCTTACGGGCTTCCTTACGATCGAAATGCTGATTGGGATCGAAATCCTTAATCTGACAGGCAAATTTAGTTTTAAATTGGGTAGTGTCAAATCGGGTAATCAGGGAAGCACCACTCTTTCCATTGATAATACTATTCCAGAACTCCGGAATAGTATTACCAAGAGGAGTAATGGCACCCAGCCCTGTTACTACAACTCTTTTTAATTCCATAATGTGAATTAGGAATAAATATTATAAAGCCTCGATGTATGCAATTGCATCACCTACAGTAGAAATCTTTTCAGCCTGATCTTCGGGAATTGTAATTCCGAATTCCTTTTCGAATTCCATAATCAGTTCTACTGTGTCTAATGAATCTGCACCCAGATCGTTGGTGAAACTTGCTGTAGGCACTACTTCTGCTTCGTCTACACCTAATTTTTCAACGATGATAGCTTTTACTTTAGCTGCAACTTCTGACATAATTTTAGTTTTTTAAGTTGATAAATAAAATTTGTTGTTTAATTTTGCGGTTGCAAAGTAAAGTAATTTTCTCGACATACGCTAAGAATTGCCAAAAAAATTGCTTTTTTTTGCACATATTGCACATAATTGCGCAAAACAATCCTTCTGTATGAGCTACAAACTAGCACTTTTTGCTTCCGGTTCGGGATCAAATGCTGAAAACATAATCAACTATTTCTCAGGAAGTTCTAAGGTAGAATGTCCGATCATTGTATCCAACAAAGCCGACGCTTTTGTCCACCAGCGGGCCCGAAAGCTCGGAATACCTTCCTTCAGCTTTACTGCTGCCGAATTCCGTTCGGGAGAAGCTATTTTACACCTGCTCGAAGAATACAAGATCGACTTTATTGTCCTTGCCGGGTTCTTATTAAAGGTATCAGCTCCTTTGCTGGCAGCCTATCCTGATAAAATTATCAATATTCATCCTGCTCTGCTTCCCAACTACGGCGGAAAAGGGATGTACGGCCACTTCGTACACGAGGCAGTGGTTGCTGCCGGCGAAACGGAATCGGGAATCACCATTCATTATGTAAACGAACACTACGATGAAGGAGCTATTATCTATCAGGCAAGGTGTATGGTAGAACCGGGTGACACACCGGAAATGGTCGCTCAAAAAGTGCATCAATTAGAGTACGAACACTTTCCCCGTGTAATTGAGTCCGTCGTGACGAAGGACTAGCAGATCAGTGGGTGCACCCCCTTCCAAAAAAAATGCTTATCTTTGCAGCCATTTTTTCACCCTAATATTATATAGTATACAAACATGGCTCTTCAATGTGGCATCGTAGGCCTTCCCAATGTGGGCAAGTCGACCCTCTTTAACTGTTTATCAAATGCAAAGGCTCAGGCAGCCAATTTCCCCTTTTGTACCATCGAACCCAATGTCGGTGTCATTACTGTTCCCGACGAACGATTGAACAAGCTTGCCGAGCTCGTCAACCCCAAACAGATAGTTCCTACTACCGTTGAGATTGTCGACATAGCCGGTTTGGTAAAAGGTGCCAGCAAGGGCGAAGGACTTGGAAATAAGTTTCTTGCCAATATCCGTGAAACGGATGCCATTCTTCATGTGCTGCGTTGTTTCGAGAATGAAAATATAACGCATGTCGACGGGACTATCAATCCTGTACGCGACAAAGAGATTATCGACACCGAACTTCAGCTGAAAGACCTCGAAACAGTTGAAAGTCGTATTAATAAGGTACAAAAGCAAGCTCAAACCGGAGGCGACAAACAAGCTAAGATGGTATACGATATTCTTGTACGCTACCGCGAAGCTTTGTTACAGGGAAAATCGGCCCGTACAGTGGAGCTCGACAAAGCCGAACGTCCTTTTGTGAAAGACTTATACCTGCTTACCGACAAGCCGGTAATGTATATTTGTAATGTCGACGAGGCCAGTGCTGCCAAAGGCAATGCGTTTGTCGAAGCAGTACGTGAAGCTGTAAAAGAAGAAAATGCTGAGATACTGGTAGTAGCTGCTGCCACCGAAGCGGATATCGCCGAACTCGAAACCTACGATGAACGTCAGATGTTCCTCGAAGAAGCCGGCCTTACCGAATCGGGCGTTGCACGTCTGATCCGCTCAGCCTATAAACTGCTCAACCTGCAGACCTACTTCACTGCCGGGGTACAGGAAGTGCGGGCCTGGACCTTCCATCAAGGATGGAAAGCTCCACAATGTGCCGGTGTTATCCATACCGACTTCGAAAAAGGATTTATCCGTGCTGAGGTGATTAAGTACGACGACTTCGTGAGCCTTGGTTCCGAAGCTGCCTGCAAGGAAGCCGGAAAGATGGCCGTTGAAGGAAAAGAATACGTAGTGCAGGATGGAGATATCATGCACTTCCGTTTTAACGTATAAAAAAAGACTTTATCAGCCGGGAAAGAAGTAGAAATTATTTCTTCCCGGTACCAAAATGAATGCGTTGAAGTCGGCCAGTCGCCGGATCAACCTCCATCTGAAGGTCTTTCGATTTAAACAAACTTACTTCGTAAGGAATCAACACACCGAATTGAGAAATATCGGTGTGTTGTTTTAAGAGGCTGTTCACTCCATCGCTCACCTCTATACTTGCCTGAGCTGGCAACACAGTATACAGGGCTATATCTGCTTCATCCAGGCGATCCCCTTTTTTCGACGAACGTGAATTACCCGGCATAGGAGTAGGTATAGCATCGGCATCAATCACCAGGTAATAAGGTTCACCACCCAGATCGTCGTTAGCTACCAATCCACGCTGGGCCGACAAGCGGAATAATACTGATTCGTAATTGGCCGAGTCGGGCACAATGGTAATCTGCCGACGAATAATCTCTTTGCGTACCGAGCCTGTAAACAATTCGGTGAGTTCGCGCTCCTGACGATCCAGTCCGCCAAGCATCATCTTCAGGGATGACCCATCGGCAGGCAGGTGTTCCAGTTCACCGCTCAACAAACTTAACCGGCTTTCACGAATAGCATAAATCTGAAAAGCTGCACCTTCAGCCATTTTAGCGGTTGAACCTGCCATCATGTATTCCTGGTTCAGCGGCAACAAGCCCTCCTGACGGGTAGCTTGTGGTTCTTCCTTACGGATCATTCGTTCACGAACAACTCGTTGCTCCGCGGGCACAACATTTACGCCGGCTAACAGTCCCTGACGATTCAGCACTAATCCCGAAACCACTCCGGGTGCCACAGTAAAGCGACGGCTGGGATCAACAACGGGCCAGGTAGTCATTCATACCGAACGTACACGATGAGTAGTCGAC
>JAQUYE010000100.1 GCA_028691965.1 Paludibacter sp. | reverse complement strand
GAAATAATTTCCTTACACACAATTGCAACATACCTGTAACAACTTTGTAACAGGTATTGCATACTTTTGCAGCGTAATTTACAACCAAATGAACAACTGAATGGACAGCATTTACTTAGTAATTGTACTTGTTTTACTGGGACTCGCCGCAATGGACCTGATCGTGGGAGTTGCCAACGACGCTGTAAACTTTCTTAACTCCAGTATTGGTTCACGGGTAGCCCCCATGTGGATCATCCTTACTGTTGCCTCGGTGGGAGTTATCATCGGCGCCATGTTCTCTACCGGCATGATGGAAATTGCCCGAAGCGGGGTATTCTATCCTGAGAAATTCACCTTTGCAAGTATCATGATGCTCTTCCTGGCCGTCATGATTACCGATGTGATCCTGCTCGATGTGTTTAACACCTTCGGGCTACCCACTTCAACAACCGTTTCGCTGGTCTTCGAATTACTGGGAGCAGCCGTAGCGGTAGCACTCTTTACTATCTGGCAAAACAACGAAGCTGTCGATCTTTCGCAGTACATCAACACGGGTAAGGCACTGAAAATCATTTCAGGCATCTTCATCTCGGTACTTATCTCCTTTGTCGTCGGATCGGTCGTCATGTACTTCTCGCGTCTCATCTTCTCTTTCAATTACAAGAAATCGTTTCAGTACCTGGGTGCCATTTGGGGAGGAATAGCGCTGACTGCCATTGCTTACTTTGCCATTCTTAAGGGACTTAAAAGCACAACGCTGATTTCGGGCGAAGTAATGAGCTATATCAATGAGCACACAAGCACAATACTTCTCTACACCTTCGTGGGCATGACCCTGCTGATGGGTATCCTGCAACACCTTTTCAAGGTAAAGATACTTACCATTATCATACTTGCCGGTACCGCCGCACTGGCCTTATCCTTTGCCGGCAACGACCTGGTTAACTTTATCGGGGTGTTTATGGCAGGTAAAAGTTCGTTCGACCTGGCCTCGGCTTTTGCTGCACAGGGTGGTGATATCAACCAGCTGTACATGCACCAGCTCAACGATGCAGTTGCAGTCGACTGGCGCTACCTGTTCGGCGCAGGTACAATAATGGTACTGGCATTGTGGTTCAGTAAAAAAGCAAAGAATGTTACCAAAACAGAGGTCAACCTCTCCCGTCAGGGCGAAGGGGTAGAACAATTCTCGTCGACCAAGGCTTCCCGCTCGCTGGTGCGCAATGCACTAAATATGGGCCGGCTGGTAAACTACATTACTCCTGTAAAAGTGAAAGACTTTATCGAGAGTCGTTTCAAGCCCCTCGAAAACAAAAAAGCAAGCGACCCCTCGTTCGACCTTATCCGCGCATCGGTCAATCTTACCGTTGCTGCCATGCTCATTTCGTTGGGTACTTCTCTTAAACTGCCCTTATCAACTACCTATGTTACCTTTATGGTGGCGATGGGTTCGGCATTGGCCGACCGCGCCTGGGGACGGGAAAGTGCGGTATACCGTATCACGGGTGTTCTCACCGTAATAAGCGGATGGTTCCTTACCGCCTTTGTAGCCTTCTCGGCCGCAGCTATCGTCGCCCTTATCCTGATGGTGGGTGGAATATACGCGATTGTAGGTTTGATTATCCTGGTGATAATCCTGTTAATCCAATTTGCCATGGTACATAAGAAACGCGAAGCGAAGGAAGAACAAAAGACCGCTTCGGATATCATTACCAACGAGGATGAACTAATCAACAGTTGTTCCATTGAAATGGAAGAAGCGATCTCCTCCATGGTACGCATCTACCGCACTACCATCGATGGAGTGTTCAACGAAGACCGCAAAACACTTCATAATCTACAGCGCGAAGCCAATGCCATCTACCTGAAGTACAAGAACCGCAGGCATTACGAAGTAGTACCAACTCTTAAACGTATCAAGGATGCCTCTATCGAGTCGGAACAATTCTACATTCAGATCATTGATTACTTCTACGAAATATCGAAGGCGCTGAAAGCTATGACCGAGGCCAGTTTCAACTACATCAACGATAACCACGAAGGGTTTAGTGATGAACAGATGGACGATCTGAAAAAACTAAGCGATATGGTTATTGAAGTCTCCAACGAGTTCGTCAAGATGATTCAGGACCGGGATTACTCCGAACTGGAACAGTTGAAGAATAAGCGGCAGTTGATATCCGACTTCTATTCGGCAGCCACCCGCAACCAGATTAAGAGAGCCAAGAGTCAATCCTCAGGAACCCGCAACAGCATACTCTTCCTGGCCCTGCTCAACGAAACGAAAATCATCGCGATGCAGTCGAGCAACCTGATGAAGTCGCAACGCCGACTGGTAAGACTACAGAAATAAACACAGCAACTCCCGTTAGTCAGGCAACTAACGGGAGTTATTGTATCTGCTTATTTCTTTAGCGAGATTATTTCTTCAGCGAGAAAATAAAATTCAGTCCGCCCGAAGGTATATTCTTGGCCGATATATTTCCCCCGTGAAAGAGCACCGCATTCTTCACGATGGCCAGTCCCAGTCCCGTACCACCGGCTTTCCGGCTACGCCCCTTGTCGACACGGTAAAAACGCTCGAACATACGCGTAAGGTGTTCTTCATTTACCCCCACCCC
Organism: Paludibacter sp.; assembly: GCA_028691965.1. Taxonomy (GTDB): domain Bacteria; phylum Bacteroidota; class Bacteroidia; order Bacteroidales; family Paludibacteraceae; genus Paludibacter. The sequence continues at coordinate 6,951 of JAQUYE010000100.1, read as the reverse complement.
ATTGTCGGAGAACGACATATAATAATAGTCGGCATCCTCACGGTAACATTCCAGTCGCAGGCGGATATCCTTACCCGCATAGGCTATAGCATTATCAGTAAGGTTACGGAAAATGGAATACAAGAGCGAACGATTCCCGTTTACAATCATTTTTCCCGACAGGCGATTCTCGACAGTAAAGCCCTTCTCTTCCAGCTGTAAATGCACATCCTCGAGCACATCTTTCACGGTCTGCACCATATCCACCGGCTCCTTTTCAAAGATATCCTTTGCCTCATCAATTTTGTTTAGCATCGAGATATCCTGCAACAGCGCCGTAAGCCGCTGCGCCTGCTGAAACGACCGCTCAATAAAGAAATTCTTACGCTCCTCGTCCAGACCCGGATTATTAATAATACTCTCCATATATCCCATAATACTACTTACGGGAGTCTTCAGCTCGTGCGAGATATTCTGCGTCAACTGCCGCTTCAGGCGGTTCTCCTGTTCCTGAGTAGTAATATCGTTAATGGAAATCTCAAAGGTAGCATCCTGAAACACGATAGCCTGCAGCAGGAAGATCCGTCCGCCCTTCTCCAGCTGCGTACGTTTGCGGTTCACCCCTTTACGGTGCAGACTCTCATCCACAAACTGATTCAGTTCGGCAAACTCGGGAAGCTCGAATATCTCATCAACTGAGGTCAGTTCCTTGTCGGACAAAACCTGAACATAGAGGGTAAAATGCGAATTCACAAGTATTTCCTTCTTCTGAGCTGAGAATATACCCAGTCCTTCCTGCGAGATCTGAAGGTGCTGGATCAGTTTTTCGCGTTCGCGCTTTACGAGCGACTGCGTTTTCCACAAATTCTTATAGGTAGTTACTATATTGGCACTAATCTGTCCCAGCTGATCTTTCGGGAATACAATATTATCTTCCATTTTCTCAGCCTCTGCTTTATGAAGAAACAACTGCAGCCGGTCGATAGAGCGGGTAATATTCTTGGAAATGAAAAAGAGAATCAGTGAGGCAACGGCCAGCACAAAGAAGATGATATACAGAAAATAAAGGTTGGCCGCCAGGGCAGTGGCCAGCGACATATTATACGGGAGGGCGCTGCGGATGTAATAATGTTCGAACCGATGCGCCAGGTAATAAAACTCAATACCGGTAGAGCCCGAAGTACGGATAGCCACCCCTTTCCCTTGTTTAGAAGCCTGAATCTCCGGACGATCGATATGGTTTTCGAGTGAGGCCTCATCCTCCACATAGGAATCGTAAAGCACCTCACCATCAAACTTCACCACTGTGATACGCACGTTGCTATCCGGTAGCACCCTGGTTAACTCATCCAGGGTCGACTCGTCGAAGCCGTTCAGTTCGATAAAGCGGTTGACAGTATGGTTGTAGGTCGACAGCAACTGATCGAGCTGCTCGGTACGAAACTCCTTTTCACGTTCGTACTGATAAAAAGCAATCACCACGACCAATGCAAGGAACGTGGTGAAGAAATAAAGAAATAACCTGCTATTCAGCTTCATGGGCGTTTAACTTTCAAAACAGTAACCGTACCCCAGTCGGGTAACAATATTCTTTCCGTACTTTCCTATCTTCTTTCTCAGGCGGGTAATGTTTACATCGATGGTACGGTCGAGCACCACCACTTCGTCGGTCCATACCTTCGACAGCATTTCCTCGCGGGTAAATACCCGGTTCTGATTCTCCAGAAACAACTTCAGAATCTCAAATTCCTTCTTGGTAAACTGGATTTCTTCCTTTTCGATAAGCACCTTTTTATTCGTCAGGTTCATCACCATATCTTCGTATTCGAGCAGCTTCTCCTCCTGAGGCTCAACTTCGACAGCAGCCGTACGACGAATAACCGCCTTTACACGTGCCAGCACTTCGCGAATCGAGAACGGCTTTGAAATATAATCATCGGCACCAATTGTAAAACCGGTCAGGCGATCGTTCTCAGTATCCTTGGCCGTCAGGAAGATAATAGGGATACGCGAATACAGCGGATTCTCATGCAGAATGCGGGCCATCTTAAAGCCCGATATTTCTCCCATCATCACATCCAGGAGCAGCAATTTATACTGACTAAGGTCAAGCTTTAGTGCATCTTCAGCCGAATAGGCTACATCCACCTGGTAACCTTCTGTCTCCAGGTTAAACTGAAGAATCTCGCACAAGTCTTCTTCATCGTCGACTACTAAAATTCGGTAAGGGTTCATTGTTTCTGATATAGATTGATTTAATAACCGTTACAAAAGTAGTGCGGGCATGTTTCCCCGGTGTGTAATACCTGTTACATTCCCGTTACAAAAGTAATTAAAAAAAACAGTTGCAATCAACTTAATGACTGCAACTGCCTTTTTTATACCTTATTACACCGCGATTTACCGCTGGTTCAATTCAATTTTAAGCGATGCTTGTGTAGTGAGGTTTACCTTCATCACTTTATCCTCGTAGGAGATCATGCTGATCTTAAGTTCGCAGTTACCAGTAGCACCGGCCGGGATAGTAAAGTTACCATCAAGATCGGTATATACCTTTTTACCATTGATGAGCACCGAAGCACCGGCGAGGGTCTCTTGAGTCGATTTATCGAATACCATTCCTTTTATTTCCGAAACGGGGGTTACCACAGCAGCTTCAGCGCTTTTGGCAGGAGTTGCTTCTTTTGCAGCAGTTGCGCTGACATTGATTACAAGTACGGAAAGCAGTGCGATTAATAATACCTTTTTCATTTTTCTATTGTTTTAACGCTACAAAGATAAAGTGCATGTGTTACAATAGTATTACTCAACTGCTACAATGTTATGAATCAATATTTCTTCTCCGAAACCAGCTTACCCTTCTCGTCCCACATATACCAGGTGCCCGACTTCTTACCGTTGGCGTATTTCATTTCGTAGCGCACAATGCCACTATCGTCCCACACCCTCCAGGTACCATCTTTCTTGTTATTCCTGTATTCGGCTTCGGCAATCAGCATACCCGCTTCGTTGTAGGTACGCCAGGTACCATGGAACTCACCGTTGCGATAGGCTCTCACTTCATTAGGCCGACCGTTGGGGAAATAAATAATGTAAGGCCCTTCGGGCTTTCCGTTCTTAATATTCATCTCCACCTTCAACGCCCCATCCTCAAAGAACTCTTTGTATTCGCCGCTGTACAACTTAGTTTGGGTAGCATCGGTAAAGAACAAGCCATCACCCTGAAAGATGGAGCTTTGGACCTGCTGAGCAAAAAGCGCAACCGACATCACCAGCCAACATCCAATTAATAATACTTTCTTCATACACATACGTTTTATTGCCACAAATTTAACCACAAAACCCTTCAATAGCACCTACTCCCACAAAATTTAATACATATTACAAACCATAGTCCGCTAACCTGCTTAAGCAAGTTGGCAGACTATGGTTTGTAATTGTTAATTGTTAATTAATATACTGTATTTTGCGGATCAAAGTTCACCCATGCTTCTTTGGTCCAGTCGGTTGTACCGAAGGCACCCATATAGGTAGCTGAACTATCAAAGTGAGCATCTTTCAGCTTGGCGTGGGTAAAGGCACCGGCACTCAGCAGCGGCGAACCGGCAGCAGGAAGGAAGCTTTCGGGTTTACCGACAGCAGCTTTCGGGTTGTAGAACGAACCTTCAATACCCGCTTCGGCAACAGTAGCAATCAGCTTGTTTGAACCGGCAGCTTCGAACAAAGCACTTACCTGCAGGTCGGTTACGCTGGCAGCACCTTTAAGTGTAACACCCTTTATACCTACCACAGCCACATTTTGCAAAGCCATATCTCCTGCAGTTGCATTAGCAAGCGTGGTAACTGCATCCAGCAGGATACCAGCAGTATTCCAACCGGCAAACACAGAGTTAAAAATAGAAATCGAAGTATTACGGCGCAGGTGAGCACCGGCAGCAAAGTTAGCATTCACATCCTTATCGGCAGTAGTTTTATACGGACCCACCACTGTCATGTTCGAGAACACGGCCGATGTTTTTGGAGAAGCAGCCGAGCCACTACCATCATTATCCGATTCAAATCCATTCGATCCCGACACGTCGGCCGTACGAGGGTTGCGTACACTCACACCGAACTGTACATTTCCCGAATAACCATAATCCACATCCCAATCATCGTCGACACCCGCATAAGCGATCAGGTACTTAGCATTCACGGTACCCCCGAACCATTCGAAGCTATCGTCGCCACCGAACGAAACCTGCACATGCGAAATCTCGGTGCCCTTACCAACGGCACACATAGTCAGACCGTTCGTTTCCTTATCGGGTTGCAGAGCGATACCTGAGAATTCGATACGAACATATTTTAATTTACCCGAGCTATCATTAGCGTCACGGTCGGCAAAGGCAGAAGTACCATAATCAACGGGATTCGACAGACCTTCAACCGTAGCATTCGACTGGTTAACAGGAGCTTTACCCACCAGAATCACGCCACCCCAGTCGCCCGCACTACGGGCACCCGCTGCCATACGCGAGGTAAACACGATAGGTTGCGTCGAAGTACCCACGGCATTCAGCTTACCACCCGGAAGCACCACCAGGGTACCTTTGGTTACCTTATCTCCTTTTATAATAGTTCCGGCTTCAATATTCAAAGTGCCTTCCACGTTTATCTGACCCATCAATATATAAACTGAGTCGTTCACAAACTGACGTTCCCCTTTGATGGTTGACTTAACAATTACTTCATTAGGAGCATCCTTCAGGTCGGCATCCGGATCCTCGGTTACTTTATCTTCACATGAAGAAAACACAGTTGCCATTCCGAGCAACACAACAGCAAAATTCAAGAATAACTTTCTCATTTTTTATACACTTTAATTTTTTACACTAAGATTCGGTGCAAAAGTATGCAGCAGGTGTTACAGCTTTATTTCAATGCTGTGAGGAGGGTATGTAATAAATGTTGTAAAAATGTTACAGCTAGTGGTATAACCCTACCGGTGAAACATTTGACCTGTTAATACGTTAGAATCAAAAAAAGAGAATTCTTCACCGGGTGGTGAAAGCAACAACGTATATAACAGCTAACATGAACGCAATCGACACCTATATTGCACAATTCCCTGCCGAAACTCAGCACATCCTGGCAAAAATCAGGAAGCTGATCAAGGAGAATGCCCCCGGCGCAGAGGAATCGATCGCCTATGGCATGCCCGCCTACAAGCTGAACAAGAAACCCCTGGTTTATTTTGCAGCCTACAAAACCCATATCGGATTTTACGCAACGCCCAGCGGTCATTTCGCTTTTAAAGACGAACTCTCCGCCTATAAACAAGGAAAAGGATCCGTACAGTTCCCGCTTCACCAGCCCATTCCCTACAAATTAATAGAAAATATCGTGAAGTTCAGGGTGGAAGAAAGCAGGCCTTTACTCCGCTAACCCTATGCTCCGCGATCTGCATTGCCGATGTAAGCGGTCTACATTGCCGATGTGGGCGGTCTGCATTGCCGATGTAGCTCAAATCATATATAGTCATAAAGGGAATATAATACCGGCTGTAAAGGATTCTACCAGAGAGCTAATCCTGATTTCGTGCTGTCCGGGTAACGATGCGCGACTTTTCAGAAAAGTGTGTCAAACTGGCAATAAGAAGTATTGCTTTACTAACTCAGGTAACCACCCCGATAGGTGCTCAGAATAAAACAGCTTACACCAACTAAAGCCACCCAAACAAGCATTTACAACAGTCGCTCATAAATTAATCGTCTTTTTTCAAACAGAATTTTAAATATTACTGATAATATACATTTACAACCCTAAACAATTTTTAATTGTAAAGTGTTTTTTTTATACATTATATATATCTTTGAATATCTCCATGTATTTGTACTACACTGAGGCTGTTTTAAGATTAAAAGACGGTAGGTTGATTATAAATCTCAGCGATTAAAAACTATTAACCATGAAAGTCACGATAAAGCTGGTTATTGCTCTGTTATTTTTCAGCTTCTCATCTGCTGTGTATACGCAAAGCAGCATATATACCGACAATGAGATGGGGTTTACGATTAACCTGCCCAATAATTACCAGAAAAAAGAATTTTGGGATCAGGGTGAAAAAAATCTTGTTGCAGTCAGCCCCGACCAAAATGTACTTATTCTGGTCAGGTCGTTCACATCAACCCATCAGGTTACCACCGCTTTAATTCAGCAGGCCTTTGAAAAAAGCGTACTAACAGGAGCAACTCTTCTCGCCAGAGAAGAGGGTAATTTGAACGGCATTCCCGCTGTTGCCGCAGCGTACAGCTGGCAATACAATAAACTCAATACGGTGGTGGGTGCCTACTTTATACTAAATGGGGGTAAAGGGTATATTGTATACACTATCATACCTGTCGAATTACTAAAGCAGAGATCGAAAGAAGCAGATCAAATCATTGACAGTTTCACCCTGCTAATCGATCCGGAGGATTTGAAGAACACTACTGCAGAGAAAGGTATGAGTAACGAGACAGCTCACGCTGACGAAGCATCCGGAAAAGAAACTATCCATATCACTGATATTCAGATTGGTCACACCAGAGATAATACGTACCAACTTACACAAACCATGCACAGGTTTCCGGCTTCCATTCATCAAATCGATTTGGTATTTGGATACGAAGGAAAAACAGATGGGACAGATTTTATACTAAAATGGTATAGTGACACTCACCAACGATTAATAAAAGAATTCAGGATTAGCCCACCAGCCCATAACCGGGGAAGAGGGCATTCCTACATCACCAACAAAGGACAGCAATGGCCGGAGGGTGAGTATCACGCAGAGCTTTGGTATAAAGGGAGTCTGTTAGGCAAAAAAACCTTTATCATTGAGAAACAGCCCTCGACTACCAACAACGAGCAGGTTTCAGAAACAGCCAGGCCCGGATTCCAGACCATTGTCTCCGAGGATGCTCAACTTGAACATTTGATACCACAGGG
>JAQUYE010000099.1 GCA_028691965.1 Paludibacter sp. | reverse complement strand
AGCGTCCTGATTCGCCTAAGTAATCGATTCCTGTCCACAGGAACTGACCGAAGATAAACTCACGATCGCGTACGTCTTTCCAGGCCTGCATGTCGTGACGGTTTTCACTTCCGTAAATAACACGGTTGGGGTATTTCTTATGATCGGAATCGTACATGCTCTCGGTATAGTTGTAACCGGCAATGTCGAGGGCGGCAGGGTACTCGGTTTCGTTCGACATGGCAACACCGGCCAGACCGGCAGTTACGGGACGTGAAGGGTCGAACTGGCGCACAACAGCTGCCAATCGCTTGGCAATAGCTCCTAACCGCATGGCATCGGGGGCATCGGGACGATAACCTCCGTAGATAGCCTGGGTAAAGCCGGGTACATTCTTACCTCCTAATACAGGGTGCGAATAGGGATCGTTGGGGTAATCCACTTCGTTACCAATACTCCAGGCAAAGATCGAAATGTGATTGCGGTCGCGCTTCACCATATCTTCGAGGTCTTTTTCGCCCCACTCAGCAAAGAAATCATAACTTCCCTGGAAACCGGGAGTGCCTACATTCCAGCCTTCGAGCCACTTGCGTTTCGGGAATTCCCATTCGTCGAAAGCTTCGTTCATCACCAACAGTCCGAGCTCGTCGCACAAAGCGTACATATTAGGGGCCTGGGGGTTGTGACTGGTACGAATGGCGTTTACACCCAGCGATTTGAGGGCAAGCAGGCGGCGACGCCATACTTCTTCGTACACCTCGGCTCCTAATACTCCCGAGTCGTGGTGCAGACATACTCCCTTTACCTTCATCCATTCGCCGTTGAGGGCAAAACCTTTGTTGGCATCGAAGGTAAACTCGCGGATACCGGTGCGGGTAGTGGTCTGGTCGATCACCTTGCCCTTATGAAGTACCCTGGTATGTAAGGTGTACAAGGCGGGATTGTCGAGACTCCAGCGTACGGGGTTTTTCACTCGCATGCGCAGGTCGACCGACTGCGATTTATCGGTTCCCAGCTTAATATTTTGCTTCGAAGTGGCTACGGTTTTTCCGGCAGGGTCTTTCAATTCGTTTACCACCTGAACGGTAGCATCGGCTCCCGTACCATTGGTAAGTTCGACATTCACCTTCAGGGCTGCATTGCCGCGCTTATCCACTTCGGGAACGGCATACACTCCCCATTGGGCAATGTGCAGGGGCGATGCATACACTACCCACACATCGCGGTAGATACCCGAACCGGTGTACCAGCGGGAGTCGGCCGACTGACTGTGATCCACGCGTACTGCAATGGTGTTGGCTTTGCCATACTGTATATAAGGTGTCGCATCGTACATAAACGATACGTATCCGTTGGGGCGCTTGCCCAGCGACTGACCGTTGACGAATACCTCGCTGCGATTGTACACTCCTTCGAAATACAGGTATACTTTCTTTCCCTGTTGTGCGGCGGGTACCTCAAGCGATTTACGGTACCAGGCGATTCCACCGGGCAGGTAGCCCGTTGCACTGGCCAGCGTGGGACTCAGAAATCCTTTTACACTCCAGTCATGCGGCACAGCAATACCTTGCCAGCGGCTATCATCAAATTCCGGCTTACTTGCTTCTTCGGGATCGGCAAGCAGAAAACGCCAGTCGTCATTAATTCGTGCAGGTTCGCCAAACGAAACCTGTGCGTTGGATGCCAGAAAGGGCATCAACAGTAAGAGCAGGAAAAATTGTTTTATTGTATTCATGTTAGTTATATTTTGCAAAACAAAGAAATTAAAAAAAACCCGCTCCCACAACGCTTTCCACCCTTTTGACACAATTGTGAACCTGATTGGAAATAATTAATGAATTATTTCTTTAATACGAAAACAATGTTTATATTTGTAGCAACTATTTTCCTTAAATCACGCTAATAAATCACAAAGAATGGAAAATACCATTATTAAATTTGCAATGGGTACCTGCGGCATTGCATCCGGCACGCAGGACATTCTTAACTTGTTTGACAAGGAACTTTCGCGCCTCAACTATCCTGCAAGTCTGGTGAAGACCGGCTGCATGGGTCATTGTTATGCCGAACCTACCATTTCCATCACGCTGCCCGGTAAGGATGCCGTCTATTTCGGAAACGTAAACGAAGAACGGGCACGCGATATTATCGATCATTTTCTGTTAAAAGGAGATCATACCGAGGGGATAATCCCGCCCGAAGGTGACTTCAGTCGTAAACAATTAAAGATCGCCCTCCGCAACTGCGGGGAGATAGATCCGGAAAACATTCAGGAGTACATCGACCGGGAGGGGTATAAGGCCCTGATGAAATGCCTTACCAAAAAACCGGAAAAGGTAATTGCTGAAATAAAGGATTCGGGATTGCGCGGTCGCGGAGGCGGCGGATTCTCTACGGGACTGAAATGGGAGATAACCCGCAAGTCGAAAAGCGATGTAAAATACGTGGTCTGTAATGCCGACGAGGGCGACCCGGGTGCCTTTATGGACCGCTCGGTACTGGAGGGCGATCCGCATTCGGTGATTGAGGCAATGATCATTTGCGGGTATAGCATCGGGTCGAACAACGGACTGGTCTATATCCGTGCCGAATATCCACTGGCAATCAGTCGCCTGAAGACTGCCCTGAATCAGGCACGCGAACAGGGATTCCTGGGTGAGAATATCCTGCACTCGGGCTTCAGCTTCGACATAGAAATCCGCTATGGCGCCGGCGCTTTCGTGTGCGGGGAGGAAACGGCCCTTATCCATTCGATGGAAGGGATGCGCGGTGAACCGACCTTCAAACCGCCCTACCCTTCGGTAAGCGGGTACATGGGCAAGCCCACCTGCGTGAACAATGTGGAAACACTGGCAAACATAGCCACCATCATCCGCAACGGCGCCGAATGGTTCTCGTCGATAGGCACTGCCACCTCGAAGGGCACCAAGGTATTTGCCCTGGCGGGTAAGATTAAACGCACGGGCCTTATAGAAGTCCCCATGGGCACCACCCTGCGGGAGATCATCTTCGAAATCGGAGGTGGCATTAAGGGAATCAAGAAATTCAAGGCAGCACAAACAGGCGGCCCTTCGGGCGGTTGCCTGAGTGAGCAATACCTCGACACACCGATCGACTACGAACACCTGCTCGAAGCGGGCTCGATGATGGGTTCGGGAGGGATGATCGTGCTCGACGAGGACGACTGTATGGTGTCGATGGCCAAGTTCTACCTCGAATTCTCAATTGATGAATCGTGCGGGAAATGTGCTCCCTGTCGTTTAGGAAACAAGCGACTCCACGAGATGCTGGTAAAGATTACCGATGGCAAGGGTACCATGGCCGACCTGCAAAAGATAAAAGATTTGTCAGTAGTTATAAAAGATACCTCCCTGTGTGGACTGGGACAAACTTCACCAAATCCGGTGCTGTCGACTCTCAACCAGTTCCACGACGAATATGTGGCTCATATCGAAGAGCGTAACTGTAGTGCACACCAGTGTAAGGAATTGATTCACTATGTGATCCTCCCCGACAAGTGTACGGGCTGTACGGTATGCTTCCGGAACTGTCCCGTCGAAGCCATCTACGGCGACAAGGGAGAAGTGCATTCCATTCTCGATCACCAGTGTATTAAATGTGGCATTTGCCTGAGCAAGTGTAAGTTCAATGCCATCATCATCAATTAAAACTACCGAACGATGAAAGAAGTAACTATCACCATCGATAATACAAAACACAGTGTAGCGAAAGGGCTTACTGTGCTCGACGCTGCCCGGCAGGTGGGAATTGATATCCCCTCGCTGTGCTTTATGAAGTTGCATGATATCAATATAGAGAATAAACCCGGCGGATGCCGCATCTGCGTGGTGGAAGTGAAAGGGCGCAAAAACCTGGTGCCTTCGTGCTGCACGGAAGTGGAAGACGGGATGGAAATACAAACGCACTCGATGCGGGTGATTAACGCAAGGCGCACGGTGATGGAGCTGATCCTCTCGGACCACCCCGCCGAATGCCTTACCTGTGCGAAGGCGGGCGACTGCGAATTACAGGTGGTTGCCGACCGCCTCGGCATTCGTGAGTTGCATTACGAGGGTGAAAAGACCCACCTTCCGAAGGGGAACTCGCCGGCTATCTCGCGCGATCCGAACAAGTGTATCCTGTGCCGGCGGTGTGAGATGATGTGTAACGAGGTGCAGACCGTGGGATGCCTGGGTGCCGTGAACCGCGGCTTCCATTCGGTGGTAACGCCTGCCTTCGGCAACGACCTTATTAATTCGGTATGTACCTTCTGCGGACAATGCGTGGCTGTGTGTCCGACGGGCGCCCTGACCGAAATCGACGAGAGTGCCAAAGTTGTACGTGCCTTAAACGATCCTACCAAGACGGTGATCGTGCAGACTGCTCCGGCAGTGCGTGCGGCCCTGGGCGAAGAGTTTGGCAACGAACCGGGCACCCTGGTAACCGGCAAGATGGTAGCTGCCCTGCGCCGACTGGGTTTCCACTATGTGTTCGATACCGACTTTGCGGCCGACCTCACCATTATGGAAGAGGGTACGGAGTTGCTGCGCCGACTGAAAGGCTACCTGGCCGGTGATACGTCGGTAAAGCTGCCGATACTTACGTCCTGCTGTCCTGCCTGGGTGAACTTCTTCGAACATCAGTTCCCCGACATGCGCGATATTCCTTCCACCGCCCGCTCGCCGCAGCAAATGTTCGGCGCGATAGCTAAAACTTACTTTGCCGACCTGCTGAAGATCGAACGGAAGGACCTGGTGGTGGTATCGATCATGCCCTGCCTTGCCAAGAAATACGAGCGTGCCCGTCCGGAGTTCCAGCAAAACGGCAACCCGGATGTGGATGTGGTACTGTCGACGCGCGAACTGGCACGACTCATCAAGTTGTGTAATATCGACCTGAACCAGCTTCCCGACGAGGAATTCGATCAGCCCCTGGGCGAATCGACCGGAGCAGGAGTGCTGTTCGGCACTACCGGTGGAGTCATCGAGGCAGCGGTGCGTACCGCCTACGAGATCCATACCGGCAAGGAACTTCCGAAGCTCGAATTTGAAGAGCTGAGAGGAATGGAAGGCTTGCGTGAGGCGACGATCGACTTCGACGGACTGGATCTGAAGATAGGGATAGCACATGGATTAGGAAATGCCCGCCGGATGCTGGAAGATATCCGCAGCGGCAAAAGTCATTTCCATGCCATTGAAATCATGTCGTGCCCCGGAGGATGTATCGGAGGTGGCGGTCAACCCTACCACCACGGGCATGTGGAGATTCTCAAGAAGCGGCAGCTGGCACTGTACAAGGAAGATGGTTCGAAGAAGATACGCAAGTCGCACGAAAATCCCTATATCGTATCCCTGTACAAGAACTTCCTGGGAGCACCGATGAGCAACCTTGCACATTTGTTATTACACACCCATTACTTTGATAAAAAATACTGATATGACAACACTTTCGGAAAGCACCCGCAACTTTTTGGTGGAGTTGTGCAGGAAATACCGCAACGACGAGCACGAACTGATAAATGTGTTGCACGAAGCGCAGGACGCACTGGGTTATCTTCCGGTAGAAGTACAACACCTGGTAGCCGGCGAACTGAAAATCCCTGATGCAAGGGTGTACGGGGTGGTCACCTTTTACTCCTTCTTCACGATGGTGCCGAAGGGTAAGTTCGACATCTCCATCTGCATGGGAACGGCCTGCTATGTAAAAGGGAATGAGCTGATACTCGACGAGTTCAAACGCCGCCTGAATGTGAAAGTGGGCGGCACAACACCCGATGGTATCTTCACGCTCAGCACCCTGCGCTGCGTGGGCGCCTGTTCGCTCGCACCGGTAGTCTCCATCGGCAATAAGGTATTCGGCAATGTGACTCCCCTGCAGGTGAAGAAGATCATCGACGAATACATAGAGAAAGCCGAGGAGCTGCACTAAGCTCGGATTTTTACAACGAAGCGCCGTCTTTTTGTACCTGACCTGCTCATAGATAGCCTTATCTTTGCATCATTAAAAGAAAGGATATACTCTATGAAAACAGTTTTATATAAAGCAGGAACACGCGGACATGCCAATCATGGTTGGCTCGACAGTTATCATACCTTCAGTTTTGCGGGATATTATGATCCGCAACGGGTACATTTCGGGGCGCTTCGTGTACTTAACGACGATACGGTAGCAGGCGGACAAGGATTTGGTACGCATCCGCACGATAATATGGAAATTGTCTCGATCCCCCTGTCGGGCTCCTTACGCCACAAAGACAGCATGGGCAATACGGCAGTGATTACCGAAGGCGAAGTGCAGGTGATGAGTGCCGGTACGGGTGTTTACCACAGTGAACATAATAACTCTGCCAGCGAAGAGGTTCGCTTCCTTCAGATCTGGGTTTTCCCGGATACCAAGAATGTGGAACCCCGCTACGATCAGATTAAAGTGAGCGACATTGCAACGCACAATTCCTTTTACCAGGTAGTGTCGCCCAATGCCGGCGAGCAGGGAGTATGGGTGCATCAGCAGGCCTGGTTTCACCTGGGCAGCTTTGATGCGGGAGTAAGCACCAGCTATCAATTCAAAAAACCGGGCAACGGACTCTTTGTATTTGTGCTGGAAGGTACGGTGGAGGTAAACGGGGAGCTACTCGAACGACGCGACGGACTTGCGATTACCGATGCTACCGAAATAAAGCTTACAGCAGGCACCGATGCACGGGTATTGCTGATGGAAGTACCGATGCAATGGTAAGATCGGGGAAATAACTACGATAAAAACGGGCTTTGCTGAGTAAATCAGTAAAGCCCGTTCTCTTTCAAACCAACAATCTAACTCCTTTTTACTTGAGCATTTTTACAATTTGAGTGGTGCCGTCGATAGTGGCACGAACGATATACATGCCGGTCGACAAGGCCGACAGATCCACTGAAGATACTCCGGTGAGCTGCATGCGTGCACGTCCGCTCATATCAAACAGCTGAACGTCGCCGTTGGCAGGCAGGTGAAGGGTATTATCAGCATAATAGACCGAATTACGGGTAACATTATCAGTAGCTGTGGCTTTAGGTGTTAAGTACGCACTTTCGAGCACCAGCGTTGTAGCTGTTTCCAGCTGCAGATAGATTTGTTTTACACTGGCACTTTTAGCAGCGTCGAGTTCTACCTTAATAGATGTTGCACCTGCATTGGCATATACATCGGGAGTATTAGCTGTTCCGTCGCTGTACTCAACCACCAGCTTAACGGTTGCTGCATTGGCTACGAAATTAACCACTACGTCTTTATACATAGAAAAGTCGCTTGGCTCCAGCCACCAGCCTCTTCCGCCCCATGCACCTGTATAGGTAATGGTTTTGGATGCTGCATCATAAGAGCTGTCCCATCCCGAACCGAGGTTCGCCAGCGATAAGTTATAGTTGGGAGCGGGTGCATCACCTTCGAGGTAAGCAGCTTTCAGCACTACAGTACCGGCAGTAGCTTTCTGAAGATAGATTTGCTTTACCGAAGCTTTACCTTCAGCACTTAAAGCTGCGTAGATAACAGTACCACCGGCATCAACACCAACAGTAGTACTGGCAATGTCGTTATTATACTCGATAACCACCTGCAGGCGTGAATCGGTAGCTTCAAACTCAACGGTAACTGCATCATAGGCCGAATAGTCGGCATCGGTAAGCCACCAGCCTCTTCCCGACCAGTCGGCAGTATAGGTAATGGTTTTAGACGCTCCATCATACGAACTGTCCCATCCTGCACCCAACGCACCTGCGCCGAGTGGTAAATCCAGTCTTGCGGCAGTTGCAGTAGCACCTACCAACAGAATCATACTAACAAAAAGTAAAAGTTTTCTCATACTACACAATTTTAAGATTAACATAAAAGGTTACAAAACACACTAGCGTTCTTTATTATAAGATGCTGCTAATATAGAAGTACTTTTTTGTTTAATCCTAACTCATTTGTAACAAAAGCTTTTCTGCACGTTACATTTTGAGTATCAGAAGGGATATCCGATGGCTATATTCCACATTCGGTTGTTTTTCCACCACCGGGATGTGCCGAAGTCGGCGTCGTTGGTCACCGACCGGTTTCCGGCGGGAAGCCAGGGCTTGTACAAGGGCATGGCTAAGTCGAGCCGCACTACCAGCATGGTAAAATCGAGGCGCAACCCTGCTCCTGCACCTACGGCCAGTTCGTTGAGGAAAGCGGTAGAGATGGCACCTCCCGGTTTTTGCGGATTATCGTTGAGCAGCCACACATTACCGGCATCGACAAACAGGGCGCCATGGATGAAGCTGAACAGCTTAGTCCGCAATTCGGCATTCATCTCGAGCTTCAGATCGCCCGAGGCATCGGGGATAAAGTTGTTGCCGGCTACGGGCGACAAGAACGTACCGGGTCCTAAGGAGCGTGCGGGGAAGGCGCGCAGACTATTCGAGCCTCCTATAAAGAACTGACGGGCATAGGGCAGTGCATCCGAATTTCCGAAAGGTATGCCGGCACCTGCCACTATTCTGCCGGCAAGTTCTACGCCGGGAGCAAGGCGGTAGAAGTGGCGGTATTCCTGCTCGAGGCGGATAAACTGACTGAAGGGAACTCCCAGCAAGCGTTTCGGTTCGGCCTGTTGTGCCGACACCCCGCTGAGGAGTCCCATAAGCACTGCCGAAGTTTGCACGGAGCTTTTACTGTAGAAGCGATGAGCCCGCTGCTGCTCCATGGTAGTGGTGTATTCAAAGATATACGAGGGACCGACAATTAGTTCACGCTCCACACTTTTGCCGAGTCCGGGATCGGCAGCCATCAACCCGCGGTACATCGGCGATACAAAGGCAGGATTGGCATAGGTAATATCGGTTACCATAAGGCGGTGATCGCTGCGTGAATTAGTCTTCCACTGGTAGCCGAAGGAGCCGCTGAACTGGTGCTTGGTGTATAGTTGCGAACGGTGTTGCAGTTCGTAGCCCACACTGGCACGGGTTTTAGGGATAAACCTTCCCGTAGGTGCTGCCCTGAAGGGAGCAACCAGTCGTGGCCATACGATACTGGTTTCCACTCCCGTGCGGTACAGGTTATAGGCAGTGCCCTTCCCCATCTGAAAGTCCATGGCACCGAAAATGGCAACATTCAGCAATTCGCCCCCTCTGAAGGCATTGCGGTGACTCCAGTTGGCCGACAAAGCAGTCCCGGAGAAGTCGGCCGAGTTGGTACGTACCGAGAGTTCGGCCTGCAGCGACTTCGACGGAAAGGGTGTAAGGGTGTAAATGGCATCGAGGAAGTTGCCCGTAGTATCGGCAGTAACAAAGCGATTGCGCACGAACTGGAAATTGCCCATCGACACGAGGCGGTGAAGGGCCAGGTTGTGGTTGGTGCGGTTATACAGACTGTTACGCTGGAAGTCGAGCATTTCTTCGAGCACCCCTTCGCGGAAATCCTGTGCCGGTTCGATGCGCACATCGCGCACGTAATACTGTTCGTAGGCCAGCCGGGGCGTTTCGGGTTTTATGATCATGCGCAGGTTCACCTTATGATCGCCCACGGTACTGTCGGCCTGCACCAACAGCTGATCGGGACTGAAATAATAGAATCCCTGCTCCTTGAGGACTGCGTCGATACGCTCCCGCTCGGCAATGATGAGGTCGAGACTGTAGGGGCGACCGCTTTTCAGCAGACTGGCATCCTGTGTGCTGCGGATGGCACGGGCAAGCACCGTACTATCGTCGGGAAACGCAAGTTCAGCAATGCGGTATACCCTGCCGGGATGCACGGTGTAGTTCACCTTCACCTTCTTAGCTTGTTGCACCGTG
>JAQUYE010000098.1 GCA_028691965.1 Paludibacter sp. | reverse complement strand
GCCCTTACTTGGTTTTATTGCGAATATAGCCAGGACGGGTGCTGTAACTGCACGTACATTTTTAGGTGTAGGAGGGTGGATGGCGGCTCATAACTCCGATATCTGGGCCATGAGCAATCCTGTTGGTGATTTTGGAGATGGTGATCCGGTATGGGCTAACTGGTATATGGGTGGTGCATGGTTAAGTACGCATTTGTGGGAGCATTATCTCTTTTCTCAAAATAAGGAGTATTTAAAGAAGAATGCTTACCCGTTGATGAAAGGATCTGCCCGCTTTTGCCTGGATTGGCTGGTCAGGGATAAAAACGGTAAGCTTATTACATCTCCATCTACTTCTCCTGAAAATAAATACCTGACTTCAGATGGCTATGCCGGCGCAACCTTATTTGGTGCTACTGCCGACCTGGCTATTATCCGGGAAACATTTTTGCAGACTATCCGGGCTTCTGAAATTCTGAATACTGATGTCGCCTTCCGCGACTCTCTTCAACAGGCTCTAACTAACTTACATCCATATCAGATTGGTAGTAAAGGCCATTTACAGGAATGGTATTACGATTGGGAAGATCAGGATCCGCAGCACCGACATCAGACACATCTCTTTGGATTACATCCTGGTTCGCACATATCTCCCCGCTTAACCCCTGAACTGGCAGAGGCAAGTCGCCGAACGCTTGAAATAAAAGGGGATGAAACAACGGGTTGGTCGAAAGGATGGCGTATTAATTTATGGGCGCGTCTCAGGGATGGTGACCGTGCATATAAAATGTACCGTGAACTCTTACGCTATGTCGATCCTGATGGTTATAAAGGTCCTGATAAACGTTCTGGTGGTGGTACTTATCCCAATCTGTTTGATGCGCATCCACCTTTTCAGATCGATGGTAATTTTGGAGGAACTGCTGCTGTAGCTGAAATGCTTGTCCAATCAACCGAAAATGATATAAGTCTTTTACCTGCTTTACCGATGGCATGGGATGAAGGCGAGGTTAGCGGTCTGCGAGCCAGAGGTGGTTTCGAACTGGGATTAAAGTGGACTTCCAATGAATTGGAAACAGTACAACTTCGCTCACTGACGGGAAACCGCTGCCAGTTATTAAGTGCTCGCCCTCTGACACTCCTCCAAACTGGTCAGCAGTCGGTCAGAACAACTGCAGGGGATTATCTTCTTAGCTTTGACACAGAACCAGGTACAGACTACATGTTGAAGGTAGTTGACGATCATGATTTCTGGATATTCTCTTATTTTAAAGGAAATAGCAGTGATGGATTACACCTTGCAGGAAGTCGTGATGGACTCAACTGGAAAGCGTTTAACAATGATTCTTCGTTTTTAAGACCAGCCATTGCCAACGACAGGCTTATGCGTGATCCTTGCATAATTAAGGGACTCGATGGTCTTTTTCATATGGTATGGACGGTCAGCTGGCATGACAAGGGCATTGGATATGCTAGTTCAAAAGATATGATTAATTGGTCAGAACAACAATTTATACCGGTGATGGAACATGAGGAAGGAGCACGAAATACCTGGGCACCGGAAATTACGTTGGATCCCTATAGTGGAGAATACATGATATATTGGGCAACCACGATTACAGGAAGTTATCCTGAAACACAGTCGGCACTGGAAGCCGGTCTAAATCACCGTATATATTATACGCTTACGAAGGACTTCAAAACCTTTAGTGAAACAAAATTATTGTACGAACCAGGGTTTAATGTAATTGATGCTACCATCCTTCGTTATGGTAACAGGTGGGTTATGTTTCTTAAAGATGAAACGAGGGAGCCGGTACAGAAGAACCTGAAGCTTGCCTACGCAGATGAACTTACCGGTCCTTATACAGCTGCTAGCGAACCTATCACCGGGAATTACTGGGTAGAGGGACCTACAGCCATCCGCCTTAAGGGTGATTGGGTAGTCTTTTTTGATATGTATCGAAACCATCGTTTTGGTGCCATTCGTTCTTCTGACTTAACAAATTGGAAAGAAATCTCCGACCAGATCAGTCTGCCGCGCGGTATCCGGCATGGATCTATCCTAAAGGTATCAGAACAAGTTTACGAACGCTTAATGAATATTACTAACTAACATATTTCTGAATGAAACGTCTTCATTTTCTGGTCTTATTTGTATTAGCTGTCGGAGAACTGGCAGCATCTCTTCCGCAAAAAGTCGGTATAACTTACCCTTCGCAGGCTGCATTTGTAATGGGTGACGGCGAACAGTTATCCGGTCAGCAGTTTCAAACCGATGGCATTCTTACTTACAAAGGATATCAATATACAGTTTACTATAACTCTACCCGTAATGTTTGTATTGCCCGTCGGAAAATGCCCGTTGGAAGCTGGGAGGAAGTGGTACTCCCACACATAAACAACGAGAATGATGCTCATAATACTATTTCTATGGGGATCAGTGCGGGTGATGGACGTATCCATTTATCGTACGACCACCATAACGATTTGCTGAATTATTGTTATACTGTTCAGGGATCGGCTAACGAACCGGAAAAAATGCCCTGGAGTGCTTCCAGTTTCTCGGAAACAACGAACATAATGGATCGGGTAGTGCCCGATGTTACTTACCCGCGCTTTATTTCCAAACCGGATGGAAACCTTCTGTTTGAATGCCGCTTTCGCTTGAGTGGTTATGGGGATAGTTATTTGCGTGAGTACGATTCAGGTACACAAACATGGTCGCTCATTGGCCGCTATGTACAGGGAGAAGATGTAAGTCCGGATGCCTGTGCCTATATAAACGGTATGACCTACGACAGCTTCGGACGATTACATGTAACCTGGTGCTGGCGCGATGATTTCGGTGGTGGTACTAATCACGACTTTTACTATGCTTACAGTGAGGACCACGGTCGTACCTGGAAGGATAGCCGTGGAGATCAGAAAGCATCGGTGGATGTAATGAATCCCACCCTGGATAAAGTAACCCGCAATGCATTAGGGCAAACAAAAAAAACATACATGGAGGAAGCCATTCCTTACAACAGGGGCTATATAAACCAGGAAACACAGGACGTTGACAGTCGTGGACGGATTCATGCTGTTAATTCACATATACCTGATGGCCAGGCCAGTGATGCTAACTGGGGTTCATCCAGAACGAAAGCAAGGCTGCACCACCGTTTTCGTAAAGAGGATGGTACCTGGGTAAAACGACTTATTACAGTTAATGGGAATTCGGTCAATTCAACACGCCGGGTTCATCTGGCCATCGATAGCTATGACAATGCCTACGTGGTAGCAAATGGATATGGGGTGCTGATGGCATCTCCCGACAATGACTATGCTACCTGGACCTTGGTTTCGACCGACGGACGAAGTGGTTATCTTTCTGAACCCCTTGTTGACAGACCCCTTTTACGTAATCAGGGAGTGCTGTCGTTCGTATATCTTAGCACAGACCAAAAAATTGCAGTTTTTGATTATCTTACAAAGAATCCTTCAACTTCTACCGGGTCCGGTTTGCTTGCTGAGTACTTTTCAGGAGAGAACTTTTCAGGATTGCTGGCTTCAGAAGTGGTAGCTTCCACCTTGAGTGGAACAATTCCTGCTGGGACCAAGAGTATACGGTGGTCGGGTACTTTTGAAACCCGGGAAGCCGATAAGTATTCACTTCATCTAACGACTGTAGCGCCCTCAAAAGTATATGTTAACGATAAGCTGGAAACAGAAATCGGAGAGGGGAGTAACGAAACTACCGTGAATTATTCAACGATTGCCTCACACAAAAACAACCTGGTTATTGAAACCATTGGATCGGCAGCTGTGAGTCTTGCATGGTCGTCGGCCTCCACTGCCCGTCAGAATATCCCTCAGGAGGCACTATATCCGGAATTGACAAGGAGTGTTGCTCCGCCTTTGTTGCCCGGTAAGGCTCAATTAACAGAGTCGTTACTGGCAAAAAAAAAAGAAATCAACGCTACGACAGTCGAAACGCAATCGCTGACTCCCTTTAATCCTGTTGGAGAGTATAGTGTAGAAGTAAAAGCATCGGTTCAGTCGGCTGTAGGTCGTGGCCTTGATATAGAGACACGCGCTACTTCGGGTAAAGGATTTCGCTTCTCGCTCGAACCGGGAAAAATAACCAATACCAGCATACTGTCGGAACCGGTTGTGCTTGCAAACGTTGATAACAGTCGCGAGCAGGTCTATCGCTTTGCGGTAAAAGACGATAATGTATATGTGTACCAACAACAACATTTTCTGGGGAGTACCGGTCTTACTATGATAGGCGACATTCAACCCGATAATTCTGAAAGTGTCGCTCAAGCTGTGTATGTTAATGAGAAAATGAGTAACTGGGCAGGACCTTCGGGTGCCGGAACCGGAAAGCCAACCGACTACGGATGGAGTAGTTCATCAGCTTCCATACCCTGGAATTTTGCAGGCTATGCCGGGGGTGTTCGTTACGAAGATGTAACGCACGCACTGGATGGTGGAGGTTCATTTACCGGACGCCTGATGACGATACGGTGGGATGCTGGTGCTTATTCCAGTGCAAGCTATTTTTACCCTGTTTCTTTAGAAGCTAATACAAACTATGAATTAAGTTTTCTTTACGAATATTGGGCGAATGCATCATCAGCTCAACCTCTTACTGTTGGTGTAAGTACATCTGCAAATGTAGCCAACCAATATGCATCTAAGTCATTTCAAACTACGGCAGCGTCTCAACGATTGAGAAAGGGTGAGTTTCGTTTTAGTTCTAAAGCAGCCGGGACCTATTACCTGACTTTTGAAGGAGCCTATGCTATGTACGGAATCGGTGATTTTAGCCTGAAGAGTGTACAGTTTGAAAATCGTTTGCAATTCGGAAAAAACTACACTGACGGACTACTAAGTGCAAATGTGATGGAGGTAAGTTACGAAGGTGCTGCCTATGCTCCCAAATTGTTGTCGTCCCAACGTCCCGATGCAGCCATGTCGAATGTTACTATCAGAACTTCCAATAACCAATTGCACATCAACAATCTGCCTGCAGGTGCCCTGGTAAACATAACGGATATATCCGGTCGCCTCCTGTTATATCAAAAGACAACTACCGATGCACTGGCCATTAATCTGAACACAGGTATCTATATAATCGGAATCAACGATGAACGTACAAAAGTAATTTTATAAATACGAGTTTGTACACCCTTTTCGATAAATTGTGCTTGGGTGGTATGCTTTTGCTGCTTATTTTTGCAGTAAAGAAAACCAGCAATTTTATAAACATGAGAAAACAATTAGTATTTACCCTACTACTGGGTGTTATGTGTCTGACAGCAGCACCAGCGAAGAAGAACCTTAAACTTCATTATGATTTTAGTGTGGCAAACGGTCAGGTGCAGGATGTAAGTGGAAATGGTTACCATGCAAGCTTGAAGAATGATGCCTATACAGATGAGTTGGGTGCATATAGGATTTTTAATACCGGTTATTCAAATGGCTACCTGGATTTGGGTGCACAGGTAGGTAACCTTATCCACTCACTGAACGATTTTACCGTGGCAGTGTATGTTTGTGCCGATGCAGGATCCTCACTTTCAGCTAACGGAAATTTTGTATGGACTTTTGCTAATAGTCGTGATGTTTTGAAAGAGCAGAATGGAGCCATGTTCTTGTCGGCCAAAACCCAGGGATATGTTATTACCAACAGTGATTATCGGGCTGAAAAAGGCTTCTCTCTTAGCAAGCCGATGAAAACCGGTGAATGGCAACATCTTGTATATACTCAAAAGGGGAATATAGGTTCACTGTATATAAATGGTGAATTAGTAAAGTCGGAAACGGTAGATTTACTTCCGTCTTCACTGGGCGCAACTTCACATAACTTTCTGGCTCGTTCACCTTACCTGGCCGACACCTATCTGCGGGCGTTAATGACCGACTTCAGGGTGTATAACAAGGCGCTTACCACTAACGAAATTAAAACACTGATCAGTCACTTGCCTTCTCTTAACTCAGCCTATCGTGAATACCTTCAAAAGCCGGTTCGTTTTGTGGCAAAAGGAAATCCACTTTTTACCCATAAGTTTACTGCCGATCCGGCTGCATTGGTACATAACGACACTTTTTATATCTATAGCGGACAAGATACCGGTGATGGATCACGTTACAATATGCCCAACTGGCTTGTTTTTTCTTCCACTGATCTGGAAACCTGGTACGAACATCCCGTCCCTCTCAGGAATACAGATTTTAAATGGGCTACCGGGAATAATGCGTGGGCTGCACAGGTAATCGAGCGTCACGGAAAATTTTATTGGTATATTACAACTGAACATGCTACCAAGCGCGGCAAAGGACTTGGAGTTGCAGTTTCTGATTCTCCAACAGGTCCGTTTAAAGATGCAAGAGGTTCAGCACTGGTAACGAATGATATGACAACCAAATGGATAGGCATCTCGTGGGATGATATTGATCCTACAGTTTATATTGATGACGACGGACAAGCTTATTTGTTTTGGGGTAATACTCAATGCTACTATGCTCGTCTCAAGGATAATATGATAGAACTCGACAGTGAAATCATACCGGTTGATCTGCCTGCTTTTACAGAGGCCCCCTGGATTCATAAACACGGCGACTGGTATTATTTATCCTATGCTACCGGATTTCCTGAGAAGATTGCCTATGCAATGAGTAAATCACTCAATGGTCCGTGGGAGTATAAAGGGATTCTGAATGAGATAGCAGGCAACAGCAATACAAATCACCAGGCAATAGTAGAGTTCAAAGGTAACTGGTATTTTGTTTACCACAACGGCGGTATAAATCCAAATGGTGGAAGTTATCATCGTTCTGTATGCATTGATCGCCTGTATTACAACCCGGATGGAACTATAAAGCGGGTACAAATGACTACAGAAGGACCCGGAAAAGTTCACTAATCAGTTTTCCGGATCTCTCCCAGGTAGGAAATTCCCTGACGATTAGTGGCTGAAACACGCACAGATGCCTTCCCGTTGTTGAATACATCAACATAAAAGATAAAGGTGTCGTTGGGTGTCCGTGTACGAAAGCTGATCTTTACAAGGTCAGCTTTTTGCATCTCGAGTGAATAACTAAGAAGAGGTGCTTCGAAGGAAAAAACATTTCCACCTCCGTAAGGTGCTGAATAGGCCCTCCCGAAATAGGGAAGATGAGACATAACAGTATCTCCTTTTACACGCAACGAGTATTCAGACGTCACTTGCTGAGAAGCCCCCTGCATAGGGATCATTTCGCGAATAGTAATAGTAAACTGCCGGTTTTCCAATTGTTGCCTAATTTCCGGCCACGATGGTTCATCAGTAAATTTGGTTCCTGTAGAACAAGCTGTCGACAAGCTTACAACCATCATTAACATAAAGTAGATTCGTTGTTTCATACCGGTTGAAAGATTATGTTAGTAAGTATAGTGTACAATATTGAAGGTACATGAACGTAAACAAATTGTTTCCTGAACACTTAACTTGTATATTTGTCCGAAATATAAGCTTATTATTCTATTTTTGTTGATCTAAATTACATTGCATGATGAGGTTTAACCATTTTTTACTGTTTCTTATATGTAGCCTGGTTGGATTGACTCCTTTACAGGCTTCCCGGTTGTTGTTCGAACGGGACAAACTAACATCCATCTACATTCATCCCGACGAGAAAGAAGTTGTTCATACTGCTTATCAACTCCTTAAAAGAGATGTGGAACAGGTAGTCGGTGCCGAACTAAAACTGGTTACAACCGACCGAAAAGCTGATATTATAGTCCGTACCTCCCATGATAATGCTCAATCGTGGGAAACTTTTTCAATGAAAACAACTGGAAATGGGAAACGCAAACAACTTTTAATTGAGGGAAGTGATGACCGGGCAAAAGCGTACGGCATTATGGAACTTTCCCGTGAAGCCGGGGTATCACCATGGCATTATTTTGCGGATGTTAAACCACAACAACGTAATCAGGTTCCATTTCCGGCCGACAGCAAGACAGAATCCCCATCGGTACGTTTCAGGGGAATTTTTATAAATGATGAAGATTGGGGATTGATGCCCTGGGCGACAAAGACCTTAGCAAGCGAATCGGCAAAAGGAGCAATTGGTCCGGAAGCCTACGAGAAGATTTTTGAATTGATGCTCCGGTTAAGAGCGAATACAATCTGGCCGGCGATGCATGAATGTACTGTACCTTTTTACTTTGTAAAAGGCAATAAAGAAATGGCTGATAAGTATGGTATCGTAGTAGGAACATCCCATTGCGAACCGCTTGCCCGAAATTCAGCCGGAGAATGGGATGTGGCCGGCAAGGGTGAATATAACTTTCTCACTAATAAGCAGAATGTTGTAGAGTATTGGTCGGATCGACTATCTGAACTAAAAGGTTCGGAAAACATATTTACCATCGGCATGCGAGGGAAGCATGACGGGATGATGCAGGGTGTAAAAACACTTCAGGAGCATAAAAATGCTCTATCCGGAATTATACCTGTTCAGCAAAATCTGATACGTGAGTACATCGGGAAGGATCCTTCGCAAGTCCCCCAGGTTTTTATACCTTATAAGGAAGTCCTGGATGTTTATAACGACGGTTTAGATGTGCCCGAACATGTTACCCTTATCTGGTGTGATGATAACTATGGTTATATAAAACGGTTGTCGGATGAAAAGGAGCGCCTTCGGCCCGGCAGTTCAGGAGTTTATTATCATATTTCTTATTGGGGGCGTCCTCATGATTATCTGTGGCTGGCAACTACCTCACCTTCGCTTATTTACACTGAGATGAAACGGGCTTACGATCACGGAGCAGACCGGTTGTGGATAGTAAATGCCGGTGATATAAAACCCGCAGAATACTTGATTGAGTATTTTATGGATATGGCTTGGAATATTCAGGATGCTAAACCAGGGTTTTCTCACCTGCACCATTGGATGGAGCGTGAATTTGGTGTTGGATTAGCTGAGGAGTTGACAGCTATTAAGAAAGAGTACTACAGGCTGGCCAGCATACGTAAACCTGAATTTATGGGATGGAGCAGGGTAGAAGAACCGGGATTTAACCGAGGTCGAACACCTGTGTATACGACAGAGTACAATCAAGACATGAATAAAGAACTCACCAATCGATTAACTAATTATCTTGATCTCGAACAACGAATTGATCAACTCAAGCCATTAATTCCTCAACGTTTGAATTCCGCATTTTATCAATTGATTGAATATCCTGTACGAGGAGCATCACTAATGAATCAGAAATGGTTGTATGCTCAACTGGCACGTGAACTTCAGGAAACCAATTTTACGCTTTCGAAGGAGTATGAAGCGAAGAGTTTGGAAGCCTATCATGAAATAGATTCATTAACAAGGATTTACAATTCACTGGAAAACGGCAAATGGAATCACATGATGGATTTCCGACCACGTTCACTTGCAGTCTTCGAAAAACCTGATTTTTCAACGAACGACTTTCCGGTTTATCCTTTTAAAAAGGATAAGCAACAGGCAATGAATGTACAGGCAATGAATGCCTCACAGGCAGATAATATAACTACTACAGGAGTTATTATTGAAGGATTGGGACATAGTTTTTCGGCCGTGCAGATGATGCAGGGGGATAGTTTGCAGTTTACATTAAAGGTGCCCGTTGAAGGAACTTACAACCTACGGATTGCGACCCTGCCAAATCACGATGTAGATGGGAAAGGGATGAAGATAAAGATCCTAGTCGATGGCAACGAACCCTACGAATACGATTACAAAACAGTAGGCCGCAGTGAGAGCTGGAAGCAGAATGTTCTTCGCGGACAAGCTCTTACTACACTTGAAAACATAGCGTTACC
>JAQUYE010000097.1 GCA_028691965.1 Paludibacter sp. | reverse complement strand
ACTGGTAGTGTTGTCGTGGTTGTTGAAAGCAATTAAGTGGTTTATTATTTTATTGCTGGTGTATCTGTTACTTCCCCTTGTATTCAGTATTTTCCCTTTTACACGGGGTTGGGCCGATACCTTGCTGAATTTTATATGGAAACCTTTTAGTGGAATAATGCTTTCAGTTTGGGAATACCTTCCCAACCTGTTTACCATCATCGTTATCATAGTTGTTTTTAAATATACCATCCGCTTTGTCAGGTATTTGTTTGGTGAGATTGAAGCAGGTAAACTGAAAGTGTCAGGGTTTCATGAAGACTGGTCGATGCCGACCTTCAGCATCGTTAAGTTTTTGTTATATGCCTTTATGTTTATCCTTATCTTCCCCTACCTGCCGGGATCTGATTCCGGTATCTTTCAGGGTGTTTCGGTTTTCCTCGGACTGTTGGTTTCATTGGGATCCTCATCGGCTATCTCCAATATGGTGGCAGGACTTGTAATTACCTACATGCGTCCGTTCAAGGAAGGAGATCGTATTCAGTTGGGCGATGTGACCGGTATCGTGTTGGAAAAAACCTTGTTGGTGACACGGCTTCGTACAGTGAAGAATGAAGAAATCACCATTCCAAATTCAGCTGTGCTTTCGGGGAATACTACCAATTATTCAGCTGTTGCCAAATCGGAAGGATTAATATTATATACCTCGGTGACAATCGGATATGATGTGCCGTGGAGAGATGTTCATGCTGCATTGCTTGAGGCTGCAAGCCGAACTGATAAATTGATAACCGGAAAACAGGCTTTTGTATTACAAACCAGCCTGGATGATTTTTACGTTGCCTATCAGTTAAATGTATTTTCATCAGAATCGGAAGTAGTGGCACCTATCTACTCTCAGCTTCACCAGAATATTCAGGATGTATTTGCTGAGCGGGGTATTGAAATTATGTCGCCTCATTATCGGGCAGAAAGAGATGGATCTGATGTGGCCATTCCAAAAGTGCCTGAAGGGGGATTTGCTGCTAAACACTAAATAATTAAGAGCTAAAAAGGTTTTGGTATTCAAAAAACTTTTTTTATCTTTGCACGCTGTTTCGACGAGGGTTCACAAAGAAGCGCTGCCACCTGGTATCTCACCTTCCCGATGTAATTTAAACAACAAGTTTTATAATGTACGCAATTGTAGAAATTTTGGGTCAGCAGTTCAAGGTGGAAGCCGGTAGAAGACTGTATGTACACCGTATGGAAGAGGCTGCACAGGGCTCTGAAGTTGAATTTGACAAAGTATTGCTTATCGACAACGAAGGTGCCGTAACTGTAGGTGCACCGGTGGTTGAGGGAGCAAAAGTAGTATGTGAAGTGCTTTCGCATGTTCGTGGTGAAAAAGTAATTGTTTTTCACAAAAAACGTCGTAAAGGCTATCGCAAACGCAATGGTCACCGTCAGAACTTCACTGAATTGAAGATTAAAGAAATTGTAGCGTAATTAACCGGAAAAAATTAGAAGAAAATGGCACATAAAAAAGGAGTTGGTAGCTCGAAGAACGGTCGCGAATCGGAAAGTAAGCGACTCGGAGTAAAGATATACGGCGGTCAGTTTGCTAAAGCCGGTAATATTATAGTACGTCAACGTGGTACTGTTCACCATCCGGGTGAAAATATGGGACTTGGTAAGGACCATACCTTGTTTGCACTTATTGATGGAGTAGTTGAATTCAGAAAGAAGAAAGACAACAAGTCCTATGTATCTGTACGTCCTTTAGCAGAAGCTAACTAAGTATAGCTACCCGTAAAAGCTTAATCTCCTGTTGTTTTACCGTAGCGTAAAATTGCGGGAGATTTTTTTTACAGACTAATCACCTGCACATCCTATCTTCTCACTAAATATTAATTAATAACCGTCATGCTTACATTAAAATACATCACTGAAAATCCTAAGGAAGTCATCAGCCGTCTGGCAAAGAAGAATTTTAAAGGAGAAGAAATTATAGCTAAAGTTATTGAACTGGATAGTTTGCGGAAACAGACACAGACTACTGCTGATCAGGCCCTGGCGCAATCAAATGCCTTATCCAAAGAAATTGGTATGCTTTTCAAACAAGGAAAAATTGCTGAAGCGAACGCTGCAAAAGAACAAACCTCTGAACTAAAGCAAAGCATTCAGGAGTTAACCGAAAGGCAAGCTTCTTTGGAATTACAACTGAATGAGTTGCTGGTGCAGATACCTAATCTTCCCCACGAATCAGTTCCTGCAGGACGACATGCTGAAGATAATTTGGTGGAACGATCGGGTGGGATACTTCCTTCCTTGCCTGCTGGTGCCTTGCCTCATTGGGAGTTGGCAAAAAAGTATGATCTAATCGATTTTGAACTGGGAGTTAAGATTACAGGAGCAGGTTTTCCTGTTTACAAAGGAAAAGGTGCCCGTTTGCAACGCGCACTCATCAATTTTTTTCTGGATAATGCACGAGAAGCAGGTTACCTGGAGGTTCAACCTCCCTATGTGGTGAATGCTGCTTCCGGTTATGGTACCGGACAGTTGCCCGATAAGGAAGGCCAGATGTATCATGCTACTGCCGACGATCTTTACCTGATACCTACTGCTGAAGTGCCGGTGACCAATATTTACAGAGATGTTATTCTCAGTGAGTCAGATCTCCCGGTTAAGAACACAGCCTATTCAGCATGTTTTCGTCGTGAAGCCGGTTCATATGGTAAAGATGTGCGTGGGCTGAATCGCTTGCACCAATTTGATAAAGTGGAGATTGTACAGATTCAGCATCCGGAGAAATCGTATGAATCTCTGAATGATATGGTAAACTATGTTCAAACGCTGGTTGAGAAGTTGGAACTCCCCTGGCGTATCCTACGTTTGTGCGGAGGTGACATGAGTTTCACTTCGGCATTAACTTTCGATTTTGAAGTTTTTTCTGCAGCTCAGGAGCGTTGGCTTGAAGTAAGTTCGGTATCTAATTTCGAAAGCTATCAGGCGAATCGTTTAAAATGTCGCTTTAAAGGAAACGATAAAAAGACGCAATTATGCCATACTTTAAACGGTAGCGCCCTTGCACTACCACGTATTGTGGCTGCCTTATTAGAGAACCACCAAACTCCCGAAGGTATCAGAATACCTGCTGCGTTGGTACCCTATACTGGATTCGATCTAATTAATTAGAAAGCCTCCCACACCAAAAGGCACAAAGTGAATAGCTTAGCATTGCTGGCTTTCTTACTTTGTGCCTTTTGGTATAAAAAATAAACTACAATCTTGTAGTAAAACAAAAATTGTAGTACATTTGCGCTCAAATTGCAATCTCTACATTACAAAATGAGTGAAATTATCGAACATTCCGGTATCATTCACAATATACAGGGAAAACACATTCAAGTTCAAATTGTTCAAATGTCGGCCTGTAGTTCGTGCCATGCAAAGGGTGCCTGTTCGGCTTCAGATATGGACGACAAGCTGATTGATGTGGAAACCGACCGCGATGATTTTAAAGTAGGTGAGCCCGTGATACTGTATGGTCAGAGTTCAATGGGACTTTTGGCCGTTTTGTTGGCTTTTGTACTTCCCTTCCTGTTGATGCTTGCTACCCTGTTACTACTGAAGTCGTATACCGATAATGAAGCCATATCGGGAAGTATTGCATTAGCTACTATGTTACCTTATTACTTTGTACTTTCCCGATTCAATAATAAATTAAAATCCAAACTGAAATTCCATGTTAAGAAGCTGAATGCTGCCTGACCTGGATCAGATCGTTTTTATAAAAGCCATGAATGTAGTTTTAATATCTTTACTTACCCTGGGTGTAATCGGTGCTGTGGCGGCAATGATTTTGTTTGTTGTGGCCAAGAAGTTTCATGTTTTTGAGGATCCCCGTATCGACGAAGTGGAAGCTGCCTTGCCGGCTGCCAATTGTGGAGGGTGCGGGTTCCCCGGATGTCGGGGTTTTGCAGATGCCTGTGTTAAATCAGATGAGCTGGGTGATTTGTTTTGCCCGGTAGGTGGAAATGATACGATGGCGAAGGTTGCGGCAATATTAGGTAAAACAGCAGTAGTTCAAGCTCAAAAAGTTGCAGTCGTACGGTGTGATGGTACATGTGAACACCGTCCCCGCCTGAACGAATATGATGGTGTAAAGCATTGTTTTATTGCCCATAATCTGTATAGTGGAGAAACTAATTGCTCCTGGGGCTGTCTTGGCTTTGGAGATTGTGAGATTTCCTGTGAATTTGATGCTATAAAGGTAAATCCGGAAACCATGATACCGGAGGTGGACGATGCTAAATGTACTGCTTGTGGTGCATGTGTTCGTGCTTGTCCGAA
Organism: Paludibacter sp.; assembly: GCA_028691965.1. Lineage (GTDB taxonomy): Bacteria > Bacteroidota > Bacteroidia > Bacteroidales > Paludibacteraceae > Paludibacter. Next base: position 5,626 of record JAQUYE010000097.1, on the reverse strand, counting down.
ATTATTGATTGAATTACGCAAAAAAGGACCAAAAGGAAAACGCATCTATGTTGGATGTCGTAACGAAGACAAGGGACATATTACTAAGAAAGCCTGTGATGTAGGTTGCATAGGTTGTGCAAAATGCTTTAAGGTTTGTCCGCATGAGGCCATCACAGTTGCAAATAGTCTGGCATTTATTAACGACGACATCTGTAAACTTTGTCGTAAATGCGTTGAGGTTTGTCCTACTAACGCAATCAAGGAAATTAATTTTCCGCCCCGTAAACCTAAAGTAGAGCCGGTGGCAGAAACCATAGAAGCCTGATAGCTTTCACGGTAGTTAGTTGATCCATCTTTTATTGAAGTTTAAACAACATTCCTAAGGGAAAACAGATCATATTTATGAAGACATTCAGAATCGGAGGGATTCATCCTGCTGAAAATAAATTCTCAGCAGGCCAGCAAATTAAAACGGCAGCTCTTCCTAAGCAAGCCGTAATTCCCCTGGCACATTATATCGGAACCCCAAGTGAGGCTGTCGTAAAAAGAGGCGACCTTGTTAAAGTCGGGCAGCTTATTGGACAAGCTAATGGTTTTATTTCTGCCAATGTACATTCGTCGGTATCAGGAAAGGTTAGTAAGATCGATGTTCAACTGGATGCTTCGGGTTATAAACGCCCCGCAGTTTTCATTGAAGTTGATGGAGATGATTGGCTCGAAACGATTGATCGTAGCCGGGATATTAAACGCGAATGCGCCTTATCAAAAGAAGAGATAATTGAAAAAATTAAGAGTGCCGGTATAGTTGGGCTTGGAGGAGCCACCTTTCCTGCCCATGTTAAACTGATGCCCCCTCCCGGTAAAAAGGCCGGGGTATTAATTATCAATGCAGTTGAGTGTGAGTCGTATTTAACCTGCGACCATCAATTAATGATGGAACACGGAGAAGAGATTTTGATTGGTGTGACAATTCTTATGAAAGCACTTCAGGTTGAACGGGCTATCATCGGAGTAGAAAACAACAAGAAAGATGCTATTCACCATCTTAAAAAACTGGCGGCCAATTTAAAGGGTATTGAAGTAGAAGCACTAAAAGTACGCTATCCTCAGGGAGGAGAAAAGCAGTTAATAGATGCATTGATTCGTCGCCAGGTACCCAGTGGTAAAATTCCTGTTGAAGTAGGAGCTGTGGTGCAGAATGTTGCAACTACCTATGCAATTTACGAAGCAGTTCAAAAGAACAAGCCCATGATTGATCGTGTGATGACCATCACCGGTAAAGATGCACCTAATCCCGGAAATTACCGGGTGCGCTTAGGTACTTATCTGTCGAGTGTTGTGGAAGAAGCCGGTGGAGTTCCCGCTGGCACAGGTAAGATAGTAGGTGGTGGTCCCATGATGGGCAGGTCGCTTATGAATCTGAATATTCCGATGGCTAAAGGTAGCTCCGGAGTTGTGTTTTTACGCGACGAGGAATCGATTCGTAAGCCAGTTCAGAACTGTATTCGCTGTACTAAATGTGTAACAGTTTGTCCGATGGGACTGGAACCCTATCTGCTTATGGCTCAAAGTGAACGAAATATGTGGCCGGAGATGGAAGCTGACCGTGTAATGGATTGCATAGAATGCGGAAGTTGTAGTTATACTTGTCCCTCAAATCGCCCCTTACTTGATTATATTCGTTTTGGAAAATCAACTGTAGGTGGAATTATAAGAAGTCGAACCGCTAAATAATTCTTTGGAATGGAAAAATTAATTATATCACCTGCCCCTCACATTCATAGTGGCGACTCCGTATCTAAAAATATGACAGGAGTTATTATCGCTATGATTCCGGCATTGTTGGCTTCATTATATTTCTTTGGACTGGGTGCTCTGATTGTTACACTAACAGCTGTTGCTGCCTGTATGCTTTTTGAATTACTCATTCAAAAATACATCCTGAAGGGTCCGGTTACTATCCTGGATGGATCAGCTGCAGTTACAGGTATATTGCTTGCCTTCAATCTGCCTTCCAATTTACCAATATGGATGATTATTGTTGGCGCACTTGTGGCTATTGGTGTTGCAAAAATGAGCTTTGGAGGATTAGGAAACAATCCGTTTAATCCGGCACTTGTGGGTCGTGTGTTCCTGCTAATATCTTTCCCTGTAGATATGACTACCTGGCCGGTTGTGGCACCGCTGACTATGAATTACCTGGATGCGGAGACCGGTGCAACTGTGTTGGGGATACTTAAGGAGGGTTCTGCTTCCTTACCTGCAATCAAAGATATGGTGATTGGTAACATCCCCGGATCTATCGGAGAAGTATCTGCAATTGCATTACTCATTGGTTTGGCGTATATGTTATTCCGCAAAATTATCACCTGGCATATACCGGTAAGTATTTTACTAACCGTCGCTCTTTTCGCTGGTATTTTGTATGCTGTAGATCCTGAAACCTATGCGTCGCCACTTGTTCACTTGTTTTCAGGCGGACTAATGCTCGGAGCTATCTTTATGGCAACTGATTATGTTACATCACCTATGACATTCCGTGGTATGTGGATTTATGGTGTGGGTATTGGTTTGTTAACTGTCATAATTCGTACCTGGGGAGCTTACCCTGAGGGAGTGTCGTTTGCCATCCTGATTATGAATGGTTTCACCCCCCTCATTAATTTCTATGTTAAACCGAAACGTTTTGGCGAAAAACCGAATAAAGCATAATCAGTAAAGAACATGGCTAAGATAGAATCTACATTTAAAAATATGGTCCTGGTCCTTACAGGAATAACCATTTTTGCTGCTGTTGCACTTGGGTCGGTGTATTCACTCACTAAAGAGCCCATTGCCGCTTCCAAAAAGGCAAAACAAGAGAACGCCATCAGGGAAGTGTTGCCCGAATACGACCGACTGGATGCAGAGGAGCTTGTAATGCTGGAAGGTTTTGAGGAGCCCTTCGCGATGTACAAAGCATATAAAGGTGATGTTTTTGTTGGGGCTGCTGTTCAGTCCTATTCTACAAATGGGTTCAGTGGAGCAATAAAGGTAATGGTAGGCTTTGATGGAGATGGAGCTATTATCAATTATTCGGTTCTCGAACAGAAAGAAACACCAGGGTTGGGAACTAAAATGACTGATTGGTTTAAAACCGAGAAGGGAAACCAGGATATCCGTGGTATGAAACCGGAGGAGAATAACTTAACGGTAAGTAAAGACGGTGGTGAAGTTGACGCCATAACGGCAGCCACTATATCCTCCCGTGCTTTTTTGGAAAGCATTCAATATGCTTATAAGGCTTACGCTCAGAACTACGATGTGATCAGTGGAGCTACTGAGAAGTCGGAAAAACTAACTGCTAACGAAGAGGAGGATCAACTATGAGTCAGAATTCAGGTATGAAAACCATGCTTAACGGGATAATAAAGGAAAATCCTGTTTTTGTATTGCTGCTGGGTATGTGTCCAACTTTAGGTACTACCTCTTCAGCAGTTAACGGATTAGGAATGGGATTAGCTACAACTTTCGTATTGATTTCTGCCAATGTAGTAGTGTCATTGCTAAAGAACATAATTCCCGATAAGGTGCGTATCCCTGCATTTATTGTGGTGATAGCTACTTTTGTAACCCTGGTGGAAATGGTAATGCAAGCCTACATACCAGCGCTTTATGATAGTCTTGGATTGTTTATTCCTCTGATTGTAGTAAACTGTATCGTGTTGGGTCGTGCTGAGGCCTTTGCAGCTAAAAATACGGTGGGCAAATCGTTTTTCGATGGGCTTGGTATGGGACTTGGTTTTACGATGGCGCTTACTTTACTTGGATCAGTGCGTGAGTTGCTGGGAACCGGCAAGATATTTAGCTTCACCATCTTCCCTGAAAACTATGGTATGTTACTCTTTGTATTAGCTCCCGGTGCGTTTATAGCCCTGGCTTACCTAATTTTAATATTCAATAAACTGAAAAAAGCATAAGATCATGACCTATATACTTATATTTATCAGTGCCGTTTTTGTCAATAATATTGTATTATCGCAGTTCCTTGGAGTATGCCCTTTTCTGGGAGTATCTAAAAAAGTGGAAACAGCATTGGGTATGGCAGGGGCAGTTGCTTTTGTGATGACTATTGCAACGATATTTACGTTTATAATTCAGAAGTCGGTATTAGAACCCTTGAATATCACTTATCTGCAAACAATAAGTTTTATTCTTATCATTGCAGCACTGGTACAGATGGTAGAGATTATCCTTAAGAAAATTTGTCCTGCCCTATATCAGGCACTGGGTGTTTTCCTTCGCCTTATTACGACTAACTGTGCGGTGTTGGGTGTGGCAATTATGGTTATTCAAAAAGATATGGATCTGGTAAGCAGCGTAGTTTTTGCTATCTCAACCGCTATCGGGTTCGGACTTGCTTTAATATTGTTTGCCGGTATTCGCGAGCAATTGAATCTATTGAATCTCCCAAAAGCAATGAAAGGAATTCCTGCTGCCTTGTTAACAGCTGGCCTGCTGGCTATGGCTTTCATGGGTTTTGCAGGTATAGTAAAATAAATTTATATGCCGGAATCGCTTTTTTACTAAAAAGTAATTCCGCACCGTTTTCGACTATCATCGCGGCAATAGCTCAGTCGGTAGAGCGTTGGCTTCCCAAGCCGAAGGTCGCGGGTTCGAGCCCCGTTTGCCGCTCCGCGAATCAGTTAACTTGAATGGTTAACTGATTTTTTGTATCTTTGCACGCCCAAAAATATATTGTAAAACCTATGAATATAGAAACCGCCCTCCAATCGCTTGTTAAAGCAGCAGTAGCTAAGTTATATGCTTACGAAGCCTCTGATGCTCAGATTCAAATTCAAAAAACAAAAAAGGAATTTGAAGGTGACCTTACAGTAGTAATCTTTCCCTTTGTGAAAGCTGCTAAGAAATCACCCGAAGCAGCAGGGGAGGAAATAGGTAATTACCTGCTTGAGCAACATGCTATGGTCAGCGCATTTAACGTAATAAAAGGTTTCCTGAATCTTACCATAGATACGGCTTACTGGATAGGAGTACTGAATACCCTGTCGGCCGAAGAGAACTTCGGACAGAATAAGGTGGGAAGCGGTAAGTTAATGATGGTCGAATACTCATCACCCAACACTAACAAACCGCTGCATTTGGGGCATATACGCAATAATCTTTTAGGTTTCTCAATTGCTGAAATACAGAAGGCTAACGGATGGGAAGTTGTAAAGACGAATATTGTCAATGATCGTGGTATACATATTTGTAAATCCATGCTGGCCTGGAAGCTGTTTGGAAATGGAGAAACCCCTGAAACATCAGGAATGAAGGGTGATCACCTGGTAGGAAAATACTATGTGGAGTTCGATAAGGCTCTCAAAGCTGAAGTGAAAACGCTGATGGAGCAGGGCCTGACGGAAGAAGATGCTAAACGTAATGCTCCTTTAATGCGAAAGGCCCAGGAAATGTTGCTTGCATGGGAAAATCACGATCCTGAAGTGTATACGCTTTGGGAAACTATGAATGGTTGGGTGTACGAAGGATTTGATGCTACCTACCGTCGTATGGGTGTTGATTTTGACAAAATTTACTACGAGTCACAGACCTATCTTGAGGGAAAGTCGAAAGTAGAAGAAGGACTTGGCAAAGGAGTGTT
>JAQUYE010000096.1 GCA_028691965.1 Paludibacter sp. | reverse complement strand
CAGCGACGAATAAGGTAATATACAAAGAGGAGGGCAGTTTGATTTCCGTTTACCAGTATCCATTCGCCAGCATCATTCTTAACGGCAATTCCCATTCGGTCGGAGTCGGGGTCGGTAGCCATTACCGGTTCGGCATCGGTAGCTTTCGCCCGCTGGATAGCCATATCAAGTGCTGCAGGTTCTTCGGGATTGGGAGAATGTACAGTTGGGAAATCACCACTTACCACATATTGTTCGGGTACATCTATAATATTGGTAAATCCGTATTCGCGAAGAGCCCGGGGTACCAGTTTTACAGCTGTTCCGTGGATAGGAGTGAAGACTATCTTCATATCGTGGTGACGACGGATGGCATCGGGTGATAAGGAGATGCTTTTTACCTTATCGATATAGAGTTTATCCACTTCCTCGCCGATAATTTCGATCAGGTCGGGATTGCCTTTGAATTTGATGGCGTTTACATCTGTAATTTTACTTACTTCAGTAATAATGTTTTCGTCGTGAGGGGCAATAATCTGTGCACCATCGTTCCAGTAGGCCTTATATCCGTTGTATTCTTTCGGATTGTGGGATGCAGTAAGAATGATACCGCTCTGGCAACCGAAATGACGAATAGCAAACGACACTTCAGGAGTAGGACGAAGGTCCTCGAAAAGATATACTTTTATGCCGTTGGCAGAGAAGATGTCGGCTGAGATTTCAGCGAACCTGCGACTGTTGTTACGGCAGTCGTGACCGATAACCACTGAGATTTGTGGCAGGTCGGCAAAGCAGGCATTCAGGTAGTTGCTGAGTCCCTGGGTTGCTGCACCCACGGTATAGATATTCATGCGGTTTGTACCGGCACCCATAATGCCCCGCAGTCCCCCCGTTCCAAATTCCAGATCCCGGTAGAACGACTCTATCAAAGCAGTACTATCCTGAGCTTCGAGGAGTTGTTTTACTTCAGCCTTAGTTGCTTCATCATAGTTTCCATCCAGCCATTGTTGGGCTTTGGAGCGCACTTCCTGTAACAATGCTTCGTTTTCCATATCATTATCTGTTTTAGCGTATTATTATTCTATTGGCCTGTTCGTAAAAGAAAAGCAAAAATACAAAAAAACACGGACGGTCTGCCAAAATAGCAGAAATATTTAAAAAAAACTTATGGGTATTAATTTTGTAGCTATCAGCTGCGGTATTTAATTATATAAGGAAAAATTTTCTACATTTGTCTGTAGATAAAAATAAAAACAGTATGACAGTAAATTATTCGGAACAGCTTCACAATGTTTTGATGTATAGCAATCAGGAAGCTGAGCGATTAGGAAATAATTATGTGGGTCCGGAACATCTGTTGCTGGGTTTGCTTAGGAATGGCGAAGGGAAAGCAATCGAGGTTCTGAACACCTATCATATTAATCTTGCTCGCATTAAACAAAATATAGAAAGCCAGATTCGCACGGACGCAGAGCCGGGGACGGATGAGTTGCTGGTGTTAAAAAGCACCCAGCGTATCAAGAAACTGATGGAGCTTGAAAGTCGTGTCTTCGATAAGGAAGTAGCCGATACCGAGCACTTGTTGCTGGCCTTGCTGAAGGAACAGAACAACCTTGCAGTGGATGTGTTGAATGCCGAGCAGATTACCTACGAGTCGGTTAAGACCGTTCTTGAAAAACAGGGCAGCGAACTTCCGAAAGACAGTTCAGGCTTCAGGGATGAAGACGAGGATGAAGATCCAAGAAGCCGGCAGGCATCGGCAGGCGGACCTGCACGTCAGTCGGACACTCCGGCATTGGATACCTTTGGAACTGACATAACAAAAGCTGCTGCTGAAAATCGCTTAGATCCGATTGTTGGTCGTGAGAAAGAGATTGAACGACTGGCACAGATTCTAAGTCGTCGCAAAAAGAACAATCCTGTGTTAATTGGCGATCCGGGTGTTGGAAAATCGGCTATAGTGGAAGGACTGGCACTTCGGATTATCCAGCGTCGTGTATCGCGTATCCTGTTCGACAAACGGGTAGTGGCGTTGGATATGGCTTCGATCGTGGCGGGTACCAAGTACCGCGGTCAGTTTGAAGAGCGTATTAAAGCCATTTTGAATGAGTTGCAGAAGAATCCGAATATCATTCTCTTTATTGATGAGATCCATACTATTGTAGGAGCAGGTGGTGCACCGGGTTCGCTGGATGCAGCAAATATGCTCAAGCCCGCGTTGGCAAGAGGTGAGATTCAGTGTGTGGGAGCCACTACGATGGACGAATACCGTCAGAGTATTGAAAAGGATGGTGCCCTTGAACGCCGTTTCCAGAAAATCATGGTCGATCCTACTACTGCTGAAGAAACCCTTCAGATACTTGAAAATATCCAGGATCGGTATGAGTTTCACCACAATGTGCGTTACACCCCCGAAGCAATAAAAGCCTGTGTACGACTTACCGAGCGTTATATAACCGACAGGGCTTTTCCTGATAAGGCAATAGATGCGCTGGATGAAGCCGGATCGCGGGTTCACATTGGCACCGTTACAGTTCCTAAGGAGATTGAGGACCTGGAAAAGAAAATTGAAGAGCTGAAGAAGGAAAAGATGAAGGTGCTCGGAGAGCAGAAGTATGAACTTGCCGGACCGATCCGTGATCAGGAAAAGCAGGCGCAGTACCAGCTTGAAGATGCAATTCGCAGGTGGGAAAAAGAATCCCAGCTGCATCCCGAGACCGTGGATGAAGAAAAGGTTGCTGAAGTAGTAGCGATGATGTCGGGAGTTCCTGTTCAGCGTATTGCGCAGGCAGAAGGATTCAAACTCCGTCAGATGAATGAGGCGTTGAGTGGCCGGGTGATAGGTCAGGACGAAGCAGTAAATAAGATAGTGAAAGCTATTCAGCGTAACCGTATCGGTCTTAAAGATCCCGGAAAACCAATTGGTAGCTTTATCTTTCTGGGGCCGACCGGAGTAGGAAAGACCCATCTTGCCAAGATACTTTCTGAATTTATGTTTGATAGTCAGGATGCCCTTATAAGGGTTGATATGAGTGAATACATGGAGAAATTCTCTGTATCCCGACTGATCGGAGCTCCTCCGGGATATGTGGGTTACGAAGAAGGTGGTCAGCTTACTGAACGGGTACGACGTAAACCGTATTCCATCATTCTGCTGGACGAAATTGAAAAGGCACATCCGGATGTGTTTAATATATTGCTGCAGGTGATGGACGAGGGTCGCATTACGGATAGTCTGGGACGTCGGATCGACTTTAAAAACACCATTATCATCATGACTTCCAACGTAGGTACCCGCCAGTTAAAGGATTTTGGTAAAGGTGTTGGATTTAATATCCATGATGAGATTGATATTAACACAGAACACTCGCGGGGAGTTATTCAGAAGGCACTTAACAGAACCTTCTCTCCCGAATTTCTAAACCGTGTGGATGAAATCATTACCTTCGATCAACTTAGCCGGGATTCGATTAAAAAGATCATCGATCTCGAACTGAAGGGTATCTTTGGAAGGGTAACTGCACTGGGTTATCAACTTGAGTTAACACCCGAAGCTAAGGATTTTATAGCTGAAAGAGGCTATGATGTTCAGTTTGGTGCCCGTCCGTTGAAACGGGCTATTCAGCGCTACCTCGAAGATGAGCTGGCCGATGTGGTGTTGGCAGGTGAGTTGCAGGAAGGCGACTCTGTAGTAATGGGAATGAACGAAGCCGGTGATGGAATTAAGGCTACTGTCAGAAGAAAGGAGATTCCTGCTCCAACTGAAACGACTTAACCGGTGAACGCTTACCAGTTCTTCAACTCACAGTACAGACGCTGAACAGGCAGTCCCATTACATTGTAGAAGGAACCGGTAATTTGTTCCACACCAACGTAGCCAATCCATTCCTGGATACCATACGACCCTGCTTTATCGTAGGGAGAAAAATGAGTGAGGTAATATTCTATCTCATCCTCTTGTAACGGTGCAAAACGTACTTCCGAAACAACATGGAAGGTTTTGCGCCGTTGTTTTGTTGTTATACATACCCCGGTAATTACCTGATGAACACGGCCTGAAAGTTGTGTGAGTATAGCACGGGCTTCTTCTTTGTCGCCCGGTTTTCCCAATACCTGATCGTCGAGTAGTACAATGGTATCGGCAGTAATAAGCAGCGTAGTATCATCGAGCAGATTCGTAAAGGCATCTGCCTTTTTTACTGCCAGAAACTCAGGAATGGCTGCTTCTCTCAGATAATCGGGGTAGCTTTCTTCAGTATCAATAGTTTGTACCGAAAAGGGGATGCCGATGCCTTCCAGCAGTTCTTTTCTGCGGGGTGATCCTGAACCGAGTATAATGGAATAGTTATATAGATTTGCTAACATAAGCTGATTGACTTCTGATGAAATGTGAATACAAAAATACCACAAATATCCGGTTTTTAATTTAATTTAAGTAACTTTGTGCGCGTGATTTGTGCCTGTCGGACTTTGTTTGATACGACACCTTTTGTGCTGTAATGAGTAAACCGCTTACTATAAAAATGATAGAATCATGAAAATTGCAATCGTCGGAACGGGTTATGTCGGATTGGTATCCGGTGCCTGTTTTGCTGAAATGGGGTTGGATGTTACCTGTGTTGATATTGATGAAAACAAAATATCCAATCTGAAGAAGGGTGTCATCCCTATTTACGAACCTGGTCTGGAAGCCATGGTGGCGCATAACGTTCATTCAGGGCGTTTGCATTTTACAACAAATCTTACAGAAATACTACCCGAAGTACAAGTGATATTTAGTGCAGTGGGAACTCCTCCCGACGAGGATGGGAGTGCCGATCTGCAGTATGTGCTCGAAGTGGCGCGTACAGTTGGAAAGCACATTACTAATTATGTATTGTTGGTTACCAAGAGTACAGTTCCGGTTGGAACTGCCAAACGGGTAAAACAGGTAATTCAGGAAGAGCTCGACAAGCGGGGAGTCTCTGTGCCATTCGACGTAGCTTCTAATCCTGAATTTCTGAAGGAAGGTGACGCAATAAAGGATTTTATGAGTCCTGACCGTGTGGTGGTGGGAGTGGAAAGTGAACAAGCCAAAGAGTTAATGACACGACTGTACCGTCCGTTTCTTTTAAATAATTTCCGTGTTATTTTTATGGACATTCCTTCGGCGGAGCTGACAAAATATGCTGCCAATGCCATGCTTGCTACGCGTATCAGTTTTATGAATGATATTGCTAATCTGTGTGAAATGCTGGGTGCCGATGTCGGAATGGTACGGCAAGGCATTGGTACGGATAAGCGAATCGGTAGCAAGTTCCTGTATCCCGGTTGTGGTTATGGAGGTTCCTGTTTTCCGAAAGACGTAAAAGCATTATTGCATACAGCTCAGCAACATGGATATGAGTTAAGGGTACTCAGGGCAGTAGAAGAAGTCAATGACCTGCAAAAACAAGTGTTGTACAATAAGCTTCTTAAGTATTTCCCTGAAAAGGAACTGGAAGGTAAGGTGTTTGCCATTTGGGGGTTATCGTTCAAGCCGAATACCGATGATATGCGCGAAGCACCCTCATTGGTGTTGATACGTCAGTTACTGGAGGCCGGTGCCAGTGTACGCGTGTTTGATCCGGTGTCGATGGATGAAGCCCGGCGAACGTTCGACCATCAGTTTTCTGATTTGCCTACGGAGCGCATCTACTTTGGTACTGATATTTATGATACGGTGCTTGATACTGATGCGCTGTTTCTTGTGACTGAATGGAAAGAATTCAGGTTGCCAAATTGGAAAATCATCAAGCGAAGTATGAATAATCCACTGGTAATTGATGGCAGGAATATCTACGAACGTAGCGAACTGGCCGATAGTGGATTGAACTATGAAACGATAGGCTAAGCAACATTTTACTTCAGTGGAAGTAAATGATGTGAATAGAGGTACTGAAATTCAACTTCGAAATTTGGCGTAAAGGTGTTGCTCCCCATTGCGTTTACAATCTCTTCGGGTGTCCAGAACCGCCCTTCGGATATTTCAACCGGATCGGGGTTGACGGGAGCATCATGAAGTGTATAATAACTGTGTACCAGCTCTGATTCGACATCGGAGGTGAAGGTGTACTGATGCATAAATACCGGAGTGAAGTTGCTAATCCCTAATTCTTCACTGGCTTCGCGGAGTAAAGCTTGTTCGATTGTTTCTCCGTAATCCACATGTCCGCCAACAGAAGTATCCCATTTGCCGGGCTGAATATCTTTGGAAAGTGCTCGTCGTTGAAGGTATAACTCTCCCCTGGAATTGATCAGGTGAAGATGAACAACAGGATGAAGCAAAAAGCTAACGGAGTGACATTCGGCTCTGCTTGCTTTGCCAATCACTTTTCCGGTTGAATCGACAATAGGGAAAATTTCAATCTTCATATTTTTTTGTATGCAAAGATATAAGAATTATCTTTGCGTACATTTCTCAAAACCCGTTTATTTTGAATACTAAAATCACAAAATAAACGTTAACCATGAATGTTGTAAGCTAATGACTGTATAAGTTAATAATAGAAAGTAGAATATGAGAAAAATTACCCTCTTCCTGTTTTTGTTCTCAACACTTTTGTTGTCGGCTCAGGACCTGTCGAAGTTGACACCTCAACAGATAGCTCAGTATAAAAAGCTGGCCGGCGGAATGAAAATGGACAACAAAACAGTTATGTCGGAACTGGAGACTTCTGAGCGTACGTTTGAATATCCCGATTCACTCAGGTATAAGGAGTTTGATGATAGGGAGTTTGAGATTGATAAGGAAACGGGCAAGCGAAAGGAAAAGGAAAAAGTCAAAAAACTGGAGGTGTATGGCTCCCGAATGTTCCGTCAGTCGAAGATTACTTTTGAACCTAATATAAATCTGCCGACTCCCCGCAATTATGTGGTTGGTTCCGGTGATGAGCTGTTGATTGATGTTTCGGGCTTGTACGATGTAAACTTCAAGGTGAAAGTAACTCCTGAAGGGAAAGTACGAATACCGAATGCCGGACTTATACAGGTGGGTGGGCTTACCATTGAAAAAGCATTACGGGAGGTAAAGTCGGAACTCTCAAAGTATTATGGCGGAATTGGTAACGGACAAACACGGGTCGACATAGCACTGGGCAATATACGTAGTATACGGGTCTCGGTAGCCGGAGAGGCTGCTTTTCCCGGGACCTACACCTTACCTTCGTTAGCCACTGCATTTAATGTGTTATACGCCTGTGGTGGTCCCGGCGAAATCGGGTCAATGCGCGAAATTGTTGTTGTAAGAAACGGCGAAAAGATTGCTTCGATCGACTTCTATGAATTCTTAACGACCGGTAACCTCAAGAATAATGTTGTAATGCAGGATAATGATATTCTGCTGATTACTCCCAACACATCACAGGTCATCATCGACGGAGCTATTAAACGTCCGGGTATCTACGAGGTTCGTCCCGGCGAATCGTTGGAAGAATTATTAAATTACGGAGGAGGCTTTGGAGAAAACGCTAATCGCTCGGTGGTGAATATCTATCGCTATGAAGGTGCGGATCGTAAAGTAATCGACGTGCCGTTTAGTTTGATCTCCAATAGTATCGTGAAGCCGGGTGACTCCATTTTTATAGCACCTATCGACGACTTTTATAATAATATTGTATATCTGACCGGTGCTGTTCGTCGACCGGGTTCCTATTCGATTGATGATGATGCAAGTGTTAAGTCGCTTATCGAAAAGGCTGGTGGAGTTAGCGATGAAGCCTTTATCAATATGGCTCAGATTATTCGCCGTAGAAAGAATAAAATACCGGAGGTTATCAGTTTCAACCTTGCCAAAGTGTTGAACGGTGAATATGCAGATATCCCGTTACATCACAATGATTCGCTGAAGGTAGATTCCGTATCTGCTTTCCTCGAAGATCATGAGGTACGAATTGCCGGTGAGGTGCTGGAGCCGGGTGATTATAAACTGAATAAAAAGATGATGGTTAAAGACCTCATCTATCTTGCAAAGGGATTTACCGAAGTAGCCTCTACTTCCAACATCCAGTTAATACGTATTATTAAAGATCCTGCTAAAATGGAAGGCGGGGTCAAAAAGTCGTATAATGTTAGCTTTGTCCTCGACAAGGAGTTGGATATTGTGGAAGGGACCGGTGATATGGTACTTGAAAATGGTGACCTGGTTATTGTCAGGCCCATCGAAGGTGTAGAGCCTATACGTATAGCGTCGGTAGAAGGTGAGGTGAAAAATCCCGGTTATTATAATATTGAAACTAAAAACACACGGGTTTCAGATTTATTGAACCTTACCGGTGGTTTTACACGCTATGCTTTTGTGGAAGGTGCGTACCTGATACGGTCTGAAAAAATCAAAAGCGATCAAACATCCATGAGTACTATTCTTAGTCGAAATCTGAAGAAGATTCTGCAAAGCTCTAATTCAGGTGATATTGATGCGAAGGTACTGGAGAAAATGCAGGTGAAGAACCTGGATGATCTTTCGGCTATTGATACAGTGGCAACATCGGGTAACTTCAAGGAAATGCAGGAGCTGCTTTATGCAGAGGGAATTGTATCATTAAGCCTTACAGATATTTTGAAGGATCCGAATAGCTACAAAAATATTTTAATTGAAGATGGTGACATTCTGGTTATTCCAAAGAAATCACAAACTGTAAAGGTGATAGGGGAAGTAATGTATCCATCGTATGTAGTCTATTCTTCATCCAATAGTTTTTCAAATTTCATTACAGCCTCAGGGGGCTTCTCTGATAATGCGCTGCGAAAAAACAGCTTTGTACTGCATCCCAACGGTAGAGTAATCGGTACCCGTTCTTTCCTTGGGTTTAAGTTTTATCCCAAAGTGGTTGCCGGGTCCATTATAGTTGTACCAAAGAAAACCCTGGATTTGTCGGGTAAGGTAAGTGCTGCAGAAGTAGTGTCGATCGGATCGTCAATTACTTCAGTGATGGCATTGGTTTATTCTATTCTTCGAAACACCAATTAATTATGTCAACAAATCAACAACACTATAAAGAGCTGACGCTAACCGATCTGGGAGCTTCGTTGAAGATATGGTGGAAAGCTATGTTAAGCAAGTGGCTCATTATTGTTATCGTCGGACTTACAGGTGGTGCGCTGGGGCTGGGAGCATCGTTTATTGTAAAGCCAAAGTATACTGCTCATTTATCATTTGCCCTGATAGAAAAAAGCGGAGGTGGCTCCGGACTGGCATCGCTGGCCTCCAGTTTTGGCTTTGGTGGAATATTAGGGGGTAGCGGGAGTGCCTTTAGTGGCGATAACCTGCTTCAGATCCTGCAGTCGCGTCATGCCGTCGAAAGTGCTTTACTCTCTCCAACTGAGTTCAAGGGAGAGAGAATGACTTTAATGGATGCCTATATCGATTTTATGGAAATGGATAAAGGCTGGAAAAAAGGAAAAGATATGGAGCTGGCAGCTTTATCGTATCCAATCGGACAGGATCGTGAAACCTTCAGCAGGCTACAGGATAGCGTGATGAACGAAGTTTATACCTTGTTTGTTAAGTCGCGCTTACTGAAAGTGACTCGCCGGGATAAGAAGATAAGTATTGTGACGGTAGATTTCAAAAGTAAGAACGAACAGTTTTCGAAGCAATTCGTGGAAGAACTGATGAATCGCACTTCGCAGTTCTATGCCGAAACCCGTACAGCTCAGAGTAGGGTAAACGTGGATATAATGCAACATACTGCCGATTCGATTCGTAATTTGTACGAAACAGCTATGCGGTTGAGTGCGGGTATGTCGCAGGTGAATATCAACACTGCCAACCAGTCGGCTGCAGTACCCCGCATGAAATACGAGAATGATGCGCAGATGTATGCAGCAGTGTATGGAGAAGTGCTTAAAAACCTGGAAACACTTAAACTGGACCTCGCACGAGAAACTCCCCTGGTTCAGATTATTGATACCCCCCGTTATCCCTTGAAAAAAGATAAGCTCGGGAAGATAAAAGGGATTGCCCTGGGTGG
>JAQUYE010000095.1 GCA_028691965.1 Paludibacter sp. | reverse complement strand
TCGAAAATATCAGCGATAATCTTCATTGAGAACTTAGGCGGATAAATATAGGTATTTCTCACCATAAATTCTTTCAGAATATCATTCTGGATAGTTCCGGCCATTTCTTCGAGTTTAGCACCCTGCTCCAGTCCTGCATTAATATAGAACGCAAGAATCGGGAGTACAGCACCGTTCATGGTCATGGAAACCGACATTTTATTTAAGGGTATACCATCAAATAATACCTTCATGTCTTCTACCGAGCAAATAGAAACACCCGCTTTCCCCACATCACCTTCCACACGTTCGTGATCGGCATCGTATCCGCGGTGAGTAGCCAGGTCGAATGCAACCGACAATCCTTTTTGTCCGGATGCCAGGTTACGACGATAGAAGGCATTTGATTCTTCAGCAGTAGAAAATCCGGCATACTGACGAATAGTCCATGGTTGCATGGCATACATCACAGAGTACGGACCACGCAGGTAAGGAGGAAGTCCTGCAGCATAATTCAGGTGCTGCATTCCATCCAGGTCATTTTTTGCATAAACCGGTTTCACCGGAATTAGTTCCGGTGTCAACCAATTCGATTCGTTAGGCACCGTAATTTCGGCTGCCTTAAATTCATTTATCTGAATATTTTTGAAGTTTGGCTTCATATCTTTGTTAATAATCAACCGGGTGGTTGAATCGTTTATATTAATAGTAATTTCAAATCTTCAGTAAAGCATTGAATCCTTTCAGTGCTTCCAGTACATTTGTTTTTACACTGATGAAGTGTTCCACTCCTGCAGCTTTCAGATCGTCGGTGCACGCAGGTGCTCCGGCAATAACCAGGATTTCTTTACCTTTCGTCAACTGAACAGCTTCTACCCCGAATTGGGCATACTCATCATCCGACGAACAAAGAACTATAATATCTGCATTTACCTTACGAGCTGCATTTACGCCTTCTTCAACACTGGCAAATCCCAGATTGTCAACAATTTCGTAGCCTGCACATGCAAACAAATTACTTGAGAACTGCGCACGAGCCAAGCGCATAGCCAGACTTCCAATAGTTAGCATAAATACTTTAGGACGCTTAGCAGCTGCTTCTGTTGCAAACCGTAAATCTTCGAACTCCTGCGCTGCACGAACCATCGGCAAGGTTTCCACACCATCGTGAGATGACATATCTGCTTTTTTGGTTACCTTTTTACCGGCTACTTCTGTGAAATTAGGGAACTGGTTGGTGCCAAGCAGAATTTCACGGCGAGAAGCTACATTTTTAAGGCGGTTTTCAGCTGTTGCCTTGATAGTCTGCTGTACAGATCCGTCTTTTACAGCAGCATAGAATCCTCCTTTGTCTTCGACCTCAAGGAATAATTTCCATGCCTGAGCGGCCAGCTCTTTTGTAAGTGTTTCAATATAATACGATCCACCTGCAGGGTCACTGATTTTATCAAAGTTAGACTCCTCCTTCAGCAATAATTGCTGATTGCGTGCTATACGTTCCGAGAAATCGTCACCGTTCTTAAAGGATACATCAAAGGGTAATACTGTCAGTGAGTTTACACCACCCAGCGAAGCACTCATCGCTTCAGTTTGTGTGCGCAGCATATTTACATGTGCGTCAAAAACAGTTTTGTTGTAGGTTGAGGTTTCAGCATGCAAGCGCATCTTCATGGCACAATAACAAATACCGTTTTGGGTAAGCTCACAGTTTTCACGTCGACAAGCAGGTTGATATGCTTCCACTATTAATGCCCAAAGCCACTTGGCTGCACGGAATTTAGCAATTTCCATAAAGTAATTACTACCAACTCCGAAATTAAATTTAATTTTTTTGGCTGCCAGCGATGTATCCACACCAGCCTCTACCAACGACGAGAGGTATTCATTACCCCAAGCCAAAGCGTATCCAAGTTCCTGTGCAGCATAAGCACCGGCATTATTAAGACTGGTGGCATTCACGCCTATTACCCGGTAGAAAGGAAGACGGGCAGCAGATACTACAGCTGCTTTAGCAAGTTCGGTAATTTCTTCTTTCTTAAGTTCCTTACCGCGTACCAACATGCTGTTGATGGCATCGAGGTTGACCGAACCTTCCAATTTTAGGATATCATACTTTTTTTCTGTAAAATAATCCACTAACAAATCCATCAATAAGGCAGAGCTGTGAGTGCAGGTACGGAAGTTTAATTCTACACATTCAGCATTAATGCCTTCAAGCAGACTTGCAATAAATTCAGGACTCAGGGCTGCCTTGTCGACATTAAAGCCTAAGGAAGTAACACCCTTGTTTAACACTTCAAGCGCCTTTGCGTTGGCAGCCTTTACATCTTTTACCACAATATCCTGACGTACAAACCAGTCGTTGTTAGTTCTGGTTCCTCTCACATAAGGGAAACCACCTGGTTGAACATCGGTAGTAGGATAATCTGCAATGTCTTCTGCACGGTAAAAAGGCATGACGTTAAAACCTTCGTTGGTGTTCCAGACCAGACGCTTGTTAAAATCAGCTCCTTTTAAATCAGCCGTGACCTTTTCCATCCATTCCTGCGTGCTTACTGCAGGAAAATCGGCTAATAAATTCAATTTTTTTTCTGACATACTATGTTTGATAATCGGTTTTTATAAACGAGTGCAAATTTACTAATTATTTATCAATTACTGAAAAAATTCCTGATTTGTTTTGTTAAGTAAATCCATTCGTATTAAACGATTAATTATCGCAAACTGTTCGCTTGATGTGCGCTTGATTGTCAATTTGACATTTAAAAAGAGTTCCGGAGGTATTATAGATGTCAAATTGACACCAAAACGGCGCTGGTTGATAATTTGTTCATCCCCGGGTGACTAATATAAATAGACTATGAACACTGCTAACACTAATCAACAAAACGAAAGCGCACTTGCTAAGTACGCTGTCAATCTTAACGAGCGGGCTCGTGCCGGAAAACTTGATCCTGTAATTGGACGTGATGATGAAATTCGTCGGGTACTTCAGATATTGAGCCGTCGAACAAAGAATAACCCCATTCTTATTGGTGAACCGGGTACAGGTAAGACTGCCATTGCCGAAGGACTGGCACATCGGATACTGCGCGGTGATGTACCTGAAAATCTAAAATCGAGAAAGATTTATTCACTTGATATGGGAGCACTAATTGCTGGTGCCATGTATAAAGGAGAATTTGAAGAACGACTTAAATCGGTTGTTAATGAGGTAATCAAAGCCGATGGAGAGATTATACTTTTTATCGACGAGATTCATACGCTTGTAGGAGCCGGAAAGAGTGATGGTGCCATGGATGCAGCCAACATCCTGAAGCCTGCCCTTGCCAGGGGGGAGCTACGTGCTATTGGTGCTACAACCCTCAACGAATACCAGAAGTATTTCGAAAAAGATAAAGCACTTGAACGCCGTTTCCAGTTGGTAATGGTCGAAGAACCGGATGTTCCGAGTACCATCTCGATTTTACGCGGACTAAAGGAACGGTATGAAAATCATCACAAAGTCCGAATTAAGGATGATGCTATTATTGCTTCCGTAGAGCTCTCTAATCGGTATATTACCGATCGGTTTCTACCCGATAAGGCTATTGACCTGATGGACGAAGCTGCAGCCAAACTACGCCTCGAAGTGGATTCTGTTCCCGAAGAACTGGATGTGATAGAACGTACCGTCAAGCAACTGGAAATTGAACGGGAAGCAATTAAACGGGAGAATGATCATAAAAAGCTCGATCAACTGAAGGACGAGATTGCCCGTCTGAAGAAAGAGGGTGCTGTAATCCGCGAAAAGTGGTCGTCGGAGAAAAAGCTGATTGACCTTATCCAACAGGCTAAGATTGATATTGAGAACTTCAGGTTTGAAGCTGATAAAGCTGAACGTGAAGGCGACTATGGTAAAGTTGCTGAACTCCGATATGGTAAAATCAAGAATCTGGAAAACGACATTTCCCTATATCAAAGTCAGTTATCCGAACTTCAGGGAAGTAATGCTTTAATCAAGGAAGAAGTGGATGCTGAAGATATTGCAGACGTAGTAAGTAGATGGACAGGCATACCGGTAACCAGGATGCTACAAAGCGAACGGGATAAATTACTTCATCTGGAGGACGAGTTGCATGCCCGGGTAGTCGGACAAGACGAGGCCATCATTGCTGTTTCCGATGCAGTTCGTCGCAGCAGGGCTGGCTTACAAGACCCCAAACGACCTATTGGTTCGTTTATCTTTCTGGGGACAACAGGGGTTGGTAAGACCGAACTGGCCAAGGCATTGGCTGAATACCTGTTCGACGATGAAAACTTGATGACCCGTATCGATATGAGTGAGTATCAGGAAAAATTCTCTGTTACCCGTTTGATCGGCTCACCTCCGGGATATGTTGGTTACGATGAAGGCGGACAGCTAACCGAAGCAATACGCCGGAAACCTTATTCGGTGGTACTGTTCGATGAAATAGAAAAGGCTCACCCCGATGTATTTAATGTACTGTTACAGGTATTGGACGATGGCAGATTGACAGATAATAAAGGTCGTACGGTTAACTTCAAGAACACCTTAATTATTATGACTTCCAATATAGGATCCTCTCTTATTCGTGAGAATTTCGAAAGGATCAACGGGTTCAATCATGATGAGATTATAGAAACTACAAAAAGCCAGGTGTTTGAACTGCTTAAGCAGACGATTCGCCCGGAATTTCTGAACCGTGTCGACGAACTTATCATGTTTGCTCCGTTGAATGAAGAACAGATCGAAGAAATAGTAAAGCTGCAGTTGACTCAGGTACAAAAACTGTTAGGTACTAACGGAATTCAGCTCCATCTAAGTGATGAAGCACTTCACTTTATCGCACAGAAAGGCTACGATCCACAGTTTGGTGCACGTCCGGTTAAACGAGCCTTGCAACGATTATTGCTGAATCAGTTGTCGAAAGCTATACTTTCAGGACAAATCAATCCAAACAGTTCCATACAGGTTGAACTGGATGGAGAAGAATTGAAGTTCAGCAACTAACAAACAGAAAGGCTGCCAATCGGAGAAAATCCGATGGCAGCCTTTTCATAATTCTAATTATCAATTTATCAGGTATTCATTCCACCGCAAACATTAATCACTTGTCCGCTTACATACGATGATAAGTCGGAAGCAAGGAACAAGGTTACATTGGCCACCTCATCCGGTTTACCTCCACGACGCAAAGGAATCAATTCTGCCCATTTAGCACGTTGCTCGTCGGTGAGCGCATGAGTCATTTCTGTCTCAATAAAGCCCGGAGCAATAGCATTTGCACGGATACCTCGCGAACCTAATTCTTTAGCTACCGATTTAGCCAACCCGATCATACCTGCTTTTGAAGCAGAGTAATTTGCCTGACCAGCATTTCCCGAAACCCCTACCACCGAACTCATATTGATGATAGAACCATTCCGTTGTTTCATCATGATAGGAGTACAGGCATGGATAAAGTTAAAGGCCGATTTCAGGTTAACGTTGATAACTGCATCCCACTGAGCTTCGCTCATACGCATCATCAAACCGTCTTTAGTAATCCCTGCATTGTTAACCAGAATATCAATGCGACCAAACTCCTTTTGAATTTCTTCCACAACAGTATGCGTTTCGTCAAAATTAGCAGCATTTGATGCATATCCTTTGGCTTTAACACCCAGAGCTTCCAGTTCCTTTTGGGTAGTTAGCGCATTTTCGTCGATATTTAAATCAGTAAACGCAATAGCAGCACCTTCACTAGCCAGTTTCAGTGCAATGGCTTTACCAATTCCGCGGGCAGCACCGGTTACGATGGCCACTTTTCCTTCCAATAATTTCATACAAGAGATAATTTGATTAATATTTGAAGTATTTAAATCGCTTATTTACGTTCGCTCATCATCGACAACAGGAACTCTTCATTATTAATAGTACGTTCCATTTTATCTTTCATGAACTCCATAGCTTCCACAGCATTCATATCCGCAAGGTACTTACGCAGGATCCACATACGGTTTAAGGTATCGTTGTCGAGCAGTAAATCATCACGGCGGGTACTTGAAGCCATTATATCAACAGCGGGGAATACTCTTTTGTTTGCAAGACGACGGTCAAGCTGTAATTCCATATTACCCGTACCCTTGAATTCTTCAAAGATTACGTCGTCCATTTTCGATCCTGTCTCTGTTAATGCAGTAGCTATAATCGTCAGACTACCACCATTTTCGATATTACGGGCAGCACCAAAGAAACGTTTTGGCTTATGCAATGCATTCGCATCTACCCCACCCGATAAAATTTTACCTGAAGCCGGCATTGCTGTATTGTAAGCACGTGCCAGACGGGTAATCGAGTCGAGCAGAATTACCACATCGTGACCACATTCAACCAGCCGTTTTGCTTTTTCGTGAACCATAGCAGCCACACGTACGTGACGTTCAGCAGGTTCATCAAAAGTCGATGCTACCACTTCTGCTTTTACGCTACGTGCCATATCCGTTACTTCTTCAGGACGTTCGTCAATCAAAAGCACAATCATGTACACTTCCGGATGATTAACGGCAATAGCATTAGCAATTTCCTTTAATAAGACAGTCTTACCGGTTTTAGGTTGCGCCACAATCAAACCACGCTGACCTTTACCTATGGGTGAAAATAAATCAACCATACGTACTGAAAGTGCGTCGTTCTTACCGGTACAAAGCGTGAATTTCTCATCCGGGAAAAGCGGCGTCAGGTGTTCAAAGGGTACCCGGTCACGAACATACTCGGGACTACGACCATTAATTTTACTAACACGGATAAGCGGGAAGTATTTTTCGCCTTCTTTAGGCGGTCGGATAGCACCTGTTACAGTATCACCGGCACGTAGTCCGAAAAGTTTTATCTGAGATTGAGAAACATAGATATCGTCGGGCGAACTCAGGTAGTTGTAATCAGAAGAACGTAAGAAGCCATATCCGTCGGATACCATGTCGAGTGTACCTGTTGCTTCCAGAATTCCGTCAAAATCATATTGCTTTTCAGCGCGCTGAGGTGCAAACTTATGGCGGTTATTATTTCCACCGTTGTTATTATTCTGATTCTGTTGTTGTTGGCGATGTTGTTGCTGTCCATTAGCAGGCTGTGCCTGTGTTGGAGCAGTGCTTTCATGATTAGCTTCCTGTTGAGGAGCTTCCTTTGTAGTGGTTTCTGAAGCCTGAGTCTCTTCGTCGGCAGTCTTTAACTGTAGTTCGGTAAGTTCGCTGTCCGAAACTTCATCAGCTTCCAGTTCAGGAAGTATGTTTTTAGGTGCTGGTGCATCTGAATTAACGGAGAGTTCGGGTTGAAGTGGTTTTTTAATTACCCGCATCCGTGGCTGGCGCTCTTCATCCGTTTTAGCAGGAACAATAATACCCGGTGCAGTTTCTTGTTTTTCGGCAGCAACAGTGTCTGTTTTGCCAACTACTGTTTTTGCAGGTTCTTTTTCAGCTGTTACAGCTTGTTTTTCGGGGGCAGCCTTTTCAGTCTTGCTTTTCCGGCCCCGTTTGGCCGGTTGTTTCTTTTCTGCTTCAGGAGCAGCCTTTTTTTCTTCTTTTGGCTCCGCAGTTTCAGCTACGTTTGGTTTGCTTTCTTTCTGCGTACGTGCTTGTTTCGCAGCAGGTGGCGTCTTGCTTTTGGGTTGCTCAGCCTTTACCGGAGCTTCCTTCGGTTCTTTGGAGGCTGCCTCAGTAGTTTTTGTCTTAGATTCCTGACCCTTTTTCACCTGAACACGTGAGTGACGTCCTTTTGCCGGACTGGTCTTTTCTTTTGCCGATTTTAACTGTGCGTTTACCACAGCCTGTCGGTCGAGAATTTCATATACAAGTGTTTGTTGGGTTATTGAATTCGGAACCTTAAGTTCCAGTTCCAGTGCTATCTGGCGTAGCTCAGCCATGTCTTTTGACTCGAGCTGTGTTAGGTTATAATTACTCATAAGTTTGTTGATACGCTTATCAGGAAAAAATCTTTCCGAAAAAGAAATAAACGTTGGTACACTAAATTAATTGATGTTTTTGTGTTGAGTTTGTCGATATAAATCGGATGCAGGCAGGAGGCCTGACGATAGAACAGAAAATCCTGACAAAGATAATGGTATTATTTTGAATTCACAAAGAAATAGCTACTTTTGTGTTTAAATTTTCAAAAATAATACCAATAATGGGACTAAAGTTTAGATTGACAGTAATGAGTTT
Source organism: Paludibacter sp. (assembly GCA_028691965.1). GTDB lineage: Bacteria > Bacteroidota > Bacteroidia > Bacteroidales > Paludibacteraceae > Paludibacter. Next base: position 1,822 of record JAQUYE010000095.1, on the reverse strand, counting down.
TCTCCAGTTTATGATCTGGGGATCCTGGTTGATTACGATTGGGGTGTATTGGTTTGAAACCAAACAATGGGGTGGAACTGAATTTGGTGCGGTGTTCTCCACCCTCGGAATAGCTTCCATCTTTATGCCGGCTATCTTCGGTATTGTGGCCGACAAGTGGGTAAATGCTGAAAAGTTATATGGTATCCTGCATCTGTTAAGCGGAGCAGCCATGTTTAGTCTGACCCTGGTCGACAACCCCACCACCTTCTTCTGGGTAATGCTTTTATCAATGTTCTTTTACATGCCTACCATTGCGCTTTCAAATTCTGTTGCTTATACAATATTAAAATCTAATAAGTTCGACGTAGTAAAAGCCTTCCCTCCTATTCGTGTTTGGGGTACTATTGGCTTTATTGCTGCCATGTGGCTTACTAATCTTACCGGCAACAAGGCTACCGAAGTGCAATTCTACTTCTCTGCTGCTTTCTCCATCCTACTGGGAATTTACTCTTTTACCCTGCCTGCCTGTCCGCCTCCTATGAAAGGCTCAAAACAGCTCAACCTGGTCGACTCGCTCGGATTGAAAGCGTTTAAGCTCTTTGCCAACTACAAAATGGCCTTGTTCTTTATTTTCTCTATGTTTCTGGGTGCCGCTCTACAATTAACCAATATGTATGGTGACACCTACCTGAGCGATTTCCAGAAAATACCTCAGTACGCCGATTCGTTTGTAGTACGTTACTCCACAATAGTAATGTCTATCTCTCAGATTTCTGAAACCTTATTTATTCTGGCTATCCCCTTCTTCCTGAAACGATTCGGAATTAAAAACGTGATGCTGATGAGCATGGCTGCATGGGTATTACGTTTCGGTTTGTTCGGACTCGGAAATCCCGACGATCGTCTGTGGATGATTCTACTATCAATGATTGTTTACGGAATGGCTTTCGATTTCTTCAACATCTCCGGATCCTTGTTTATTGAAACCAATACCGACGCTACTATACGCTCCAGCGCACAGGGTTTATTTATGATGATGACCAACGGTTTTGGCGCCATCATGGGTAGCTTTGTAAGTGGTATTCTTGTCGACCGCCTCTTTACCGATGCTTCAGGAATGAAAGACTGGCCGGGCATATGGTTCACCTTTACAGCTTATGCTGCAGTAATCATGGTACTCTTTGCCGTACTGTTCAAACACAAACACCAACAAGAAGTCTGACTCACTTAAAACGGAGTTTCATCAAACCGCGCCCCACCAAATGGTGGGGTGGCTGGTGGTGGAGTTTCAAAACCGGTACCTGAGGCCACATTCATCTTCGATGAAATAGTCTGGTATCCACCCGAAAGTGCCGGGTTATCATCCGGATCAGTATCAACCTTGTTAAGGAACTTAGCGTAAATGTTTTTAAACTTAAGCTGAACATCACCGGTAGCCCCGTTACGGTGCTTGGCAATAATAATCTCAGCAATCCCCAGCAGAGAATTACCCTGGGCATCTTCAGTCATTTTGTAATATTCCGGACGATGGATAAAACAGACCATATCAGCATCCTGCTCAATAGCTCCGGATTCACGAAGGTCCGATAACTGCGGACGCTTACCATCCAGTCCTGTTCTTCCTTCCACACCACGATTCAACTGCGATAGAGCAATAATGGGGATATCCAACTCCTTTGCCAGTCCCTTCAGCGACCGTGAGATTATACTAACGTCCTGCTCGCGACTTCCGAAACTCATACCTGAAGCATTCATCAACTGCAAGTAGTCAATAATGATCATTTGAATATGGTGTTCACGTACCAGTCGCCGGGCTTTACTTCTCAGTTCAAAAATCGAC
>JAQUYE010000014.1 GCA_028691965.1 Paludibacter sp. | reverse complement strand
CTTTAAGCGGATTTGCCGACGGAGAAGTGAAACAGGCAATGATAGCCTGTGCCGGATATGCCGTGTCGCGCAACAAATAAAAAATCCACCTCCCGCAGCCACTAAGACTAACGATGGTGGATTTTCCAATTAAATTGATTCCCGATTAAAAGTATTTCACTTCTTTACCGGTAATATCGGTTAATAGATTGTTGGCCAGTCGGCTTGCTCCGATGCGGAACAGCTTGTTGTTGAGCCATTCTTCTCCCAGTATTTCTTTTACAATGGTGTAATGCTTAACTGCATCTTCGGTCGTAACAATGCCGCCGGCGGGCTTGTAGCCAATCTTATCGCCGGTTTTTTCGTGCCAGTCGCGAATTGCAGTACACATTATATAGGTAGCCTCTGGAGTTGCTGCTACCGGTATCTTACCGGTGGAGGTCTTAATGAAGTCGGCACCTGCTGACATCGACAGTACTGATGCTTTCTTGATATTTGATGCCGATTGAAGCGCTCCGCTTTCGAGAATCACCTTTAAATGAGATCCACGACAGGCAGCTTTGATTTCCTGCAGTTCTTCCCTTACTTCGTCGTAACGACCCGAAAGGAATTTGCCGATAGAGATTACCACATCGATTTCGCTGGCGCCTTCCATCACGGCCATCGAAGTTTCGGCAACTTTCACCTCGATAAAGGTCTGAGAGGCGGGGAAGCCTGCCGCAACAGATGCAATGCCGATCTTGGGTTGCAGGTTATTTTTAACAACATGCACCATCGAAGGATATACACAGATAGCTCCTACATTGGGCAATCCCGGGTAGTTCTTCTGAAAGTCATTGACTTTAGCGGTCATTGCTTCGATTTGCTCGTCGGTATCGGTCCCGTTCAGGGAGGTGAGGTCGATCAGACTCAGACAGGTTTTATATACTTCGGGAGTGTTGTTTTCGGCGAACTTATCGGCCAGGATGCGTTGTACTTCCTGCTGAACCTGTTCGTCTTTCAGATCACAGTTGTATTTCTGAAATAACTCTTCAAATTGATTCATATGCTTATTCGTTTAATCGTGCTAAAATAGTTTCGTTGCCGGTGGTTTCTTCACCCACCTGAACGTATACTTCCGAGTCGACCGGAAGGAAGATATCTACCCGTGAACCGAACTTGATGAATCCGAGGTGCTCGTTGAGGTGGCAGGGCTTGCCGGCATGGGCATAGGTAACAATGCGACGGGCCAGGGCGCCGGCTATCTGACGAAGCAGGATTTGAGTCTTGCCTTCGGTTTCAATTACCACCGTTGATCGTTCGTTTTCGTGACTCGACTTTGGCAGGTAAGCAGCCACATGACGGCCTTTGTGATGCTTGGTCATCAGTACCTTGCCGGCAACGGGATACCAGTTGGCATGCACATCGAATACCGACATGAAGATTGATATCTGCAATCGTTTATCTCCAAAATACTCATGCTCGTCGACGGTCTCCACTACCACTACGGTTCCGTCGGCCGGAGCTACGATCAGACTGGGATCGTCGATCTCAACCACACGGGTCGGATTACGGAAGAAATAGGTAAGGAATACCATTATTCCCCCTGATACGATAGTAGTTAGTGCAAAGAGAAAATTCGGAAACCGAAGATAGATAAAGATGTTTATACAGAAGAGAACAAACAGCAGCATCAGTAGTATTAGCCGTCCTTCTTTATGGATCTTAATGTATTTCACTGCTTTTTAAGCTTAAAGTGTTGATAGTTTTTAGTTTTAATAAACAAAGGTAGCGAAAAGTTTTCAGTACACAATACAGCCCTTTTTCTTTTTTCTTCCATGCTAAATGTTTACCTTTGCGTTCCTTTCCACACTATTATAGATACGTATGAATCTTTCCCTGCTTACAGCCATAGCACCCGCCGATGGTCGCTATCGTTCCAAAACCGAACCCTATGCGGCTTACTTTTCCGAATACGCGTTGATTCGTTACCGTGTTCAGGTAGAAATTGAGTATTTTATTGCGTTGTGCGAGCTTCCGCTTCCACAGTTAAACGACGTGCCGGTCGCACTGTTCGATAGCTTGCGGAAGGTGTACCTGGAATTTAGTCTGGCCGATGCCCAGGCAGTAAAAGATATCGAAAAGGTTACCAACCACGACGTGAAGGCTGTGGAGTACTTTATTAAAGAAAAGTTCGATGCGTTGAACCTGGCCGATTACAAAGAATTTATCCATTTTGGTCTTACCTCCCAGGATATTAATAATACTGCTGTTCCTCTTTCAATACGCGAAGCACTCGAAAAGGTGTATTACCCCGAGATGGAGCTGTTGGTTCAACAGCTGCGTAACTATGCTGCTGAATGGGCGAATGTGGCCATGCTGGCAAAAACCCACGGACAACCGGCTTCGCCTACCCGCCTGGGTAAGGAAGTAATGGTGTTTGTGAACCGCCTGCAACAGCAGCTGGAGGGTATGACTACTATTCCGCATGCGGCTAAGTTTGGCGGAGCAACCGGAAATTTCAATGCTCATAAAGTGGCGTATCCTTCGTACGACTGGAAAGCGTTCGGGAATGCTTTTCTGGCTGATAAGCTGGGACTGGCACGCGAACAGTGGACCACCCAGATATCGAACTATGACCACCTGGCAGCGCAGTTTGATGCTATGAAGCGCATCAATACGATCTTAATCGATTTTTGCCGCGATGTGTGGACCTATGTGTCGATGGAGTATTTCAAGCAAAAGATTAAAGCCGGAGAAGTGGGCTCATCGGCCATGCCTCACAAGGTTAACCCTATCGATTTCGAGAATGCCGAAGGGAACCTGGGTATCGCAAATGCCTTACTATCCTTCCTTTCTGAGAAATTACCGGTATCGCGCCTGCAGCGTGACCTTACCGACAGCACCGTGCTTCGTAATGTGGGAGTGCCTTTTGCGCATACCCTCATTGCCAGTCAGAGCATTTTAAAGGGTCTGGGTAAATTGTTGCTCAACGAGGCTGCCATCGTGAAGGACCTGGATGCCAACTGGGCTGTGGTGGCCGAAGGAATTCAAACCATCCTGCGCCGTGAGCAATATCCATCGCCCTACGAAGCGTTGAAAGCCCTAACCCGTACCAACGAGGCCATTACCGAACAATCGATTTATGCTTTTATAGAAACCCTGGAGGTGAGTGACGATGTGAAGAAGGAACTGCACGCCATTTCGCCCCGTAACTATACCGGCATCTAATAAACATCTGTCAATGAACGTAGTTTCTATCTTTCGCAGGTTTCTTCCGGGCTACAAAAGGTATGTCGGACTAAGCTTGTTCTTTAATTTCCTGTCGGCTATCTTCAGCCTCTTCTCCTTTGCAGCCATTATTCCCATCCTGCAGATGTTGTTCGGGATGCGTACTGCAGGACTGGAGTATCAACCCTGGTCGACAGCCGATTCGCTGTCAGCCATCGTCGATGCGCTGCGTAATAACCTGAACTGGTGGATAGAAAATATTATTACTATAAACGGTCCGGTGCTGGCTTTGCTCTATGTTGCCCTTTTTCTGATTGTAATGACTGCCTTTAAGGTGGGCGCTGCCTACCTGGGTGTTCGTAATACAATTCCTATACGTACCGGTGTGGTGCGCGACATCCGCAACCAGTTGTATCGCAAAATAGTTTCGTTGCCCATCGGTTATTTTACTGAAGAGCGCAAAGGGGATATTATGTCGCGTATGACTTCAGATGTTACCGAGGTGGAAATTTCGATTATCAACGCGGTGGAGATGATCTTCAAGAACCCGATGCTGATACTGATTTACCTGATAGTGTTGTTCGTGATGAGCTGGCAAATGACGGTGTTTGTGCTGTTACTGCTCCCCATAAGCGGATGGCTGATTGGCCGACTGGGCAAAAACCTGAAACGGGATTCATCGCAAGCACAGGCTCAGCAGGGAGAATTATTATCACAGCTGGATGAAACGCTTGGCGGATTACGAATAGTGAAGGCGTTTAATGCTGAGAAAAAGGTGGAAGAGCGTTTTGCAGCGCTCAATGAGAAAATTCGTGCGACCTTCAACGGACTTCACAGTCGCTATCACCTTGCATTTCCATCAAGCGAGTTTACCGGCACGGTGGTTATTGCCCTACTACTTTGGTTTGGCGGTATGCTGATCCTGAATGATAACAGTACGATCAACGCTGCCGAGTTTATTTATTACCTTATTATTTTCTATAGTATTATTACTCCTGCTAAAGATCTCTCGCGGGCCATGTATGGTGTGCGAAAGGGGATGGCAGCGCTGGAGCGCATCGACAAGGTAATGGATGCCGAAAATACAACCCCGGAGCCTGATCGTCCGGTGGAACTATCCCGCTTTGAAAAGGCGATTGAATACCGCAACCTTAGTTTCCGCTACCAGAACGATTGGGTGTTACGCGATATCAACCTGACCATCCGTAAAGGGACTACTGTGGCGCTGGTGGGACAATCGGGCTCGGGAAAAACGACGCTGATCGACCTGTTGCCGAAGTTTTACCTGGTTGAGGAAGGTGAAATCCTGATCGATGGAGTTAATATAAGGGATATTCGTGCGCACGACCTGCGTAAACTGATTGGAAATGTAAATCAGGAAGCGATCCTGTTCAACGATTCCTTCTTTAATAATATTGCCTTTGGTGTTGAAAACGCAACACAGGAGCAAGTGGAAGAAGCAGCTAAAATTGCGAATGCGCACGACTTTATTATTGCTACTGAGAATGGCTATCAGTCGACCATAGGGGATAGAGGTAGTAAGCTTTCGGGCGGACAGCGGCAGCGCATCAGTATAGCACGTGCTATACTTAAGAATCCGCCGGTGCTGATTCTCGACGAGGCTACTTCAGCCCTCGATACCGAGTCGGAAAAGATGGTACAGGAAGCCCTCGATCACCTGATGGAAAGTCGCACTACCCTGGTAGTGGCGCATCGGCTTTCGACTATCAAAAAGGCTGACGAGATCTGTGTGCTGCACGAAGGGAGAATTGTGGAACGCGGTAAGCACGAGGAGTTAATGCTGTTGAACGGGTATTACCGTAAACTGGTTGATATGCAGTCGTTCTGACCTGTATACAGAATTTTCCACTCATTAAAACGTTTTCTCCCCCTTGTGGTCATCGTTTGTTTATTATTTTTGTCTCCGGAACTAATTACAAACCCTAAATAATTTCAACACCATGAGAAGACAATTCAGCGGACTGATACTTGCCGCGGTTTCCCTCTTGCTAGCCTCTTCTGTTTTCGCTCAGCAAAAAGCGACTGGCGTACTGAATGCCGATCAGGGATCGGTAGTAATCAACAAACACATCTACGGACATTTTGCCGAACACCTGGGCCGCTGTATTTATGGCGGTATATGGGTGGGTGAGGACTCATCGATACCTAATATCAACGGATATCGTACGGATGTGGTGAATGCCCTGAAAGCAATTCAAATTCCGAACCTGCGCTGGCCGGGAGGTTGTTTTGCCGATGAATACCATTGGAAAGATGGTATAGGGCCACGTGAATCGCGTCCGAAAATGATTAACACCCACTGGGGTGGTGTAGTAGAAGATAATTCTTTCGGTACACATGAGTTCCTTAATTTCTGCGAGTTGCTGGGAACAGAGCCCTATATCTGCGGGAATGTGGGAAGTGGTTCGGTAGAAGAAATGTCGAAATGGGTTGAGTACATGACCTTTGATGGTGAAAGTCCGATGGCCAACCTGCGCAAGCAAAACGGTCGCGAGAAACCCTGGAAGGTTACTTACTTCGGTGTAGGTAATGAAAACTGGGGCTGTGGTGGTAATATGACTGCCGAAACCTATGCCAACGAATACCGTCGCTATGCTACCTATGTACGTAATTACGGAGAAAACAGAGTATACAAGATTGCCGGTGGTGCTAATGTGGATGATTATAACTGGACCGAAACGCTGATGCGCAACGTGCCTCACCACATGATGCGTGGTATCTCGCTTCATAATTATACCTTTACCAATAGCTGGACCAACAAGGGTGAAGCTACCGGATTTAATGAAGACGATTATTTCAATGTGCTGTTTAACGGTGTACGTATGGATGAACTGATTCGTCGCCATACCACCATTATGGACAAATACGATCCTGCTAAGCGCATTTCGCTGGTAGTCGACGAGTGGGGTGCATGGTACAATGTAGAAAAAGGAACCAATCCGGGCTTCCTGTATCAGCAGAATACCTTACGCGATGCTATCCTTGCCGGTGTGATTCTGAATATCTTCCACGACCATGCTGAGCGCGTGCAGATTGCCAACCTGGCGCAGATGGTTAACGTACTTCAGGCAATTATCCTTACCGAAGAAGATAAAATGGTATTAACTCCTACCTACCATGTGTTTAATATGTATAAGGTGCATCAGGATGCAACCCGCCTTCCGCTAACTGTCACTTCGCACGAATACAGTAAAGGCCGACGTAAACTGAATGCCATTTCAGCAACAGCATCCATGAATAAGGAAGGTAAGATTCACGTATCGCTGGTGAATGTGGATCCTGTTAACGAGATTGAATTTAGCTGTGACTTGCGTGGAACCAGCGCCTCGAAGGTGGGTTATGCGCAGGTGCTGACTGCAAAAGAAATCGGTTCACACAACACCTTTGCATCTCCCGAAGTAGTTAAGCTGGCGGATATGAAAGGTGCTAAAATCGAAAAAGGAATTTTAAAGGTTAAACTGCCTGCTAAGTCGCTGGTAACAGTTCAGCTGAACTAAATCCATTACAGCAGCCAACCTAAACACGGGAGAGTGGTCAACAATGAGTTACCATTCTCCCGTTTTTTATGTTATCCTTGTCCGACTGATTTAGTTAACCACCAAAAAATTTGTATCTTTGCACCCTCAAAATTGAATATACGATGAACTTTATTGAAGAACTCACCTGGCGTGGAATGATTCACACCATGATGCCGGGTACGGAAGAACAATTGGCTAAGGAAATGACAGCTGCCTATGTAGGGATTGACCCGACAGCCGACTCGCTCCATATCGGGCACCTGGTCAGTGTAATGATGTTACGTCATTTTCAACGTGCAGGTCACAAGCCCATCGCGCTGGTGGGTGGTGCAACCGGAATGATCGGCGATCCTTCCGGCAAATCGGCCGAACGGAACCTGCTCGACGAAGCAGCCCTGCGCCATAATCAGGATAGTATTAAACGGCAGTTGGCTAAGTTTTTGGATTTTGAGAGCGATGCTCCCAATGCAGCTGAGTTGGTAAACAACTACGATTGGATGAAGGAGTATTCCTTTCTTGATTTTATCCGCGACATAGGTAAGCATATTACCGTGAATTATATGATGGCAAAAGACTCGGTTAAGAAACGATTAAGTGCTGAGTCGAGTGTAGGAATGTCGTTTACCGAATTTTCGTATCAGTTGCTCCAGGGTTACGACTATCTGTGGCTAAATCAGAATAAGAACTGTAAACTCCAGATGGGAGGATCCGATCAGTGGGGTAATATCACCACTGGTACTGAACTGATCCGCAGAAAGACCGATGGCGAAGCCTATGCATTGGTATGTCCGTTGATTACCAAAGCCGATGGTGGCAAGTTTGGTAAAACCGAAAGTGGTAACGTTTGGCTGGATCGCCGCTACACCTCACCCTATAAGTTCTATCAGTTCTGGCTGAATGTGAGCGATGCCGATGCCGAAAAATACATCAAGATCTTCACGTCCATCGGAAAGGAAGAAATTGATAGTCTGGTAGCCGAACATGCAGCAGCACCTCATCAGCGTTCACTTCAGAAACGTCTGGCAGAAGAAGTGACTGTGATGGTTCATTCGCGGGAAGATTATGAAGCTGCCGTTGAAGCTTCAGGTATTCTGTTCGGCAATGCAACTTCGGAAGCATTAAAGAAACTCGATGAAGATACCTTGTTGGCTGTCTTTGAAGGAGTGCCCCAGTTCCGTATATCAAAAGCCCTGTTGGAGTCGGGTGTAAAAGCAATCGACCTGCTTACCGAACATGCAGCAGTTTTTCCTTCAAAAGGAGAGATGCGAAAGCTGGTACAATCGGGTGGGGTGAGCCTTAACAAGGAAAAAGTACAGCAGCCGGAGGATGAAATCAACCCGGATTATTTGCTGAACGGACGCTACCTGTTGGCTCAAAAAGGCAAAAAGAATTATTTCCTTTTGATAGCTGAGTAATTATACTTTTCATTTGCACAAAAAGAAAAATAATACTACCTTTGTCCCGCTTTAGAAAAAGCACATGTTTGTCTCATGGTGTAATGGTAGCACTGCAGTTTTTGGTTCTGCCTGTCCAGGTTCGAATCCTGGTGAGACAACGATTATAAAAAAAGCCCTGATAATCAGTTTTGATTGTCAGGGCTTTTTTTGTTTAGTAGATTCAGTAGATTAGTATCTCAAAAAGCCCATGAATAAAGCGATTATTTTTTATATCAAAAAATTGATAGTACTAATAAGTTATTTGTCGGATATTAATACCTAACTTTACAAGGTTTTACACATCAATATAGCTGAAGATTAGTTGTTACGAATAAAAAACTCCTTCAGAAGGTATCGGTTCCATATAACCCACAAGAACGTATGAAGATCTATGTAAAGTATATGGTCAGCCAGCGCTGTAAGATGGTTGTGAAAGAAGAACTTAAAAAGCTCGGGCTTCATTTCATCGTAGTTGATTTGGGTGAAATTGAAGTGATGGAAGAGCTTACTGACTTGCAAAGAAGCGAGTTGAAGCAAGGATTATCAGCTTCAGGTCTGGAATTGATGGATGATAAAAGGGCTGTTTTAATTGAGAAAGTTAAGACCTTAATTATTCAGATGATTCATTATTCAGATGAGCTACCCCGGACAAACTTCTCTGATTTTATAAGTGAAACTCTCCACTACGATTACACTTACCTTTCCAACTTATTCTCTGAAGTAAAGGGAATAACCATTCAGCAGTTTATTATTAACAACAAAATTGAACGGGTAAAAGAGTTGCTTTTTTATGATGAGCTCAATCTTACCGAGATATCATACCGACTTCAATACAGTTCTGTTGGGCATTTGTCGAATCAGTTTAAAAAGGTAACCGGTCTGACTCCCTCCAACTACAAACACCTGAAACACAAATCGCGAAATGCGATTGAAGAAATCTGAACTTACACCAAAAATATGCAAACAAAGTCGATAGGATATGCACGCAGTCTGATTGAGGCCAGTCTGGATCCCCTGGTTACTATAAGTGCCGGAGGGAAAATCATGGACATGAACAAGGCTACAGTTGACATTATCGGTCTTTCACGTAACGAAATAACCGACAGTGATTTCTTTGATTATTTCACTGAACCACAACAAGCACGTGAAGTATATAAGGAAGTATTTGCAAAGGGTTCAGTAACTGATTTCCCGTTGACTTTACGCCATATAAACGGGAAGCTGACCGATGTTTTGTTCAATGGTTCGGTATTCAGGAACGACGAAGGAATTGTGGTGGGAGTTGTGATTGTAGCACGCGATGTAACCGAACAAAAAAGAATAGCTACCGAACTCACGGTTGCTTTGGAGATTGCTGATTTGTCGAATATAATTGCTCAGGAGGCTAAAACGGTTGCTCAGGTTGCGATGCGCAAGGCCGAAGATGCCGTTAAGGCCAAACAGCAGTTTCTTTCGAACATGAGTCATGAAATTCGCACTCCAATGAATGCCATCATTGGTTTTACCAAGGTCGTGCTTCGAACCGAACTTACAGCAAAGCAAAAAGAATACCTGGTTGCTATCAAGATGAGTGGTGATGCCCTGATAGTGTTGATTAACGATATTCTTGATCTGGCAAAGGTAGATGCCGGTAAAATGACCTTTGAGCTGATACCTTTCAAGTTGGAACAATCGATTTTTGCCATGTTGCATTTGTTCGAAACTAAAATACTGGAAAAGAACCTGAAACTGAAGATCAGGTACGACCCTGCCATACCTGCAGTTTTACTGGGAGATCCGGTTCGATTACATCAGATTATCCTGAATTTGGTGAGTAATGCTGTAAAATTTACTACTAAAGGAAGTATAACGGTTAGTGTAAATCTGGTAAATGTAACTGATGATAAGGTGTTTGTTCAATTTAGTGTAACGGATACAGGTATTGGCATTCGCAATGATAAGTTAGAGCAAATCTTTGAAAATTTTCAGCAGGCATCAAGTGGTACGTCACGACTATATGGTGGTACCGGACTTGGTTTGGCAATTGTAAAGCAGCTTGTAGAAAATCAGGGTGGTAAAGTAAAAGTTGAAAGTGAATTGACAAAAGGCACGACTTTTAGTTTTGTATTGGGTTTTTTAAAAACCGACACAACTGTTGAGTTGGAAATAGATCTTCCCGGGGTTGACCTGGATGCCCGAAAGCTGAAGGTGCTGGTAGCAGAAGATATACCACTGAACCAATTGCTGATGAAAACGATCCTTGACGATTTTGGATTCGAACGTGAAATTGCAGCGAATGGAAAAATTGCCATCGAAAAGTTGGAACTGGAACAATTCGATATTGTGTTGATGGATCTTCAAATGCCTGAGATGAATGGTTTTGAAGCAACTGAATATATACGTACTGTATTAAAGTCAGATATTCCCATCATAGCCTTAACTGCCGATGTTACCACGGTTGATCTTGCTAAATGTAAGGCCGTAGGTATGAACGACTATATTGCCAAACCTGTTGATGAGCGGTTGCTTCATGCGAAAATTGTGAATCTGGTCAGAAATGATGTTTCGGTTAACCAACAACCGGGAAATGAGGATGCAGCAAAACCTGCAAGATGCACTAACTTAACCTACCTTGAATTGCGGACCAAGTCAGATCCCGTTTTAATGATGGAGATGATTGAGCTTTTTCTGGAACAAACCATCCCGTTAATTGAAATTACGAAGCAAAGTATGATTGCTAAAGACTGGAAGCGATTGCATGCATCAATTCATAAAATGATTCCTTCTTTTATAATTATGGGGATAGACCCGGTTTTCGAAACAATGGCGAAAACAGTTCAGGAATATGCAGGTACACAACAACAAACGGCTAAAATTCCCGGTCTGATAACAGAACTTGAACGTGTTTTTCTTTTGGCTTGTGATGAGCTGAAAGAGGAATACATCCTAATGAATAACAGAAAATGAAAAATCAAATGCTTATAGTTCTGGTCGATGATGACCCGGTCTTCCTGAAATTACTCGAGATAGAGTTTTCAGAACTAGCCAATTGTGAAGTGGAAACCTACGTCACCGGTGAGGAATGTGTTGAGAATCTTTCCCACAAACCGGATGTGATTGTGCTTGACTACCAGCTCGACGGTGTTGAACGGGATGTGATGAACGGGTTGGAAACACTCGATAAAATTAAGGCCTACAATCCGGAGATTCCTGTAATAATGCTCTCTGCCCAGGACAAGATTGATGTCGCAGTAAATTGCATGCATCATGCGGCTTTCGATTATGTGGTGAAGAGCGAAACCGCATTCTTCCGGCTTAAGAAAATAATTTCGACTATATCCGAAACACAGCATCTGAAAAAACAGCTGGACTGGTATATGGAAAAGGTGTAGTGCAAACTGTTGCACAAACAAATGATAAAGAGTTGATCAGTACTGGTCAGCTCTTTTTTTTAATCTGTGAATGATGTAATATATACTAAGAAATATGTAAGACTTTAGGTAGTATTAAACCTCATCTTTGTGAACTAATAATTTAATTAGTACTTACAACCAATGGTCATATGAAAACCAAGAACTTACTATTACTCTCACTTAGCATGCTTGTATTAATTCCGTTGTCTGTTTCAGCGCAACTGTTCGGATCAGATAAAAATTCAGAGGTTAATACCTCCCCTTCTTTCGGGATAAAAGCCGGTGGAAACCTATCAAATGTTTACGATACACAAGGTGAAGAATTCCAGGCAGATTCCAAATTGGGGGTTGCAGCAGGTGTGTTCGTAACACTTCCTTTAACAAAGTATATCGGATTGCAACCTGAAATTTTATTCTCACAGAAAGGTTACCAGGGATCCGGATCAGTACTGGGCAATGACTACAGTTTTGCACGTACAACCAACTTTATAGATGTGCCTCTCCTTCTTTCAATCAGAACAGGTGAATTCCTGTCTATTTTGGTAGGTCCACAATATTCTTACCTGTTGAGCCAGAACTACACCTTTAAAAGTGGTATTGTTGATATAACTCAAGATGAACATTTCGACAATGAGAATTTGCTTAAGAACACGCTTGCTGTAACCGGTGGTTTTGACATCAATCTCAATAAACTAGTACTTAGTGCCCGGGCTGGTTGGGATCTAATGAACAACGAAGGCGACGGAACATCTACAACTCCACGCTATAAGAACATGTGGTATCAGGCAACAATTGGTTTCAGGTTTTAACCAATTAAAAGGTATAAAAAACAGAATTGTACAAAATTAATACGATTAACAAAATGGATAATTTAAACGGAATTGGAAAACTAATGGGTGCTTTAGCAATCGGAGCTCTTGCGGGAGCAGCACTCGGAATACTTTTCGCCCCTGAAAAGGGAAGCAAAACCCGCAGTAACATTGTCGACGGAGCTAAAGATCTGGCCAGCGACATTAAGAAAAAAGTAACCGACGAAGCAGCGGCATTGCGTAAAAAAGCCGATGATCTGGAAAACTCAATCCGGGATAAAGCAGAAGAGGTAGTTGAAGATGTAAAAGGCAAGGCCGAAGACACCGTCAAACATCACACTAAATAAACCAGGTGCCGGGCCGGTGTAAATTATCGGTTCGGTATCTTTTGTCTACTCTCTCAACTAACTATGATTATGCCCATACTTAAGAAACTCGAAGAATTATCCGACAACATGAAACAATACCTGTTGTTGAATGTCGAACTGGTGAAGCTCGAAGCAGTAAAACAGCTTTCAGCGGTGGGATCAACCTTACTAAGTTCGCTGTTGGTAGGCATATCCGTATTTCTATTTGTGTTTACACTCAGTATTGGTCTTGGATTTTACCTTTCTGCGTTATTCGGCGATACATACTCAGGCTTTGCCATCATAGCCGCGTTCTATTTGCTGCTCTCCCTGACTCTTTTAATCGGGAAAAAGAAACTACTTGGAAATCGGATGCGTAATACGATTATCCGCAAACTACTTGAAGACAAAGAATAACAAACACCTTACGATAATGGAAAATAAAAGTATAGTAGCTTATTCGGATCTTGTAGTGCGGATAAACGAACTGAAAGTTCAAAAAAAGATGCGGGAAAATGAGTTGCAGATAACCTTCAACGCGGTAGCTACGAGTCTGAACCTGGGTTCTGTTTTAAATTCGTTGACACATCAGGATAAACCCATGGAATTTGCGAAGTCAGGGTTGAAGATGGCTCTCAGTCTGATTTCCGGACTATTACTCGGAAGGCATCGTAGTATTAAAGGCTATCTGAGTTCTATGATGGTTGAAAAGTTCACCACTCTGTTGGTCGACAACAACCTAATTACTATCGTTGCGGGCATAAGCTCCTTATTTAAAAAAACAAACAATCAATAATCGAAAATGGAGAAAGGTTTTTTCCGGACACATTTCCCGGCCTACTCATTCATCATTTTCACAACAATCAATCGTATGAAAACAAAACTACTTAAATCAACTTTTTTAGTTCTGGCTGCAAGTGTCATCTTGTTGATGACGATGAGCTCCTGTGCTGTGAAAACGCGCTTTCTGACTTCCGAAATTGTTCCGGCAGCGCAGGGAACCGTACAGATAAAGGTCGATAAAAACAAAAACTATGTTATTGTAATAGAGATGTCGAACCTTTCACCATCCACCCGGCTTACTCCTCCCCGGAATGCATATGTTGTGTGGATGATCAATAGTGATAACAATACACTTAACTTAGGACAAATAAACAGTTCTGAGAACTTTATGTCGAATAATCTGACTGCAAAGTTTGAAACCGTATCAAGTTCGAGACCGGTAAAGGTGTTTATTACTGCTGAAAACGAACCAGGTGTGAATTATCCTTCTTTCTCGGAAGTAATTCTTACCACCGATTATTTAACCGTTAGATAGTACTCTCATATTTAGAAAATACAAATACATTACTCGATTATGAAGACATTATTATTTACACTTGCTTTAGTATGTATAACAGGTTTTACCTTTAGTCAAAACCCAATCAGAATAGGACAGTCGCAATTCAATATCGGACTCGGATTGTCTGATGCAGGAGTTCCTGTATACATCGGCTTTGATCGTGCTATATTACCTGATTTAACCATTGGTGCTGAAGCATCGTACAGAAATTACCATGAAAAATGGGAAAGTAATAACTACGACCATAATATTGTAGGACTGTCGGCAAATCTAAATTATCATTTTAATTCACTGTTCGGTATTGCACCCCGTTGGGATGTATATGCAGGAGCTAATGCAGGCTTTTATATATGGACATCACCTGATGGATATTCAGGAACCCGCAATTCCGGATTGGGACTTGGTGCCCAAATTGGCACCCGGTATTACTTTACCAACCGCGTTGGAATCAACCTTGAGTTTGGCGGTGGAAATGCATTTACCGGAGGTAAGCTTGGGTTAACCTTCAGGTTGTAATAACAGTTGGGTATATACAGATAAGAGAATTATTTATTGATCGGCTGTCTGATCGGTTTTAGTTCTCTTATCTCCAACTCTTTCAGCCATAGATATGAAACTTCCTTTTTATGCCAAAGGGGCATTGCTGTGTATAGGGATCTACTTCTTTGTAGTCATGCTTCAGGGCACACAAGCGATACTTGTGCCGCTGATTTTTGGTACATTGATAGCTATACTGCTTAATCCTGTTGTAAATTTCTTTGAGAAATGGAAGTTGAACAGGATTCTTGCTATTTGTTTTACACTTTTCCTTTCAGTGATAGTAATTGCGGCATGCGGCCTGTTTATCTATTCTCAGTTATCCATGTTCAGCGAGTCATGGCCGGTTTTTATAGATAAATTCACTCAGTTGATTAACCAGACCATTCAATGGATACCCGGTTACTTTGATATAAGTGCAGTAAAAGTAAACGAATGGATTTTAGAAACTAAAGCGACACTGCTCGACAGCAGTAGTTTGGTGATAGGGAAGACATTACTCTCGGTGGGTACCGGTTTAGTGGTTGTCTTTCTGATACCGGTATATGTTTTTTTGCTGTTGTATTACAAACCACTACTGCTCGACTTTATTTACAGGCTATTCAAATCAGGTAAATCAGGAAATGTAGCAGTCATTATCACTCAAACTAAATTTGTAGTTCAGAAATACCTTGTTGGCCTCGTGTTGGAAACCCTGCTTGTAGCCATACTAAACTCAATCGGCTTGTTGATACTGGGAATTGATTATGCCATCCTTATCGGGATACTTGGAGCCTTGCTGAATCTTATACCATATATTGGTGGAATAGTAGCTATAGCTATACCCATGATGATTGCACTGGTCACCAGGGATTCTCCCTGGTTTGTATTGTATGTGGTGGGAGTATACTATTTTGTACAATTGGTCGACAATAATTACATAGTCCCCAAAATTGTGGCCTCCAAAGTACGAATTAACGCACTTGTATCGATTGTTGCTGTATTGGCAGGCGGAGCTTTATGGGGAGTATCGGGGATGTTCCTGTCCATCCCGCTTGTTGCCATTATTAAGGTTATTTGCGACCATGTCGAACCGTTGAAACCCTTTGGATTTCTGTTGGGTGATACCATGCCGGCAATTCATTTCCCCTCCATTAAACAAGTAATCCAAAAGAAAGGCAAACAGACAGAAAATCTCTAAATAAGTTAAAACAGACTAATGTAATATAAAGTAATTTTATTCAATTTGTCTGTTTTATTGTAAAAAAACAGTTGTAGTAAAAAAGTCTGTTATCATGTCAATAATGGAGAGCAAGTTGGAATACCCGTTTTAAGACTGTATTTATAGATGCTTCAAATTCAGTATACTAAACCTACTTCAAAAATACTGCAGCTGGAAGTAATTAAGTTAAAACAACTCTAAAAGCACGATTTTACAAGCTATGCGGCTAAAAATGTCATATTGAACTTCTCTTTTGAAAAATGCATGTATTCTACTGCCATAAAGCGAATTAGAGTGACATACCCTGTTTTATTCATTTTTTTATTGCAATTATTTACAAGAAAAGTTCGTTAAAAGTGAAAAATAAAAAAATAATCAATTATATTTGTTGCCTCATAGCGTGGTACAATGATATGTTTGTTATAGTATGATTGCAAAAATATTTAATTGTATTGTATGAAATTAATTTGGTATTAACAAAACTTTTAAGTCGCAGCTCCGTTATACAACTAACTGAACTGTGATGGGGTGACCGTAAAACTGAAACAAAGCGACAAGCAAGGTCAATTTGAGTTCTCGCAGATAGTGCCAGTCTGTTAATTATGAATTGGTATATCTTTTGTCCGGATTGTTGTTTTTGTACAGTAAACTCATAATAAGAGCATATGGCAGACATTATCCAGAATGAGAAAATTGCACTTCAGACGGTAATAGGACTTAAGTTTGTCAATAAAAGCGACATTGTGTTAATTCAATACGTTGCAACGGCAGCCGATTCGAAACTAACCTGGACAGTAATGTTAAATTCAGGTGACACAATTCGCTTAAAGTTGAACAATACGGCGAAGGATATACTGACCAGTTTAAACCGGTCCAATTATGTTCAAATTAACCAGACTGTGATCCTTAACATCGATTACCTGTCGACCATAGAGTTGAAGACGCGTAAATGTGTTTTGGTAAGTCCATTTGAAAAGTATGAGTATTATGTTTCGAGATTATTCTTAAAAAACATACGTAAACAGTATGAATTGAATCTTTAAGAAGCTTTTTTGATTATTAATATTTTCAACTTATACCCCTTTATTTGCATTTTATCAAAATATATTTCCTGCTGTTTAAATGTAAGGTGTAATAGGTTTTAATTGTAAAAATATTTTTGTGATATTTGCGTAATGTTTTGAGGTGAAGTATTATTAAACAGGTAAGAATTTTAAACCAATTAGATCGAATTATCGGGTGTATTTTATAGTTTAATAATTAAAATTTAATTAAGAATGAAAGAAAAATAATCTGGCAATTTGATTCTCAAAGCTAAATTGGCAAGCTGAATCAAGAAACTCAATGAAATTTTTGAACAAAAGATAACTGTTAAAAACAAATTTAATTATTTAAAAAAAAGTATGAAAAAAGTTTTTCCAATTAAGTTGAAAAACGTGACCAGAGCTTTCACTCTGGTTATGTTGGCTACACTTGTATTATTTACAGGGTGTAATTCTTACAATGACGAGATTGAAGATCTCCAGGGCCAGATAGATGGCGTTGTTACTGATGTTAATGGACTTAAAACTTCCGTTGCAGCTCTTGAGCAGTCTGTAGCAGGAATGGCTTATATCAAGTCTATAACAATGGGAACTGATGGTAAATTAACCATTACTCCTTCTACAGGTTCTGCAATTGTTTACGATGCAAAAGATTATGTTACTTATGACATTAAGTTGGAAGGTAACAAATTAATTGTAAACGGTGCTGAAAAAGGTTCTGTTACATTTGATGTTAAACTTGAAGGTAATAAATTAATTGTAAACGGTACTGAACAAGGTACAGTTACTTTTGATGTTAAGCTGGAAGGCAATAAACTGATCGTTGACGGTCTCGAAAAAGGTGAAGTGTTAATTCCTTCTCTTACTTTCGTTGATGGAAAATTAATGTCAGGTACTGCTGTTGTTGCAGACTTAACTGCTTGGTTCAAAAACGGTTTGACTGTTGTTGATGGCTTCCTGGCAATCAATGGCGAGAAAACAACTGTTGCTATTCCGGTAGTTCCTGCTCCTGAGAAAACAGTTAAAGAAGTTGCTCTTGACGGAACTAACGTGAAAGTAACTTACACTGACGGTACTTCTACTGTTTTTGCTAATGCTCCTATCGTAAGTACTACTTCTGCAAACGGAACATTGGTAATCAATGGTGTTGATACCAACGTTAAAGTGAACTATGTTTATTCTATCATCGACGGTTTCTTAGCAGTTAACGGTGTTAAGACTGGTGTTGCAATTCCTGCTGCAAACACATCAGCTATCACTTTTGCAAGAGACAACGAAGGTAATATCATTTCTGCTACCGTTTCTGATGGTACAGATTCATTTACCGTAGTACTTAACCCAACTAATGAACTGCTTTCAAGCATTCTGTTCGTTCCTTCATGGATCGACAAAGGTGTAAACGCAATTGAAGTTGGTTATATCAATGGTATCACTGCTCCTATCGGTAAGGTTTTATTCAACGAATCAAACGTTGTTTACCGATTTAATCCAACTTCTGCTGACGTAAGCAAAACAACCTGGAAATTTATCAGCAACAGTGCAAGATTGTCTGCTGCCAGTGCACAGAATGCTCCTGGCGACAACAGCACTTTATTTGCTGCTCCTGTTTATACAAGCAACAGCGATGGTTCAGGTACTTTCACTTTAACTGTTGGAACTTGGGTTGAACCAGCTGCTCCTAGCACTCATCACCTTGTAGCTCTTCAGGCTAATGGTAAAGATTTCTACAGTGGTGCTGCTTCTACAGTAGTTTCTGATTATGCAAAAGTTGAGCTTGCTCAATACAATGCATTTATCAGTGATGCTAAGAAATCTAATTCAACTACTAATGTATATGTTCATTATCGTACTGCTGTACCTGCTGTTAACGTTGCTAACGACCAGGATTTCGAATTAGTTGTTAACACTCCGGTTGACCTGGACGAATTAGTTTGGGCTACTGCAGATAAGGGTGGTGCTGCTGAAAGAAGATTTGAAACTTATGGATTTAAGAATTACAAATATGAATTCTCTTTACCTACCTATGTTGGTATTGACAATGTAACAAACCAGAATTCATTTGTAACTTTGAGTGCTGACAATGTACTTGCTGTTAAAACAGGTTCTTCAGTATTAGATCGTACTCCATTAGTATTAGTTAAATTGTTGTCAAGCGATAATAAACTGGTTGCTCAGAGCTACATTAAGTTTAAAATCGTTGCAACTCCAACTGTTCCTCCTGTTAAACCAGCTCCAGTTAAATACACTATTACTGCTGCTAGTCCATACAACTATTCTTCATTGTTTGTTGATACTGATCCTGGTGTATCTGCTGGTGACTTCAAAGACCTTATTTTAACCTGGGGTGACATTAACACACACATTTACAATAAGCTTGGTTTAACTCACAATGAGTACCGTGCATTGTATGGTGGTATTACTACTCCTGATGTTGCTGTTAAGGTTAATGGTGCTGCTGTTGTTGGTGCAACTTACGCTCAGTATCCGTTGATTACATCTGTTATGGCTCCTGACGTTGATACTTATGCAATGAAGTATCAGATCACTCCAATGGCTAAATTCGGTACAACAAGTATCACTTATACATACGATACTGGTGCTATTACTGATGCAGCTGTTGAGATTACATTCGAATTCACTGTAAACAAACCGGTACTTGACAAAACTATCCTTCCTGGATATCGTTGGAATAACTCTGCAACAGATATCATGACTCAGGGTATGAATGCAGGTAGCAACTACTTAATGCAACTTTACTTAGGTGAAGCCTTCACATTCGGTACAACTTCTTACAGAAATGTATTCGGATCTGCAACAGCTAACAAAATTGATGATGCAACTCACGAATTCCGTTTCAAAACAACTGTTCCTCCACAGACTGGTGCTCAGGTATCTGCTACTGACGGAACAATTAACGGAACGTTCGGTACAAGTGCTACTCCTACATTCGGTCAGTTAATGGATCTTACTACTACATTAACTACTGCTGAAAGAGTATACGATATGCAGTTAGTAACTAACTATCCTAACGGTGAAGCTGATGTATTTGATTTCAAAGTACATTTTGTTAACCCATTCACTATTGAATTGGCTTCTCCTGCTGACTTCCAGTTGATCGACAAGGTTAACGGTACTGCAGATACTGAAGATGTAATGGATAACTACATTGTTAAGTTCAAAGGTAAAAACATTGTAACTAAGGGTGTTGCTGAAACAACAAACACTGCTACTACTGTTGTTGCTACTGACTTTGTAGACATCTCAAATGCTAGTTACGGTATGTTCTATGAATTAACTCCTGGTGGAAGCTACTTCACAATTTCTAAAGCCGGTGGTAATGCATACAACAAACAAAGTGTAATCACTTGGGATAACGCTGGTACTCAGTTAACTTCAGAACAAACTGTTGCAACCGTTAAGGTTAAGTTTGTATCTTCGTTCGCTGAAATCACAAGAACTGCTGATAATGTTACAGTAAAACCTGAATAATTAAATAGTTAAATCTTGTTATGTAGACGGCTGCCCCGAAAGTAATTTCGGGGCAGCTTTCTTTTTATGTGAATAAGTTGTTTTGTGATTTCAATCTGGTGAATTTGTTAGGTAGGTTAATGTAAATATGTCCCTACTACCTTAGGTACCTGACCGTCATATGTCATGTACCAAACTGTCATATGTCATATGCCGGTTCATCACATGACATATGCGGATTCATCACATGACATATGCGGATTCATCATATGACATATGCGGATTCATCACATGACATATGCCGGATACGTATATGACATGTTTTGGTTAAAAAGACTTTGATGTGTAGATCGCGACGATCAGGTTAAAACCTCAGAACAACTTAGTTTGTACGACTGGTTTGAAATTAGCCAAATAGCATGACAATAAAACCTCAATACCGATATGCTAGCGGGATTTAGTAGTTTTAGGTAATGCTGCGAAAGGATCTGGTTAAAGCTGCTGAATAAAATGGTTAACCCTGTCGGAACTGCAAGTTGTCGGAAATAGCCTAATAGATAACCAAAAGTGATGGCAACAAACAGCTGGAAAATTCCAACATAATTGGCATGAAACAAGCACTGTTAAATATATCAAGAGGAAACGCTTTGACGCGGAGGTAGTTGTACCCGGATCTGCCGATTTATATGTACAGAGAGGTGCTTGAATTGAAACTGGAAACGAATGCTTTAATTGCTTAAGTGTATTATCCTTTAATAGCATAGATACATGCCATAATCTTGACTCATCAGCGTTTAGAACCTTTATTTCATCGACCACTACCAACGAATACACCTTAAGCCCGCATTCCAACCCGGAGCTAACATCCAATCTGTAGTTAAGAACCATCTCAACAGCCAGAATAAAAAACAGTATTACGAGCTTTATAATCATGTGCACAAAGATAGCGTAGCTTTTAGGATGAAAATTGCACAAATGTGGTTAATAATTGCACAATTGTGGCTAATATTGCCTTATTTAGCGAAATTTTAAACAGAAAAATTATATCAGTAGAAAGCAAAAAAAGTAAATTTTTCAAGCATATACTGATTGAATTCATGAAACAAAAAAAGTGGCAGCCGGGAGTTTTATTCTCCGGACTGCCACTTTTTGGTTATGAATCCTTACTGGTTCTTATTCCTGAGGAGTTTCAAGTGTTGTAAAGGTTACCTGATTCCCATAAACAGTTCCGATACTGTTGGTTGCATACGAGCGTACAAAATAAACTGTATTCGCAGTTAAACCGGTTAATGAGCTTGTAAAAGGTTCCATTCCGGTGCCGTCGGTTGTAAAGTTATCAAGAAGTGTCGGATTTTCGTTCGTGCTCCAGCAAACTCCTTTTGTCACTATCTCAGCACCACCGTTATCCATGATTATACCCCCACTTACTGCCGAAGTATCTGTAATCTCAGTTGCTTCGACAGTTATTACAGTAGCAAGAATAGCCGGACTTGTGAATTGAAGTATTTCACCATAGGCTGTACCGGCACTATTAGTAGCGTATGCCCGAACGTAATAGACAGTGCCAGGTTCCAACTCTGTTAGTGAACTTACAAATACGCCAAGACCTACACCATCAGTGGTGGTGCTATCTGAAATAGTAGGTATAGGATCCGTACTCCAGCAAATCCCTCTCGCCAGGATTTCTGCACCACCATCAGCAGTAACTTCTCCACCACTAAGTGCTGATGAATCCGTAATCTCAGTAACTATACCCGTTACAACCGTTGGTATGTCAATGGTTGTAAATGAGAGTTGTTCACCATAGGCAGTACCTACCGTGTTTGTTGCGTAGGCTCTTACATAATAGGTAGTTCCCGGGTTCAAATCGGTCAGCGTACTTGTGAATGGATTCGGACCTTCACCTTCAATAGTAATGCTATCCGTTACTGTTGGATTTTCGTTGACACTCCAGCAAAGACCCTTTGCCATAATACCTGCACCGCCGTCGGAAGTGATTATACCTCCACTCAAAGCTGAACTATCAGTTATCTGTGTAATATAAGCTGTAGTAATGGTTGGAAGAGTCGACAGACTGGTGAATGCAACTATTTCTCCATATGCAGTACCGACACTATTAGTCGCATAAGCTCTTACATAATAGTTAGTACCCGGTTCCAGTCCTGTCAAGTTACTAACAAAAACTCCCACTCCAACACCATCTGTTGAGATGCTATCGGCAATTGTCGGAGTTTCGGAAGTGCTCCAGCATACCCCTCTGGCCAGAATTTCAGTTCCGCCATCAGCAGTAACTTCTCCACCGCTGATTGCCGTTGAATCGGTAATTTCTGTAACAGGACTTGTAGTTACAATCGGCAGATCGAGTGTGGTAAACGTGAATTCTTCACCATAAGCTGTACCTTCACTATTAGTTGCATAAGCACGAACATGGTAGGTTGTACCCGGATTCAGTCCGGTAATGGTGCTGACAAATTCACCGGTACCAGCGCCATCGGTTGTTAGACTGTCGGCCACGGTCGGTAATTCGCTTGTGCTCCAGCAAACCCCTCTTGCAGTTACATCAGCACCTCCATCAGTTAAGATATTTCCACCACTTATAGCAGAAGTTGATGTAATTTCAGAAAGCTCAGTAGTAGTAATGGTAGGAATAGTTGCTAAAGTAGTAAAGATAACTTCTTCTCCGTAGGCTATACCCACACTATTGGCTGCAAATGCACGCACGTAATAAGAAGTGCCGGGTTCTAACCCGGAGATGGAGCTGCTAAATGATCCTGTAGTTCCCTGTACGATGGATTTATCGTTGATCATGGTCGGACTACCTGTAGTATTCCAGCAAATTCCACGTAAAGAAATAAGGTCATTACCGTCAGAACTAATTGTGCCACCTCCTACAGCAGATGACAGTTCAATATTTATCACATTGCCTGTTGAAATTGTTGGTAAGTCGCTTTTTATACAGCGCACAGAAAATCCTGCCTGTTTTAAAGTTACATAAGTCTGGAAGAAATTATTTTCATATATTATCCCTCTGTAATTTGCTTCAACATTGGTAGTTTGTTCTTTTACCCACCAATAAGCCACTTCTGTTTCACTGAAGAAGATTCCGTGGGTCCCGTATCGTCCACCACCAGGCAGTCCGTTGAAATTAGATGAATTGTTTGTCGACAAATTATTTCCGGGTGCACCAGCTCTGCTACTACTTCTCCAGTTGCTTTTTGCCGACAGTGCTTTTGCAACCTTGTTGCCAGTAGTGCTGCCATCATAATTGTATCCATTGGCAATTAAATAGTTATGCAAAGTCTCCCACTCAGCCTTGTTGGGTATATGCCAGCCTGCAGGTGCAAGATTCCGGCTGTCGTCCACTGCAAACCAGTTATACATTCGTCCATAAGTGTTTCCTTTTGCAGGATCATTATTGTAATTTGAATAAGCACCTGCAGTTTGCAAACCCCATGTTGTATTATCTGTTATATGAGGTATAGCATCCCCGTTACGATACCGGGTGGTTTTTAAGTTTTCCGCCATCCAGGTTTGAGTACCGATAGTTACCGTAGTATATATGTTGCCATCGATATCTACATGCGCTCCCGGAGGAATCGGAGGTAGAAACGAGATGCTGTCCAAGTCGGCAATGGCCAGTTTGGTAGTTACAATGTCATCTTTAGTAAAGAAGATTGAGTCGGAAGTTGCTGAAAAAGATAAACTGTCGACTGTGGCTGTGGGAATGGTCTGGTTTACAACTCCGTTTTTATATACGTATATGGAGTCCTGCCCAAGCATGGCTACAACTGTAAACAGTGCTATATAAAGTGTAGTTAATATTCTTTTCATAGAAGTAGATCGTTAGTTGGTTTTTAAGAATTTACCTGAGTAAACAGTTACCCCATTGTGAAGATATACCCCATAAATCCCGTTGGTTAGGGAGGATACATCAATGGTGTGAAGGATTTTAGCAGAGGATAACTTTTGTGTATAAACTGTCCGTCCCTCAAGTGAAATTATTTTTAAATCGATGTCCGAATCTACATTCGATGCAAAGTTGATGGTTACGAAATCGGTAGCCGGGTTAGGGTAGAGGTGCAATTTACCTGCTGCAGGTTGAGTAGGAAGTTCCACATCAGTAATAACACCGGGATCGGTGACCGTGAATAATTGTATTCCACTAACCTTTGATAAGGATACAGATAAAGGGGTTCCGACTTTTAAATTAATGTTTAAATTTCCGGAAGGAAAAGTTAAGGATCTGATACTGGTAATGGCAATCGGAGTTGTATTACCTCCTTTTTCCACCACTGTCAGATTCTGTGCATTTAATCCTACGCTACTGAAGATTAAAAATGCAACTAAACTGCCTGCGATTTTTTTTAGAATCATATTAATTAATGTTGAAATGGTATGTTAGTCAGATAGTGTAGCACGCAATAGTCGATGTTAGCGAATATATAAGGTGCTGCTATTTGGCTGACAAATGTACAACTATATGTTGAAAAAGCAAAAAATTAGTTGCGTGATACAGCGGTTTTTCAAGTGACTTTATATGCCTATGTTACTATTGGAAAACAATTTGTTACAATCCTGAGCTTTACGTACTCCTTACAAAACAAAATTGATACAATAGAATGATTTGTTCTGTCCATAACCGACTACATTTGCCTTCATCACTATTTACATCCCTACTCTATAAACTTTAAATCCTGTTCTTTATGAAACACGTTCTACTTTCAGCCCTTGTGGCGTTCATCACATTCAATTTACAACTGTCGGCTCAGTTACCCTTTGTGTACGACAAAGAGAATACCGGATCGGCTTGTCAAAAACCTGCTTTGCCTCATCCATCTGCATTGGCTAACTATCAGATGCTGCCCGACCCCTTTGGCTGGTCGGATGGATCCGGTCGTGTTACTGAGTTTTCGGAATGGGAGTGCCGACGAAACGAAATAAAGGCTGAAATCGAGAATTATGAAATAGGGGTAAAACCCCCGGCACCGGCTTCCGTTACAGCCGGCTTCGATAATAATGTGTTGACGGTAACCGTTACCGAAAACGGGGAAACGCTTACTCTTACTTCGTCGGTAACTATTCCGGCCGGGGAGGGACCCTTTCCGGTGGTCATCGGAATGAACAGCGGTACCGGTAGTCTGCCTGCTTCCTTATTCGAAAATGTTATCAGAATAGCTTTCATGCACAATCAGGTGGTGACGTATAGTCAGACGAGCAATCGTACAATGACCGATCCCTATTATAAACTGTATCCCAACCTTACCCACGTGGGTAATTATAGTGCCTGGTCGTGGGGAATCAGTCGCCTGATCGACGGTATTCACCTGGTAAAAGACCAGCTGAAGGCCGACCCCAAACGCCTTGCTGTTACCGGATGTTCCTATGCCGGCAAAATGGCCTTGTTTGCAGGGGCACTCGACGAACGCATCGCACTTACCATTGCACAGGAATCGGGTGGTGGAGGAGTAAATGCATGGCGCGTTTCCTAAACCATCGGCGAGGTGGAAAAACTGGGTAATACTAATTACTCGTGGTTTATGCAGAGTCTGAAGACCAATTTTGACGGTCGTGTAGGTACCTTACCCTACGATCATCACGAACTGATGGCTATGATAGTGCCCCGAGCCTTGCTGGTACTCGGCAATCCTCCTTTTGTGTGGCTGGGCGATGAATCAGGCTATGTTTCCTGCCGCGCTGCCGAAGAGGTGTATAAATTCTTTGGAATTGCCGATCGCTTTGGCTTTTCGTTCCGGTCGGGACACGACCATTGTTCCCTGCCAACTGCTTCCTATCCCGAAGTTACTGCGTTTGTGGATAAGTTTCTGTTCGGTAAAGAAGATATAAATACCACGCTGAGGGTGCACGAGTTTCCGAATGTTGACTATAATAAATGGATCAATGCCTGGAAACAGGCCGCCAATCCGAATGCCCCGAAGGTGAATATCACTGAGCCGGTGTCCGGAGCGGTACTCGATGCTCCGGCTACCATCACAGTACGTGCCACCGTTACCGATGCCGATAATAACCTTGTAAAAGTGATGTTCTATAACAATAATACGAAGCTGGGCGAACTCAGCGAAGCCCCGTTTGAACTACACCTCACCAATCTTACTGCCGGCATTTACAACATATCGGCCGAAGCCGTGGATCAGGAAAACCTGGTGGGCTACTCCAATGTGGTTAGCTTTACGGTTAAAAATCCGACAGCAAAGATATTTAAACCAGCAACTGTGCCGGTCATCGACGGTACTATCGATCCTATCTGGAACGATGAGCGCAATGCTGTTTTTAAAGCCGAAAACCTGCTGGTGGGAACCAATGTAACTCCCACCGACCTGAGCGGCTATTGCAGGCTGCTGTGGGATGAACAGTTTGTGTACCTCCTGGCCGAAGTTACTGATGATGTAAAGATGAAGTAACTACAGTTTATTAAGACTTGTTATTTCTGCCTGAATACCCGGGAAGGGTGAACTAAATCGCTCATTGTCACGTTATTTTTACGAGTTAAATGGCGCCATGAAAGAATCCCTTCTCAGGATATTCATACTGATTTGTATCTATCCGGCTTCTGTTGAAGTAACGGCCGCACGAAAAATTGCGACAGTACCCTTCGAGTTGTCGGGTAGCTATATTATTATCAGGGCCAGTGTCAACGGCTCCCTCCCCTTGTCCTTAATTTTTGATACCGGAGTGCGCAATACCATCATCACTCACCTGGATAGTACCGATCAGCTCGTACTCGAAACCGGAAGGGAGATGCCGGTGTTCGGACTGGGAACCGGACTCGAAGTCAAAGGCCTTGTAAGTGAAAAGAACAGCTTGCAGCTGGGCAAACTTGATTTCCCGGATCGACTGGTGATGGTGCTCGAAGAGGATGTGTTGCAGCTTTCCGAACTAAACGGACGAAGAATAAATGGTTTGCTGGGAGTGGATATCCTGCAGGGATATGTGGTGGAGGTGAATTATACCCGTCGCCGGCTTATCTTCTACGACACGGCCAGCTACCAGCCTCCCAACAACTACCACGAGCGAAAGTTGATTAACGAGGGTAACAAACTCTACCTTCCGATGACCCTTTTCGATTCGTCGATGAAGCTACGGCAAATAAAAATGTTTATCGATACAGGTGCCTTGCTGAATGCCTGGTTCCTGACTGTGAATAACAATGCCGACGATATTTCCGGTCCGAAAGTCTATGCCCGCATCGGGGCAGGTTTCAGTGGTGATGTGAATGGCTATCTGGCACGCATCCCTCAGATTTGCCTGGGAGAATACTGTTTTACCAATCCCATCGTAGCCTTTCCCGATTCGGCTGTGGTGGCCGAAGTGATACGGCGGTCCGACCGCGACGGAACCATAGGTAGTGAGTTGCTGTCGCGCTTCAACCTGATATTCGACCTGCATCGAAACCGTATCTTCTTCAAACCGAACGGCTATTTCAAAGCACCCTTTGTATATAATGTATCCGGAATAGAATTAATGCAATCACAGCCCCCCTTGCCGGGTTTTGAGGTTACAGCTGTTTGGAAAGATTCTCCGGCAGCCCTCGCCGGAGTGCAACCGGGCGATCAGCTGATTGGCATCAACAGTGATGCCGTGTTTGCCATGAAGTTAAGCGAAATCAGAGGCATCTTCCAAAAAGCGTCGCGCCAGCCCCTCTATCTCTTGTTTATGCGCGACGGCAAGCGTGTTGATTTCAAACTCGATATGCGCGATCGCCTGAAACCGAAACCGTAAAATAAATTTTGGGAATCTGTTTGCAAATCGGGTCAATTATGCTACATTTGCACACCGAAAAGGAAAGTTGCCAGAGTGGTCGATCGGGTCGGTCTCGAAAACCGATGTACTCGTGAGGGTACCCAGGGTTCGAATCCCTGACTTTCCGCTTTTATACAAGCTTTAGCATTCGTGCTAAATCTTTTCTATTTTACCACTTCCGTTTACTCTAATTTCCGATGCAGGATTTCCGGAGTAACGAATATCACCACTGCCGTTAATTTTAGCATTCAGGTTGTTCAGTACTTTAATCTCGATATCGCCACTTCCCAGTATCAGGCATTCAGCTTCCCCTACAGCCAGTCGCGACAGGTAAATATTCCCACTACCGGCAATAGTCGCATTTACTTTTGTGGCACTACCCTTTAAGGCTACGTCGCCACTCCCTGCTATTTTAACTTTCAGCTCGTTCAGCTCCATCGGAACATCACTGGTTACATTGCCACTTCCCGCAATGGAGATGCTTTCGAGATCTTTATAGGGCGAGTCGACATAAAAATCGCCGCTACCCTGGATAGCAATCTGGTACAAAGGGTCGGGCATAGTAATGTCGATCGATGTCTTACTATTAATAATATTAACGCTTCCTTTCGAATCAACGGTTAGTGTTTTCCCGTCCGATTTAATTTCGATATGAGGCAGCAGGTTTTCATAATCACTTACTTCCACCTTAAAAGTATCCCCTTTTTTGATTACCACCCTGGCGTGCGAACGAAGGTCGATCGACGAAAAGGCTGAAACTACGCGGGTTTCAGTACGTATTGCTCCCCTGCCCACAACGGCGGAGGCTTCATTGCAACTAACGCTTGCAAAAGCAACGAAAAGCAGCACCATTACACTGCTAAAATGATAGGTTTTCATGCGATTGGGTATTAAATATTTACTATAAGACGTATTACGACGACTATGCGGATGTTTTTATAACATTTTTTTCTCATTTTCTTTGGTAAATGAAAACTTTGTAGTTTCTTTGTGGCATAGTTACATAGACCACTAAAACAATTAGTCATGATTGAGAGTAAAAACCTTATGTTTTATTACCGCCGGCAGAAGCCACTCTTTCGGGAATTATCCCTCGAAATGGCTCCCGGCCGCATTGTTGGATTGCTCGGGAGGAACGGAGCAGGTAAAACAACCTTATTACAACTGATAGCCGGTTTGCTGAAACCCAAAGCAGGAGAGCTTACTATCGACGGCTATATTCCTCACGACCGGCAACCCGGGTTTCTTGCTGATGTGTATATGGTGCCGGAGGAGTTTTCGTTTCCTCACAGCTCCATCGCTGAGTATGTTAAGGCGTTCAGTCCTTTTTACCCCTCGTTCGATCAGGCTAAGCTCAGGGATATACTGGATGAGTTTCAGCTTTCGGGCGACATGTCGCTGAATAAGATCTCGCACGGGCAACGCAAAAAATTCCTGATTGCTTTTGCACTGGCAAGTAATTGCAAACTGCTTATTCTCGACGAACCAACGAACGGTCTCGACATACCCTCCAAAAGTCAGTTTCGTAAGATCCTGGTTAGTTCGGTAACCGACGAGCAATTGGTTGTCATTTCCACCCACCAGGTGAAAGACGTCGATACGCTGATCGATACTGTAATGGTAATCGACGAAGGAAAGATGATCTTTAACAAGACAACGGAAGAAATTGCCCGTGCCTACTATTTTGCGCTGGTGGATACACTGGATGCCGGTAAGGCACTGTATCACGAAGCAGGGATTGGCGGCTACCGCGTTATCAGCAAAGCAGATGGGCTCAACGAATCGCACATCGACCTGGAATTATTATTCAATGCAGTTATCCATCAATCCATCAACTAAGCAACTATGAATACAGTATTTAGTTTTAAGCGCTTTCAGCTTCTGGTTAAAAGTGATCTGATTATCAACTGGAAACAGTATGTGTTGGGTTCGCTTGCCATCTTTGCAGGCCTCTTCCTGACCATTATGACCTTTATTCCCAAGCCCTTCCGTTACCTTGTCGACGGCCGGGAATATGTCAATTTCTCGTGGAGGGAAGACGACTGGATGGGTTTTTTAATGCTGATACTAGTCGTATATTTTGCAGTGCTGTTTATGACCTCGTTCAGCAGTATGAAGGACAAAGCTTCGCGTACCCGTTTTTTGTTACTGCCCGCATCAGGCTTTGAAAAGTTCCTCCATCAGTTTCTGCTGTATGTAGTGGTGATGGGACCCTTCTTTTATCTGCTTTACTGGCTCGATGCCCAGTTGGTACGTCAGGTAATAATTTGGCACTACGATCTGAGCGCATCGCAGATCGAATCCTTTAATTCCTTTCAGTTCTCCTTACTATCAGAAGGAACCGACTCCACCTGGGAGGTTGTTTCGCTGGTATGCATCCCGATTACCTTTGCCTGCTATGGATTGATGTCGAATATCTGGTTCCGCAAGCTGGGTTGGGTGAAAATGATAGTAATGTTAATTCCCATCATTTACTTGTTTTTCGTAATGCTCACAGGATTATCACATCTCTTTTATCCGGAAGCTACGCATGGATGGGATGCTAACATAGCAACCGTGTATCCGCCGCATGCCAAGCACTCGATAATGCAGATGTACCTGCATATCCTGGTAAATGTGGGTTGGGTATTTCTCTTGCTGATTGGTTATTTCAAGTTTAAAGAATCTGAAGTATGAGTATAGATTTTAAATCGACAAAAGGTATATTTCAACAAATTGCTGATCACCTTTGTCACCGCATATTGGAAAACAAACTTCCTCCCGGCGAACGGGTACCCTCGGTACGCGACCTGGCAGCTGAGTTTGAGGTGAACCGTAACACCCTGTTACGCACCTATTCCATTCTCGAAGACGCCGGTATTATTGTCAACAAACGGGGAATTGGTTTTTTTGTAGCCGATGATGCCGTTGAACTGATTCATCAGCGTGAACGCGAGGAGTTTTTTAAAACAGATTATCCTGAGTTTATCAATAAGGTAACCCTGCTGGGGCTTACTTCCGATGATATGCCGGAGTTAATGAAGCTGCTCTGCACGTCAGGCAGTTCAGCCGATAACTAATCAACGACCAATAAACAACGTAAAATGAAAAAAAGTAATATTTTCATCCTGGTGGCTACAGGATTTGTAATCACTGCCTCTGTCCTTTTATTTGTACTGAACAAGCGGTACGAACAGCCCAAGGAACCAACTAAGCCTGTTCACATGGTAACTCACGCACTTCAACCTTTTCAGGTGCTAATCGCCAATGAGGGTGCCGATGTTCATATCGAACAGGCCGACAGCAACCGGATATCGATCGAAACCTCCGATGGGAAAAGCTTTCCTGCCGGATTGTACACCCAGACCGGCGACACGCTTACCATCGAAAAGGGAGTACGCGTGTTTGTAAACTGTAGCTCTATCGCTACCATTATTTCAAACAAGGCCTACTGGATGGGAGCTCATTCGCTGAAACTTCCACATCTGAAAATACAGATGAACGGCGGCTTGTTACGTTTTAATGTTAACGAAACCGTGTCGAAAGTTACGGTACTTGATGTGCAACTGTCGGATAGTGCACGCTTTGATATTCGTCGCACCGAAATAGATTCACTAAACCTTAGCATGACAGGTAAATCATTTGCTGAAATGTATGCCCCGGTTAAAAAACTTAACCTGGAAATGAACGATCACTCGCACCTGATAACCAACGGTGAAATGGAACAAATGCAGATAAAGAAGGATTCTTCAATTAGATTAGAGTTTGTTAATAATTAAAAGGATGTATGCCCGTAGGATTTTAACTAACTTGCGAGCCCAAGTGAAAAACTCAAAAAAAGCAGCATTTTGTACTCTTTTTACCTGAAAAGCCTTACCATTTTATGTATTGTGGTACTGTCTGCCTGTCAAACACAGGGCCGGGAAGATCTTCCGGCCTTCGTGGTATCTCAAACCGACTTCAGCGATTTGCTTGTTACTGAAGGTACTGTGGAGTCGGAGAACTCAGTGCCTGTAAATTGCCCGCAGGGCATTGATGGCACCATCGTCTTTTTAGTCGAAGAGGGTGTTCGGGTCGAAGAGGGTGATATAGTATGCCGGCTCGAAAACGCAGCTCTTGCTACCGATCACCAGGAGATACTTGCCAGTTTGGAGATTTATAAGGCTAATCTTCAAAAGACCCTTGCCGATCAGGCCATGGAAAAAGCATTGCTCGAAGCTGAGATGCTCAACAACGAAGCGCAGAAAGCAATTAGCAGTCTGAGTGAGCAACAACTCGAATTTATCCCCGAAAACCAACGCCGTATTAAGGAACTGGAGCTTCAACAGGCAGCTATTCAGAACTCGCGTTTTGAAAAGAAGTTCCGTACCATGAAGATTATTCACCAAACCGAACTTCGTCGCCAGCAAATGGGAATTCAGCGTGTCGAAGCCAGGGTAAAACAGGTAGAAGAGCGCATCGCCTCGCTGGTACTCCGGGCTCCCCGTGCCGGGATAGTAATCAGGGGAATCAATCCGGTGAACGATCGCAAGTATGTGGTAGGTGATAATGCCTACGAGGGATACCCCATCCTCATGTTGCCTGAAATGGAAAAGATGAACGTGAAGATTCAGGCTACCGAAGCACAGTATAAACGGATGAAGGTGGGCGATGCTGTTGAATTCAGCTTTGATGCTCAGCCTGAAAATAAGGCCTGGGGGAAAATCATCATGAAGGCACCCGTTGGTCAACCCATCAATCGCAATTCAAAAGTAAAATTATTTGATGTTATGACAGCTGTCGATAGTGCGCTCAGTATCCCGACACCGGGTATGAGTGCCCGCTGCACTGTAATACTTAATCAGCTGAAGGATACCCTGGTAATACCTCAGATTGCGGTTTTCGATCACGACTCCGTCAAGGTAGTGTATGTTCAAAAAGAAAAAGGTTTTGAACGCCGGCAGGTCACCATCGGACTTAGTTCTCCTAAGGAAGCAGTTGTCGTGGCGGGGATTCACCCCGGCGAGATCGTAAGTTTAATGCTTCCTGATGACAAAAACATTCTCAAAACGGTCTTATCGAAAGACAGTACAGATACCAATTAGCTAATTGTATGAAAAAGACACATGTTCTGCTGGCCCTGCTGGCCCTGATATTCTTAGTTTCCTGTAACACCTCCGACGAAAAGGCGGGTGAAGTTGCTACCGGCGAGGTGCAACTTGGTACACTCTACCTCGAGCTGTACGAAGAAGGTGAAATAGAAGCCGTGAACTCCACCAATATACTTTCGCCCTCCATTTCATGGCGTTTCGGAAATCTTAAAATCACACAGTTGGTAAAAGATGGTGCCGAAGTGGAAGCCGGTGATACGCTGATTGTCTTCGACCCCTCCGAAGTAAACCGTGAAGTGCTGGATGCTGAGTCGCGTCTTGAAATGAACCTGGCCGAACTGGAAAAGATGCAGGCGCAGCACCAGTCCGACCTCGAAGAACTGCAGGCCGATTACGAGGTGAGTCGCCTCTCGCAGGAAATTTCAAAGATCCGGTTTGAGTCGGCCGTGCACGAAGCGGATATTCGTCGCAAGGAGATTCAGCTGAACCTCGAGAAAGCCAACATAGCACTGGCACGGGCCAAAGAGCAAATCGACAACCGCATTAAAATTCAGCGCGAGGAGCTCAAGCAGCGACAGCTTTCCATTACGCAGGACCGCCTGCGACTGGAGGAGGCGCACGAAACGCTGAAGAAATTGTTTTTAATATCGCCCACACCGGGGATTGCCATTATCAACCGTAACTGGAGTACGGGGAATAAGTTTCAAATCGGCGATCAGACCTGGTCGGGCTTCCCGCTGATACAGCTGCCCGATTTATCGGCTCTACGGGCGGTGGTTAAGATTAACGAAGTCGATATCGCTAAGATATCCAATGGATTACAGGTGGAGATTAAACCCGATGCTTTTTCCGACAGCACCTTTACCGGCGTGGTAAGTTCGGTGGCCAACCTGGCAGTAAATAAAGAAGGGTCAACAAAAATCAAGGTTTTCCCTGTCGAAATTGATATTAAGGAAACCAGCGAGAAGTTATTACCCGGACTTACCGTTAGTTGCCGTATTATTATTGGTAAGGTCGAAAATGCCCTGATGATACCGGTCGATGCCGTTCATACCCTTGGTGATGAGTCGTTTGTTTACCTGAAGGTCGCTTCGGGTTTCGAAAAGCGGATTATCCAGACCGCCGAGCGCAACAAGGATTATATGGTGGTAACGGGAGGACTGAAAGAAGGGGATAAGCTGGCCTTATCGAATCCTTTCGGCGAAGAGGCGACCGACGACAAAGAAGGTGCCGATGAGTCAGCACCTGCCGAAGCAACACAGGAGGAGGTGCTATGAAAAAATGGAACTACAGTCTGGTGATGGTCCTTTCGCTGCTACTCGCTGCCTGTTCGGGCGAGGGCTTGTTGGGCGACAAAGAAGAGGAGAGCGGTAGTAAGCGCATCGTCGAAACCGGCGAACTCGCAGCCGTCAACTCCCGTTCGTTCACCATCCAGCGCTTTGGCCGGCGGTGGAACAGTTTCCGTATCATCGGAATTTTAAAACACGGAACCCGCGTAGAGGCAGGCGATTCGGTAATACAACTCGACCCCTCTGAAATCCAGAAATACATTATCGATCGTGAAGGCGATCTCGAAAGTCAGCTCGCCTCGCTCGAAAAACTACAAGTCGACCAGAGTAACCGTCGCAACGACCTCGAGTCGCGCATGAAGAACGAGGTAGCTACCTTCGAACTGAAAAAGCTTGAACTCGAGGCAGCCCGTTTTGAGTCGGATCGCATTCGCAAAGTGAAAGAGCTGGAGTTCGAACAGGCTAAGATTACCTTCGAGCGTGCACAGCGTCAGTTGGAACTGAATAAAATCAGTGAGCGCAACGATCTTAAGATTCAGAAAATCAGGGTAGAGCGACTACGCAACGACATCCGGAGTGCTTACGACATTCTGCCACAACTCACCATACGCACCCCCATCTCCGGCATTTTCCAGATAGCCCGTAACCGGCGCAGCAGGGAACTGGTGAAGGTAGGCGATGAGCTGTACCAGAACAACCCCATCGGCAATGTGCCCGATCTTACCTGGATGAAGGTGAATACCACCATCAACGAACTGGATTTTATGAAGCTAAGTATGGGTCAGCAGGTAAATGTACGCCTCGATGCCATGCCCGAAGTAGTCTTCAAGGGCGAGGTGGCTTATATAGGCAAGCTTTGTCGACTGAAAGACGACAAGTCAAAACAGAAAGTTTTCGACGTTGAAGTCAATTTGCTGGAACCCGACGAGCGACTCAAACCCGGGATGACCGTTAGTTGTGAATTCCTTATCCCTTAATTTGCCATGCAGTACGAAGAAAATATACGCGTAGCGCTACGGGCGCTCATCGATCATAAGTTTCGCTCTTTTCTCACCATGTTAGGGATTATCTTCGGGGTAGCCTCGGTAATCACCATGCTTTCCATCGGCGAGGGTGCCAAGCGGGAGGCCATTGCCAAGTACCAGGACCTGGGGGTAAATAATATTATCATCCGTGAGAAGACGATGACCGACGAAGAGCTGGAAGAAGTACGGGCCAAATTCTCGCCGGGCCTTTCGCTCGAAGATGCAGCCGTTATCCGCGAGATGGTGCCCGGTGTTAAGTACACCGCTTCGCAATCGGAGATTAGTCTCGACGTAAAATACAGCGACCGCTCTGCCAAATCGACCATCATCGGCATTACTCCCGAATTTACCGAGGTGCTCAATTATAAAACAGGGTCGGGGAGTTTTATCACCGACGATCATTACGATCGCAAGATGAAGGTCTGCGTACTGGGAGCCGGAGTGGCTAAAACCTTATTTCAGCGCGAAGATCCGCTGGGTAAGATGGTGAAACTCGACGACCAGTGGTTCGAGGTAGTCGGCGTATTGCAGTCGAAAGCCCTCTTTACCGAAACAGTGGGAGAGCTGGCAGCGCGCGATTTGAACACCGATATCTACATTCCCCTGAGCTCCTTCCTGAATCGCTTTACGCAGACCAATTTGCTGGCGAGCGAAATACAGCAGATCACCGTGCAGGTCGACGGATCAGAGAAACTGATGGAAGCATCGAAACTGATCACCAGTATCCTTAACCGTCATCATTTCAACAACGAGGATTTCAGTATCGTGATTCCGTTTGAGCTGTTACGGCAGGAAGAAAAGGAACGCCAGATCTACAACTTCCTCCTGGGTGCCATTGCTGCTATTTCGTTGGTAGTGGGAGGTATCGGGATTATGAACATCATGCTGGCAACGGTTATGGAGCGTACCCGCGAAATCGGTATCCGACGCGCAATCGGTGCGCGGAAGTCCGACATCATGAGCCAGTTTGTTACCGAAGCCGTCGCCATCAGTATAACAGGAGGGATTATCGGCGTAATACTGGGTGTGAGTCTTTCGCTCTCGGTATCCCTGTTCACCGATATTAAAACCGTTATCCCCTTGTATTCGGTGCTGGTGGCCTTTGCCTTCTCGGTAATCGTGGGGATTAGTTTCGGCTACCTTCCTGCTAAAAATGCCGCTAACCTCAAACCGATCGAATCGATTCGCTACGAATAATTTAATACGACGGACTTATGCTGATTGAAATAAAAAATCTCAATAAAAACTACATCATGGGTGAGCTACAGGTGCCTGCCCTGATGGATATAAACCTGAGTATCCGGAAAAACGAGTACCTCGCAATCATGGGACCTTCGGGATCGGGTAAGTCGACCCTGATGAATATACTCGGTTGCCTCGATACGCCAACGGGCGGACAGTACCTGTTCAACGATATCGATGTGAGCGAACTCGACGATGATGCCTTGTCGGCCATGCGTAACAAGGAAATCGGTTTTGTGTTCCAGAACTTTAACCTGCTGCCTAAACTCACGGCTCTTCAGAATGTGGAGCTGCCACTGGTGTATGCGGGTATCTCGAAGCAACTGCGACAGGAAATGGCTGTTAAAGCCCTCGAGCGGGTTAAGTTAGCCGAACGCATGGAGCACAAACCTACCGAGTTGAGTGGCGGACAACGCCAGCGTGTTGCCATTGCCCGTGCCCTGGTGTCGCGTCCGGGTATTTTGTTAGCCGACGAACCAACCGGTGCGCTCGATACGAAGACAGGCGACGAGATTATGGCCTTGTTTGAGGAATTACACAAAGAAGGCAACACCATCATACTTATTACCCACGAGCCGGAGATCGCTGCCTATGCCCATCGTACCATCCACATTCGCGATGGCCGCATCCATTCCGACACCCCTAATCGTCCAACATCCAAGTAATCCGTTCAGCAGAATGAAAAAGTTTATAGTATTATTCC
Organism: Paludibacter sp.; assembly: GCA_028691965.1. Taxonomy (GTDB): domain Bacteria; phylum Bacteroidota; class Bacteroidia; order Bacteroidales; family Paludibacteraceae; genus Paludibacter. The sequence continues at coordinate 8,731 of JAQUYE010000014.1, read as the reverse complement.
TGTTAGGTATCAGTCCGCTTCTGGTGGCCGAAACCTATGTGCTCGACCTCGATCAAAGTATTGCCATCGCCAAGGAAAAGAGTTTCAGCATGATGCGCCTGGTACAGGATTTTAAAATTGCAGAGTATAACCTTAAATCGGCTACCAGTCGGTTTAAAACCCATATCGACCTTAACTTAACTACTCCCGAATATACCGAGGCCATCCGTACTTTCGAGGATAGCACCGGCTTGTCGTTCTATCCCGTAAAACGGATGAACTACGAAACCGGACTGGTAATTAATCAGCCACTTCCTACCGATGGTAATATCTATATGCGTAATTCGCTGTATAACTTCGACGATTTCTACGACGATAGTCGCTCTACACAGATGAATATGCGCATCGGACTCACACAGCCCCTGCATGCCTTTTACGGGTATAACTCCATACGCTCGTCGTTCAAACAGGCGAAACTGGCTTACGAACGTTCCAGTAAGCAGTTGAAACGTGAAGAGCTGAACTTAATTTACGAAGTGAGTAGTGCATTTTACGATTTGCTATCGGTACAGAAGAGCGAGGAGATTGCGCGTCTCGACCTTGACAGGCAGCAGGAAGCCTTCGAGATCGCCCGCAACAAGTACGATGCCGGACTGATCCGTGAGGTAGATGCCCTGCAGATGGAAGTCGACCTGGCAGAAGCCCTGAATAGTTACGACTTATCGAAAGTCAATCAGAAATCGGCCGAGAATTATTTTAAGGAGTTGATTGGGATAAACCTCGACGACAGCGTGGCGCTGAATACACAGTTTACCTACGAAGTAGTAATTGTTGATCCGCGTAAGGCCGTGCAGCTTGCCTTGCAAAACCGCCTCGAAATCCGGGAGCAGGAAATTCAGGTCGAGTTAACTCAAATGAATGTTAAGCAACAAAAAGCCGAAGGAATGATTCGTGCCAACCTGAATGCCTACTACGAAAAAGCAGGGGTAAGCCGACAGGATATTAATACGCAGATACGAACTGCCATCAACAATGCCTACAGTGATTTCCTGGTTCGTCCGCAAAACTACGGAATCGGATTAAATATCACCATACCACTGCTCGACTGGGGCGAAAACAAAGCATTGGTACGGGCAGCCGAAGCCCGTCTGAAGCAGAATATCCTCCGGAAAGAAGAAGTGCAGCGCAGCATTGAACGCGAAGTTCTCAACCTCGTCGACGATTTAAACAGTAGTCTGAACCGCCTTCAGCTCCTTGAGAAAAACCTCACCGTTGCCGAAAAGAGCTTCGAAATCACCCGTCAGCGTTTCTCCGACGGGGATATCGACAGTCAGGCCCTTGCCCTGGAGCGTAATCGTCTGAACAACGCCTACAACTCACACCTGCGGGCCTACATTAATTACCAGTTAAAGCTGGCCGACCTTATGCGCCGCACGTTCTACGATTTCCAGAACGACAGGCCTATTGAGTAATCGGTCCGTCGGGTAATCGGGTAATTGGGTAATTGGTTAATCGACTCATCGGTCCGTCGGGTAATCAGCCCTTGCCCACCAGGTAAACGGTGTAGCCAATATACATCATCAGCAGAATGGCCGCTTCCCAGCGGTCGAGCCGGTGACTCTTACCTGTAAACATGGCGATAAAGAGCAGCAATGTACCAAAGGTAAGCAGTAAGATATCGGTATTAAACACCGTGCTGAAGCTGACAGGCTGGATGACAGAGCTAAGACCCAGAATCAGGAAGATGTTAAAGATATTGGAGCCGATGATATTCCCCACGGCTATGTCGTTGTTCTTTTTAAGAGCAGCAACCACCGAGGTGGCCAACTCGGGTAGCGAAGTCCCTGCAGCTACTATGGTAAGACCGATCAGTTTCTCGCTCATCCCGAACACCCTGGCCATCTCAACGGCACTGGTAACCACCAGCCTGCCACCAATAACCAGTCCCGCGAGTCCGCCCACGATCAGCAGCGTCATCTTCAGCGCGCTGTACTTTTTGTGAGGCACTTCACTCTCGTGGGGGTCCGACTTCAACTGCTTTGCCACATACCAGAGGAAAAGAGCAAAGAAAACCAGCAGCACTATCCCGTCGATACGACTGATAACGCCCGGTCCATCGGTGAAAAGATCGTTGGCAAAAATATAGAGCATAGCAACAGCCAGCAGGGAGAACGGGATTTCTTTCCACACGGTACTCGACTGCACCACCAGTGGAGTGATCAGTCCGGCAATACCCAGAATCACCAGCAGGTTGAAATTATTCGAACCGATTATATTTCCCAACACAATATCGTGATGTCCCTGCGCAGCCGCAAACACATTCACCACCAACTCGGGAGCAGATGTCCCGAATGCAACAATGGTAAGTCCGATGGCAAGATCGGAAACCTTGTACTTCTTTGCTAAGGCCGAAGCACCATTAACCAGCCAGTCGGCACCCAACACCAGTACTACAAATCCTGAAAGCAATAACGTTATGTCTAACCACATACAAAAAATAGTGTTTAAAAGAAACGGGGATTGTCTTTTTAAAAACAATCCCCGTACCGTTATAGTTTTAACGCGTTGAAAATAGCCGCAGTTTGATCGGCAGTCAGTTCAATAGCCTCCGATTGCACTTCGTATTCATAAGGCACATACTTGAGCAACTGAACATAACAGATCGTTTTGCCGGCGGTATAGGCCACCCGCAGTTTCACTCCCTTGTCGATGGTTTGCGGAATCTTAGCCAGATCAAGGTACGAACCGTTTTCAACGATCTTGTTGATCTTCAGGTAGTGTTCAGCCTCAAAGAATACATCCTTAAACAGGATTTTTGAGTTGGAAGGTACATGCAGGTAGAACCTGCGACGGATAAAGGTGGCCAGTATTCCCCAGATTATAAAACCGATGGCCAGCACGATAAGCAGTGCGCCTCCGGCACCTCCCTCCGTATTTACCAGTGGGACGAGCACGGCTGATGCTACACCCGCTGCCAGGGCAAGGATTCCGATAAGCGGCGATTTCTTTTTACTTGTAATTATACTATGATTGGTGGTGTCGAACCTTTGTTCGATTGTTGCAAATTTTGTTTCCATTGTTGTTGTAAATTTATGTTTTGATATACTGCGTAAGGCAGCCTGCACGATAGGCAGACCGTCTACAATTGACTTTTTCGATAAAAAAACGTCAGGGTATCAAATCAATAATTTACAAAGCTCGTAGAGGTAGAATCCTTCATTCTCGCGCTCGGAGAGCTGGCGGAGGAAGCTTACACGAGTAGTGGACAGCAGTTGGTGGGTAAGCTGACAGGTATGTAAGGACCTGAAAAAATGCGTATTGGAAGGGACGCGCGATGCAGAGCCGGGTGACGGCTCAACCTGACGAACGCCCGGGCCTTCGTTATTAATAAACGGGGGTAAGAGCTGCTCGAAGCTGGTCAGCAACTCATGAGGACCGGCACTTTGTTCCTGAGCTGAAGTTTCAGGCCTGACTTCCTGCTGCAGGGCAGCAAAAGGAAGCTGCGACAGCATCAGCACCAGGGCTAATACGGCAACAAGCAAGTACCTGAATCTATTCTTCAACTCTTTCTGCATGTGTTGTATCTATAAAAATGCACCACGTTAAAAACGCAGTGCAAATTTAGTCAATTTAAATCACATTGGCAACCGTGCCGGGTAGTGATTAAAGGGTTACAAATACCTGATCCAGAGCTTTGCGAACCTTGGGTGCCGACTGCGTTTCATCTTCTGCCGAGCGGTGACCCAGTGTTACTACTACCACCGATTTAGCGTCGGTATCGGTAAGTCCCAGTATCTTGTCGAAAGCAGGCGCATCAAAGCCTTCCATCGGACAGGAATCGATTCCTATCGAGGCGGCAGCATCGATCAGGTTACCCACTGCAATGTATGCCTGACGGGCAGCCCAGTTGTGCTTGTCTTCCTGTGTGCGGGGTTTAAATACACTCTTGATGAAATCTCCGTATCCGCTGATAGCTTCCAGAGGGATGTTCTTAGTCCTGGCCGATAAGGCGATGTACTCGTCGACATGTTCGTCGGTAAGATCGTTGAATGCCGTGAATACAAATACATGCGAAGCATCGGTGAGTTGCGGCTGACCGAAAGCTGCGGCTTTCAGTTGCTCGCGAAGCTCAGGGGTGCGTACATCAAGTACACGGTAAGGCTGAAGTCCGTACGACGAAGCCGTCAGGTTCACCGCTTCTTTCAGCAGGTTTACTTCCGTGTCGGTTAATTTCTTTGAAGCATCAAATTTTTTAGTAGCGTAACGCCAGTTCAGTAATTCTGTTATTGTTTTCATACCTTTATATTATACCTTATTTGTTTTGTACTGCAAAGATAGCGTGCTTTCACCTCCCCGGGGGTACAAAAAGACGGCAATCGATTGCAAAAATCCGTCGCTTGCACGAATTATAAAATTTTGTATATTTACAACATGAAAAAAGCCTTAACCATCTTCTTTATTTCGGTGGGCTCCCTGATTGCGCTGGTGCTTCTGTTGTTTGGCATTCTCTTCTTCGCTATTCAACAGGAGGGCTTCCAAAACAGGGTGAAGGATTATGCGCTCGACTTTCTTTCGGATAAACTGAATACCCGCGTGGAGCTCGATCGTATCTCCATACGTTTCCCCGATAAAATCATCCTTAAAGGGATAGTGGTCGAAGATTTACAAAATGACACCTTGCTGGCACTGAACGAACTGGTAGTCGACCTGGATATGCGGCGCCTGCTTGATAAGGAGCTGGTGGTGCAGCATGTCGGACTGAACGGCTTGTATGCCAATGTGTATTCCACCTCTCCCGATACCTATAACTACCAGTTTATTGCTGATGCCTTTACTTCGCCCGAACCGGAACCCGAACAGGAGGATAGCAGCGGAATGTCGTTGGGGATCGACCTCAACACGCTTTCGTTCCGTAATGTGTCGCTTCATTTTACCGACGACTCGCTGATGAGGGCCGAAGTGCACTGGAAATCACTGTTCCTGAAGATGGGTGAGCTGAATATGGAACAGCAACGCTATGCAGTCGAGCGTATCGACCTGAAGGATGGTCGCGTCAACCTGCTTATGCCCGATGCCGTGCCCGTTACTTCCGGCTTTAACCCGGGTCATATTCGGGTGAGTCGCCTCAACACCCAACTTAGCGGCATACGCTACACCCCCGATTCGATTGCTGCGGTGCTTAACTCGCTGAGCTTCTACGAGCAGTCGGGACTGCAACTTACCAACCTTAGTTTTGCACTTGAGATGATACCCGGCGGACTCACCGTGAGGGACTTGCTGTTGCGTACACCCCATACGAAATTGCAGAATACTACCGTGTTGCAGTTCGACTCGCTGGCGCAACTGGGTTCCAACCCCGAAAAAGTGAATATCAGTACCCATCTGAGTAAGAGCTTTGTGGGACGGCGTGATATACTGTTGCTGATGCCCGACCTCGCACTTGGAGGAGGAATGCAGCTTCCTCCGCAGCTAAATGCCGATATCGACTTTAACGGTACCATCAATAGCTTTCAACTTGCCCTGCTGCTCGATAGCGAAACGGCAGGCCTGAAGGCCGATGCTAATATGACTTCCCTCGATCCCGATGCCACGGCGGGAGATGTGCGTATCCGAGATGTATACTTCTACAGCGATTCGCTGAACGTCGAACTCGACGAGCTGGCACTTGTAGCAAAAGCCGGTGGGCAGTCGAACAGTCTGGAGCTGACGCTTCCCTTTGCTCATATGCTCTTAGAAGGAAAGTACAAGCTTACTCAACTGGGGAATGTGGTGAGTAACCTCCTGGTGAAGCATTTTAATGTAAACAATGCCAGCTATGTTGCTGAAGGCAATCAGCAGTTCGACCTGTCCATGCAGCTGGAGAATCATCCTGTTCTACAACCCTTCCTGCCCGACTCCCTGAGCTTCGAACCGCTGGATGTGCAGCTTTCCTATACCTCCAAAGGCAGGCAGGTAGCGCTTCAGGCAGCGGTGCCGTCGGTGCAATACGGACAACTACTCATCCGCGAACCTGTGCTGCGCCTGAATACCATGGGCGGAGCCCTGCACTACGAACTAGCCCTGAACGAAGTGAAGCAGGGCGAACTGGAAGCTCCTCCCCTCGAACTCACCGGAAAGCTTCTCAACGATGTTGCTGATTTTAGTCTGCTCCTGCGTGATACCATTAATAACGAAGATAACCGGGTTTCAGGGAATATTAATATCGCTGCCCTGAAAGCCGGCGGCGAACTGCCTCCGATGAACGTTGATCTTACCATCGACCGACTGGCCCTGCGGAGCTTCGAAGCCTTTGCTACCGAATACATCACCGATACCGAAGGGTACTTCTCGGGTACCGTGCAAATCGAAGATGTGATGGGCGAGATGGGGATTACCGGTGCATTGAAGTTTAACGACATCGCTATGAAGATCCTGATGCTCGACGAAACCTTCCGGATGCCGACCGACGAGCTGCTGCTTACCAAAAATGCACTGCTGTTCGATCAGTTTGATATCCTCGACGAAAAAGGGGAGAAGCTGACGGTCGACGGACAGGTTGGCTTTGTCAACTTTGCTGATTTCAGCTTCGACTTATCGGTGATGACGGATAACTTCCGCGCCCTAAGCTCCGCGTCGGGGAGCAACGAACTCTTCTACGGTGATTTGTTGATGGGGGTCGATCTGAAGATAAAAGGAACTATCGACCTGCCCGTGGTTACCGGTAAGTTAACCATCAACGATAAGAGTCGCCTTACCCTGATGGTACCGCAGTCGGATCCCACCCTTACCGACCGCACCGGCATCGTCGAATTCGTAACTCCCGGTCAGCCCTCCACCGCCAACGAAGTAGTACTTGCCGATTCACTCCGGCAGAGTAATATTAATGGTATGGATGTGAGTGTCGATATCGAAGTGGACAAAGGTGCCGAACTTACCATGATAATTGATAAAGCGACCGGCGATTTTGTGAAGATGAAAGGTGAAGCGCTGCTAAGCGGCGGCATCGACCCTTCGGGAAAGATTTCACTTACCGGACGTTACGAGTTTAACGAAGGAATTTACGAAATGAATGTCAGTCTCATTCAGCGTAAGTTTGCCATCCGCAAGGGTAGCTATATCCAGTGGACCGGCGAACCGCTGTCGGCACTTCTCAATATAACCGCCTACCACGAAACCAAAACCGCCCCCCTCTCGCTGGTGGAGAGTCGCCTGGCCGGTGCCAGTCCCGAAATGCGCAACCGCTACCTGCAACGGCTGCCGTTCGAGACAGAGCTGAAGGTGACCGGCGAGCTGATGAAGCCCGAAATTGTGTTCGACATCGTGCTGGTCGACGATGCCCAACAGGTGAGTGCCGATGTGCTCTCCACCACCAAGGCGCAACTCGTGCAACTGCGCAGCGATCCTGCCGAATTGTACAAACAGGTGTTCTCGCTGCTGATGTTCAATCAGTTTATGGCCGAAAATCCGATGAGCTCTTCGAGTGGTGGCAGTACGGGTCTGATGATACGTGAGAGTGCCGGCCGTATTATTTCACAACAGCTCAATCAGCTGGCAGGCAACCTTATAAAAGGAGTGGAAGTGGATTTCGATGTGAATGCAACCGACGACTACTCCACAGGCGTGCGCGAGAGTCGCACGAACCTCAACGTGGCACTCTCCAAGCAACTCTTCGATAACCGACTGAAGATTACTGTCGGCAGTAGCTTCGGACTCGAAGGTACGCCTTCCGAAAATCAATCATCGTCGAATATAGCGGGGAACTTCAGTGCCGACTACCTCATCACCCGCGATGGAAGGTATAAGTTGCGTGCCTATCGGAAAAACGAATACCAGGTGGCCTTGCTGGGCGAGATAGTGGAGACGGGTCTTACCTTTATTATTACGATGGATTACGATACGTGGAAAGATTTAAGCGCTAAGAAATGAAAATCAGGATCTACATAGTGTGTGCGGTTGCCCTGCTGATGGCCTGTAGTCCGGTGAAGCATCTTCCCGAAAACGACCGGCTGTATACCGGTGCCGGAGTGCAGGTCGAAGCCGATGAGCTAAGTAAGGGCGAAAGGAAAGAGCTTGCTGCCTTTGCCAAAGGACTTATCCGACCCCTGCCCAATAGTAAGCTGGCAGGTATTCCGTATAAATTAATGGTATATCAGTGGACCGGCGGTGAGGCAACTACCAAAGGAGTAAAAAACTGGTTGCAGAATAAGCTGGGCGAGGCGCCGGTACTCTATTCGCGCGTCGATCCTGCCTTTACCAGTCGCCTGATACAAAACGAACTGGATAATAAAGGCTATTTCCGTGCGGCGGTCGACTACGACACGGTGCAGCAATTTAAGAAAGTGAAGGTGAACTACACCGTGCATCCCGGCAGGGTATACCGCATTGCTGAACTTGCGTTTCCCGACGATAGTACCGAACTTGCCCATGCCATCCGCGCCACACAGGATGCCAGTCTGCTGAAAAGCGGTCGCCCCTACAGCCTCGACCTCATCATTGCCGAGCGGGAGCGTATCGACGCAGTCCTCAAGGAGCAGGGATTCTATTATTTCAGTCCCGATCAGCTCTTGGTGCAGGCCGACAGTACCGTGGGCGATCATCAGGTGAACCTGCGCGTGATAGTTAAACCCGAAACACCCCGACTGGCCTTCGAACAGTATTACGTGCGCGATGTGCGCATCGAACCGGCACAGGATTTCCGCGAAGGGGTGCTCGAAGAAATGCTCGACTTCCAGCGTAACAGTCTGTATAACCGCACCAACCACAACCTGGCCCT
>JAQUYE010000094.1 GCA_028691965.1 Paludibacter sp. | reverse complement strand
ATCGCCATTCTCGGAGGCTTTTTGGCTGAAGGTGCACTTCGCAGGGCTGCCGGCATGTCGTACAGTTCCCGACTGCATAGTAGTGCTCATGATCATCAGGCTGAACATGAAACTACTGAGCGTATCGACCGATCGGTTAGTTGCTATGAACTATCGTTCAGCAGAGAAAAGCAAGTCATTTTTAACAAACTTACCATTAATTTTAACAACAAAACCGTTAACTTGCTTAAATCAGAATCAGGAAGAGGTAAGACTACCCTGCTCCACCTGATGGCGGGACTGCTGGAGCCCGATAAGGGTAAGATGGAGACAACCAATATACTGTCGTGCTCCTGTTCGTTTCAGGATAAACGCTTAATTCCGCAATTAACAGTGGAACAAAACATAGCATTTGTAGCTCCACATTTTCCGGTCCTGACTAAGGTGCAATCGGATCGCTTAGACTTGCTGTTAGAGCAAATGCACCTTGAAAAGTACCGGCAACGCTATCCCGGTGAGTTAAGCGGAGGAGAGCAACAACGGGTTGCTCTGGCACGTGCGCTGTTACTGCCTTCCGATCTGATCTTACTCGATGAACCTTTAACAGGTCTGGATGCGGAATTGAAAATGGATATTACTCAGTTTCTGGAAACAGAGCGGTTGACCCGTTATCCACTGATTATATGGGCTACACACGAAACACCGGAGGAGCATCTTACACATACTACTATCATCCGACTTTAAGCGAATAGCATGGAAGAAAAAGTACAACACTACCTGGAAGAGCAACAGATGATTCCCGACCGGAAATCTCCCGTCATCGTCGGACTAAGCGGAGGGGCTGATTCGGTTGCCCTGGTAACCATCCTTCACCGCCTGGGCTACACCTGCATCCCGGCGCATTGCAACTTTCAGTTACGGGCTGCTGAGTCGGATCGCGATGAGCAGTTTGTTCGACAACTCACGACAACCCTTCAGCTACCCCTGGAAGTAATTCAGTTTACAACAGAAGAATATGCTGCTACTCACAAGATATCCATCGAAATGGCTGCCCGTGAGTTACGGTATGAATGGTTTGAACAACTTCGCGAGAAGTACAGCGCAGTAGCAATAGCAGTTGGTCACCATGCCGATGATACTATTGAAACTGTATTGCTGAACCTTATACGCGGCACCGGACTGAAAGGAATAACCGGAATTCAGGCGATTAACGGATCGGTGATTCGTCCCCTGCTGTGCCTTACCCGCCGCGAAATCCTGGAATACCTGGATCAGCACAAGCTCAGCTTTGTTGAGGATTCGACAAATGCAGAAAACAACTATACGAGGAATAAAATCCGGAATCAGCTACGGCCGCTTATCGAAACCATCAACCCCTCGTTTGGCGCTACAATGCAGACCACACTTCAGCACCTGAACGAAGCCTACGAATTTTTGCAGGATCAAATCGGGCATCTGAAACAGAAGTTGATGAACGATACAGGCACAGCCACCATACTATCTCTTTCTGCTTTTAAACAAACGGGTAAGAGTCGGTTCGTTCTGTACGAACTTTTGAAGGAATACGGATTCAACAGCAGTCAGGTGGACGATATATATAATGCCCTGGATGCAACCAGTGGCAAACTATTCTATTCAGATACCTATATGGTATTGAAAGACAGGGATCAACTGTTCATACGCAGGCTGCGGGAAGAAAACCCGGGGAATACTGAAACCTTACAGTTACGGCTTTTTCAACGCACGGCGACCACCCGGATCCCGACCGACCCTTATTGTATTCATGTGGATGCTGCTGTGCTTCAGTTTCCACTTTCAGTACGCCGCTGGCAAACGGGAGACCAGTTCTACCCCCTTGGGATGAACCATAAGAAAAAACTAAGCGATTTCCTGATCGACCTGAAGACCGACCGCTTCAGCAAAGAAGCTGTCAGAGTAGTTACTGATGCTTCGGGTAAGGTAGTTTGGGTGGTCGGATTGCGGATTGACAATCGCTTCAGGATTACCGATAAAACTACCAGTATCGCTGAACTGACAATGAGCCGAAAGCAAACAGTATAATTTGTTCATAAAAATAAGATACTGTTGATAAGTTTAATCGAATTGAAACAGAAAATAGGATTTAATACTCTATATTTGCAGCCTAATCAATATTTGTTAATCTATATAAATTTTTAAAGGTTAATTTTATCAAAACTTATGATTAAAAAAATGAGACACTTAAAGAGAATGATGCTTGCGTTACTGGTTGTAATGACCACTACGCTGAGCGCACAGGTGACAACATCCAGCATGAGCGGACGGGTTGTATCAGGTGGTGAGGCTGTTATCGGCGCTTCGGTGGTAGTGAAGCACGAGCCTTCGGGTACAACCTACGGTACTGTAACCAACACCGATGGACGTTTTAACTTCATGGGTATGCGCGTAGGGGGCCCTTACAACGTGGTAATCAGCTATGTAGGACTGAACGAAGTTCGTCTGAACGGAATTCAACTGCAGTTAGGGGAAGTTTACCCTGTTAATGTAGAAATGAGAGAAACTGCTGAAGAACTCAATGAGTTGGTAGTATCTGCAGTACGTACAAAATTCACGTCTGAAAAGACAGGTGCAACAACCAACATTGCTTCGGAAGTAATTTCTTCGATGCCTACTATCAACCGTAGCATTTCCGACATTGCACGTTTATCACCTTATGCTTCGGGAATGAGTTTTGCCGGTAGCGATGGCCGTTCTACTAATTTTACCGTAGATGGTGCTAACTTCAACAACAACTTCGGACTTTCATCCGGCCTTCCCGGTGGTGGCAATCCTATTTCGCTCGATGCTATCGAGGAAATTCAGGTGGTAGTAACTCCGTTTGATGTTCGCCAGTCGAACTTCATTGGTGGTGGTATCAATGCAATTACCAAATCAGGGACCAACAAACTGAAAGGTACTGCTTATACCTACTTTACCAATCAGGATTTAAGAGGTAACAAAATTGGCACTACTGATTTTGGCACACGCCCTGAATCCTCACGTAACATTTATGGTGCTACAGTTGGTGGTCCTATCATTAAGAACAAGCTGTTCTTCTTTGTGAATGCTGAAATGGAAAAACAACCGGGTCAGGTGGTAACCTGGCGTCCTTCTGAAAACGGTATCAGCGATACTAAAACAACTTCGAGAGCCAGTGTTGCCGATATGGAACGTGTTCGCAAACACCTGATCGACAGATATGGATATGATCCGGGTTCTTATACTGACTATCCCGGTGACAAAAGTAATGTTAAATTACTGGCACGTATCGACTGGAACGTAAACGACAGAAACAAGGTTAATATCCGTTACAACTATACTAAAAATCAGGCATGGAACGGAACGAATGGCAACTCAACGGATGCCGGTTCACGTAATAATTCTATGAACCGTATTTCACAGTATGGTATGGCATTCTCGAATTCTTTGTATTCGATGGACAATATTGTGAATTCATTATCGGCCGAATTGAACTCCCGGTTAACTGATCAGATGTCGAATCAGATTTTAGTAACTTATACTAAAATTGATGATGTTCGTGGTTCTAATTCGGAAAAATTCCCGTTCATTGATATCCTTGCCGGTCGCGATGCAGCAACCAACAATCCGATTATTGAACCGTATATCTCTGCAGGTTACGAATTGTTTACCTGGAACAATGGGGTACATAATAATGTATTGACAGTTACTGATAACTTTACTTATTATCTCGACAAGCACAAAATTACTGCCGGTCTGACTTTCGAAAACCAGATGGCCAACAATGCGTATATGCGTAATGGGACAGGATACTATCGTTATGCTAGTATCGATGACTTCCTGAACGAAGCAGCTCCTCTCGACTTTGCATTAACTTACGGATACGACGGTGAATTAAGCCCGGCAGCCGAGGTTAAATTTAATCAGTTGGGTGGTTACGTGCAGAACGAATGGAATGCACTTGAAAACTTCAAACTTACCTATGGTATTCGTGCCGACATGTTAATGTTTGCTGATAACCTGATTCGTAATAACGCTATCTACAACCTGAACTTCGGTGATCGTAAAGTGGATACCGGTGCATGGCCTTCTTCAAAACTATTGTTGTCGCCGCGTCTTGGCTTTACATGGGACGTATTCAACGACCAAACACTGAAAGTACGTGGTGGATCAGGTATTTTTACCGGTCGTTTGCCATTAGTATTCTTCACCAATATGCCTACCAACTCGGGAATGGTACAGGGTAGCTACCGTGCTACTACTACCTATAATACTGATGGAAGTATTAAGTCTTCTAATCCTGCACTTGCTAATCTTTCTGGTAAGATGATTACCGATGTGAATGAAATGATCAGCCGTTTGGGTTTGAAAAACACGATTTCTCCTGAAGACGGTGCACTTCCTTCGGAAATCGCCGGTGTGGACCCTGACTTCAAAATGCCACAGGTATGGAAAACATCGTTCGCAGTGGATTATCAGCTGCCTACTTCGTTCCCGATGACTGTAACGCTCGAAGGTATTTACACAAAAACACTGAATGGTGTAATGTTGAAAAACTACGACTTAATGAGCCCGGATAACACATGGCAACGTTTCAGCGGAGCTGACGATCGTTATATCTATCCAGGTACATTTAAGTACAACAACCGTAATGCCTTTATCTTGTCGAACAACGACGAAGGATGGGGTGCTATCGGAAATATCACCGTTACTGCTCAGCCGGTTAAGAACCTGAATATTATGGCTGCTTATACTATCACTGAATCGAAGGAAATCACCGGTATGCCGGGTAGCAATGCCGGTTCTGCCTATGGTGGTCTGCTTGGAGTTAACGGTCCTCACCTTGCCGAACTTCAACGTTCACAGTATGTGGTACCTCACAAGGCTATTGCATCTGTATCGTATCGTCTGCCTTACGCAAACGATCGCATGGCAACTACCATTAACCTGTTCTATTCAGGAGCTTCTTCCTACGGATATAGCTTTAGCTATACCAATGATATGAACGGTGATGGTTACAAAACTGACCTTATTTATATCCCTGCAAACAAAGGGGATATTAACTTTGTTAGTACAGCCGACGAAGATGCATTCTTTAAATTCATGGAACAGGACAAGTACCTGAGTGCAAACAAAGGTAACTATGCAGAAGCCTATAGTGCCCGTGCACCCTGGTTACATAACTTTGACTTACGTGTTGCTCAGGAGTTCCGCGTGAAAGCCGGCAATACCATGAATACGCTGCAGTTTAGCTTCGACTTCCTGAACTTTGGTAACCTGCTGAACAGCGAATGGGGAATCTCCAAAAACATGGATTCTGCCAACAGAGGCCAGATTCTGGAGTACAAAGGTAAAGATGCCAACAATGTACCTTCATTTGCTTTTGTAAAAATTAAAGACAGCGAAGGAGCTATGGTTTACCCAACTCAGACTTATTCGACCTATTACAGTTATAACAGTACCTGGCAATTACAGGTGGGTGTAAAATACATCTTCAACTAAAAAATCAGGTATCCGCTTCAAAAGAGAAAGGCTGTCGGGGTATCCCGACAGCCTTTCTCTTTTGAAGCGGATGGTTAATTACGCAACAACTCCCGTGCATTTTGCAATGCAGCTTCACTGGTAGCAGTTCCACTGATCATCGAAGCGATTTCATTCAGCCGTTCTTCTTCATTCAACTCGCGGATATAGGTTTCTGTTCTGGCTCCCTCATCATCCTTATATACCTTGAAGTGAGCTCCGCCTTTGGCTGCTATTTGTGGGAGATGGGTAATTACTACTACCTGCATCGAGCGACTCATCTGTTGCATGATACTACCCATGCGATGTGCTATCTCTCCTGAAATACCGGTGTCGATCTCATCAAAAATGACAGTGGGTAAATCCGATTTCTCAGCTATCATTGCTTTTATGGATAACATTAAGCGCGAAATCTCTCCACCGGATGCTATTTGTTCGACAGGTTGAAGATCGCGGTTTTTATTTGCAGAAAAGAGAAATCGAACTTTGTCGTGTCCGTGGAGCGTATATTCGGAAGTAGCACTTAGCTCGGCCTGAAAACGGATGTTAGGCATCCCTAATTGCTTCAATTGCTCGATCATGGTTTGCTCTATTGGTTCAATGCCTGCCCTGCGACTTTCACTCAACTGTTCAGCCTGTTCCTTCATGCGTTCAAAACTGGCTGTGAGCTCTTTCTCTGCATCAGCAATTCGCTCGTCAAAGGATTCAATCTCTTCCAACTGCGAAGCGTATTCATCTCTTCGTTGCAGTAACTCCTCCACAGTTGTCAACTTAAACTTATGCTGAAGGGTGTACAGTTCACTTAGCCGGTTCTGGACTTGTTCCAGTCGTTGAGGATCTGGATCGTACCTGCTTTGAAGTGTATCTAATTCAGTCTTTAATTCTTTTAACTCGATATAAGCGCTTTGCAATCGTTCCGACTGTTGCTGTCCTTGCGGCAGGTAGCCGGCCGACTTACCCAACAACTGCTGTGCTTCCTTTAGTGAAGGCAGCACGGCCCCCTCTCCTTCCAGTAATTCGACTAGTTGGTGTAACGTAGACCGTATTTCTCCGGCATGCTCCAGGGTGTTTTCCTCCGCTTCCAATTCTTCCTGTTCCCCGTTGGTAAGTCGTGCATCTTCCAGCTGTTGGTATTGAAACTTCAGAAAGTCATACTCCTCAGTAGCTTTGGCGGCTTCCTCCTTCAGGTGCAAGTAACCTTGCTGAGCTTTCCTCCACTCTTGAAACCGCTCCTGGTAGGTTAGCAACACATCGCTGTTTCGCACAACCGTATCCACCACTTCGAGCTGGTAGGAAGCGTTGGAGAGCAACAGGTTCTCGTGCTGTGAATGAATATCAAGCAGTCGGCCACTTAATTCCTTTAACTGAGCCAGCGCCACCGGAGTATCGTTAATAAAGGCCCTGGATTTGCCATTCACATTTATTTCCCTGCGAATGGTACAACTAACACCGTCATTATCCAACTCGTAAGTTTCGAAGAAAGGATTCAGGTGCTTATATCCGCTGATGGTGAACTCAGCCTCTACGATGCATTTCTCAGCTTCCGACCGAATGGATTTATTGTCGGCCCGTTGACCGAGGATAAGTGATAATGCTCCGAGGATAATAGACTTGCCCGCACCGGTCTCGCCGGTCATTACAGTAAAGCCCCGATCGAACCGGATGTCCAGTGAACTGATCAGGGCGTAATTAGAGATAAAAAGAGACTTGAGCATACCTTTTATTTCATGATGGTTTCGTAACGCTCCGATTGTGTCGGATTTACGTCGGTTAATACTTCTATCACCGATTTCTTTTCTTCTTCGGTTGCCTTTTTAAATATATTGATAATCTCATCAGTCTTGGCATCAAGGAAGGTGGTAATGATTACTGCTGAAGGACGGGCACGGTTAGCTTCTCGTAGTAACGGCAGGCCATCGCTAATCTTTGCCCTTGCATTCACTACATTGCGTGTCATCTCATCCAGGCCGAGGCGGTGGTATTCGTATTGATAGGAACGAAACTTCTGAAAAGCCTCGTCGTTGAGATTATTGATAAGCGCATAACGGTTACGCGTACTTTCAAATGCCCTCCAACCCGGCATATCAAGGGTCTGTGCCGATGCTACCAATTGTTCGGCTGCCCTGAAATAAGGTGACCCTCCGAGGCGGGAATAGGTATCCATGTCGTAGCCCAGTATGAGGTATACATAATAGGTAAGAATGGCGGTCAGATTTGAGGTTACCATGTTCTCGTTGAATTCCAGCACATCGAATTCCTTATAGGGAAACACGATGTCGTTGTCACGGAAATTGAGTAAGGTAGTAGTATAACTTGCATTGTAGACCGGTCGACGGGATTGAACCTGCAACTCGGCCGTAAACAAGTCGTTCTCTACCTTTTTTACGATCATGCTGATGGTGCACTCAATCTTTTCTTCCTGTTCAAACGATAACTCAGTCCATTTTCGATTGTTTATAAACTCACTGATCGAGTTTTGCAAAGTGGTAAATACCGATTTGTTGGAGCCCTGAACCTGGTCGGAATTGATAGTAAAAGTGCAATTAAGCTCCTGACCGGTTGCCACGAGCAGCGACAGAAACATTCCCATCGCAAGCATCACTATTTTCTTCGACCAATTCATGTTCATACCTTAGCTCAATTAAAAAATTAGCGTATTCATTTCACGAACTATATCATCAGCAACATCCAGCTTACTCTTCAGTTCGTATTGTCTTTTAAGTCCGGAACGGTGAAGTATCGTTACCTTATTGGTATCGAATCCAAAACCGGAATCAGGATCCTGCAGGGAGTTCAACACAATGAAATCAAAGTTCTTGCGATCCATTTTAGCAAGTGCGTTCTGTTCTTCATTTTCATTCTCCAGCGCAAAGCCCACCAGAAATTGTTCGTGTCGTTTAATACGTCCCACTTCGGCAGCGATATCGATGGTCGGGTTAAAGCTTACATTCAGGACATCACCTTCCCGTTTAATTTTGTAATCGCGACGTACTGCAGGTGTAAAGTCAGCTACAGCAGCTGCCAGTATTCCACCATCCATATCATCCCAGCGACTAAGGACTGCCTTGGCCATCTCATCGGCTGTTTCGACATTGATCCGTTCAATCGCTTTGTTCTGTAAACTCAAACTTACGGGTCCGGCAATCAGCACCACTTCAGCTCCACGACGTGCACAGGTTTCAGCAAGGGCAAAGCCCATCTTGCCGGATGAGTAATTACCAATAAACCGCACCGGATCAATCTTTTCGTAGGTAGGACCGGCTGTAATCAGGATTTTCTTCCCTACCATATCTTTCGGTTCAAAATAATCGAACAGAATGCAGGCTATGCTTTCGGGATCTTCCATACGACCTTTACCTTCCAATCCGCTGGCCAGCTCGCCAACAGCAGGTTCGATGATTATACATCCATAGTCTTTTAATTTAGCAAGACTTTCACGTGTACTCGGATGTGCAAACATATCAAGGTCCATTGCAGGTGCCACGAATACCGGACAGCGAGCCGACAGATAGGTAGTAATTAATAAATTGTCAGCTTGTCCAGTCACCATTTTTGCCATCGAGTTGGCAGTAGCGGGTGCAATAAGCATTGCATCAGCCCAGGTTCCCAAATCAACATGACTATTCCAGTTGCCGGTCGATTTATCGTAGAAATCAATCAGCACCGGGTTACGTGACAAGGTAGATAAGGTGAGCGGTGAAATAAACTCTTTTGCCATTGGAGTCATTACCACCCTTACTTCGGCCCCTTTCTGAACCAATAACCGTACAAGAAATGCTGCTTTATACGCTGCAATTCCTCCGGTAACACCCAACACTATTTTTTTTCCTGTTAACATAGCTATCGTTTTAAGAAAGAATATATGATACCTTAAGTCTGAAGATTGACTTTAACCCCAGACCCACAAAAATACAAAAACTATTTTGAAATACCCCCCTGCAAATAAAAAGTCACAAAGAACATCTCAATTGAAATAAACTTTGTGACTCTCTACAAGAATGTTTTTCTGCTTACTTGATTTTTTCTTTCAGCGGATTGCGGTAATAGACCTTGTCTTCAATAAATTCCTGTGTAGCCATTAGTGTAGCCTTCGGAAGCTTTTCATAAAAACGGGAAATTTCAATTTGCTCCCGGTTTTCGAATACCTCTTCAATATTTTCAGATACATTGGTAAAGTCCTGAAGTTTCTTTTCAATTTCAGCCTTTAGCTCTACACTGATCTGGTTCGCACGCTTTGCAATGATTTTTACCGTTTCGTATACATTACCTACATCTTCGCTGAGCGAGTTCATATCGCGCGAAATTGTATTCGTCGGTGCATTAACTTTTTTGTAATCCATGTCCTTATTTATATTTATTCTTTTACAACTTTTTGAGAGTCGGCAAATATCTTATCTGCCTGTTTGCGGAATTTTCCTTCCGGATGATCGTTTATATAATTATAATACTCATCAACTGTGTCTCTGAAGCGCTCCATACGTTTATCCTGTACACTCTGTACGGCTTGTTCGTATTTCGACTGGAGTACTATAAACAACAATTCATCGCGGTATTTGTTGGTAGGAAACTCCTTTAGCGCATTTTGAGCAGTTACAACCGCTGAAAGATAATTATTGCCCAGGTAATTTCCGAGGTTATAGTACAAGCGTGCATTCAGCAATTCCTTGTAGGCAAGTTTATCGGTCAGCTCCTCCATTAGCTTGTTAACTTCGGGTACCCGTTCATTATCGGGATGCAAATCCAGGAATTCCTGGAAGGAAGTAAGCGCATCACGGGTAGCCTGCTGGTCGAGACG
>JAQUYE010000013.1 GCA_028691965.1 Paludibacter sp. | reverse complement strand
TCCGATCTCCCATTGCAGCTCATCGGCAAGTAAGCGGGTTGTGTCGATTGCCTCCTTTAATTGTCCGCCTAAAGCGAATTCAATTGCTTTTGCTGATGTCTGTTCAATCTGATTTTGTGTCATTTGTGTTGGTTAGCCCATTTTGCTGATCCGGATCAGTTGCTCTTCATCAATTATCTTTAATTTACGTCCGTCCATGGCAATTACATGCTCGTTTACGAAATTCGAAAGCGTGCGAATAGCATTCGAGGTAGTCATATTGGATAAGTTTGCCAGATCTTCACGTGAAAGGTAGATGCTGATAGTAGCGCCGTCTTCTTCCAGTCCATAACTTTTCTTGAGCATCAACAAAGCCTCTGCCAATCTTCCACGGATATGCTTTTGTGTCAGATTGACAGTTCTTGCATCAGATGCAGCCAAATCGCTGGCCAATTCTTCGAGAAAGCGGTAACAAAAGGCATTGTTGTTTCTTAGTATAGATAGAAATATATCTCCTTTGATCATGAAGACGGTAGAGGCTTCGAATGCTGATACATTCGTGTTGTAGGTTTCGTTGGCTATGATGGCGCGATACCCGAAATGCTCACCGGGTTTCAGCATGCGGATGATCTGAGCCCGACTTCCCACTCCTTCCTTGTAAACCTTTGCCTTACCCGACTCTAAAATCATCATGTGGGTCGGAATGTCGCCCTCAATCTGAATCATATCATTTTTGTTGAAATGATGCACTGTGTAGTTGGAGCGCAAAAATTGTCTTTCGTCGGGAGTTAGTACATCCCAAACCGTCATTATTTCGTCAAGAGATCGGTGCGAAGTTGTCATCTTTTTAGCCATGAATTCAAGGGAAATATGTTTGATAACACTGTTTTACAGCACAAATTTAGTAGTTTTTTGTTAAATACAATATTATTGCTGCAAAATTATTACATTTGCCTGAATTTTCAGGAAATTGCATGAAAGGATTTACCCATCTGATTATCGTATTGTTAGTTGCCGCATCACTGCCGGTGACTGCGCAGGCTCTCCAATTTGGTGATTCAGTTGAGGTTAGTTTGCTAACCTGTGAGCCTGGAGAAGCTGTATATGCACGTTTCGGACATACCGCCCTGAGGATAAAAGATAATCAGGGACGTGATATGGCATACAATTACGGGATCTTTGATTTTCGCACTGAAAATTTCTATTGGAAGTTTTTAAGAGGAGAAACAGATTACTTGTTAGGTGTTTATCCTACCGAATATTTTCTTGAAGAATACAAGGAAAGAGAATCGGTGGTATGGGAGCAGGTACTTAATCTTACTGCGACCGAAAAAAAGCAGCTGATCGATTTGTTGAACATCAACTATCTTCCCCAAAACAGGATGTACCGCTATAATTTTGTGTTCGATAACTGTGCTACCCGTCCGAAGGTGATTCTCGAAGAGGCGCTTCAGGGAGTGTTAAGCTATGAATCCGGTTATTCATCGGAAACCTATCGGGAACTAATTCATCATTATGTTGGGAACGATGCCTGGTTGAGTCTGGGTATAAATATAGTGTTCGGAGCACAGGCAGATCAGCCAGTCAATCAGGGTGGAGCTTCGTTTCTGCCTGAATTGCTGAGGAATGATCTGCAAAAAGCGCAGATAAGTCCCGACGGAAGTGAATCGGGGAATCGCAAGTTAGTGTCAGAAATGAGGATGATAACTGGTCCTTATGCTAAATTGGTTACTACTACTCCCTGGTGGTTACATCCCCTGTTTTTTACCTTATTATGGCTGGTTGCAGGGATTCTGCTAAGCCTGCTTCCTCACAAACGCAGATGGCAATCGAAAAGCTTTGATACAATTCTTTATAGTATAACTGCTCTGGCAGGAAGTATTATTTTCCTGTTGAGTTTTTTTTCAGTACATCCCCTGGTGGGTGATAACTGGAATTTACTGTGGTTGAATCCCCTCAACTTTATTCCCGCAGTTTTAATCTGGATTCGTTCTGCACGTAAGTTCCTGCTGTTTTATCATATCGTGAACCTGGTCTTGCTCCTTACAGCTGCACTGGTAATTAGTCTGGAGGTTCAACTGGTACCACTTGCCATTTTGCCGGTACTGTTGTTGCTTATACTGCGTACCACACGACGGTTGCGCCGACTGATAAGGCGTCATGTCGATACCTCAAACCGTAAATGGAAATGGAGAAGTTAAGAGTAGCCGGGATTATTCCGGCGCGTTATGCATCTACCCGTTTCCCGGGAAAACCATTGGTGCTTATTGATGGCAAACCCATGATTCAACGTGTTTACGAACAGGTTGCACCCGTTCTCGATGCAGTAGTAGTTGCTACCGATGATGAGCGAATTTATAATGCAGTGATTGCCTTTGGCGGGAAGGTAGTGATGACTCGTCCGGATCATCCGAGCGGTACCGATCGTTGTTACGAAGCTTTTACCTTACTAGAGAGCGGGTATGATGTAGTAGTTAATATTCAGGGAGATGAACCCTATATTCATCCCTCTCAGGTTCAGTTGTTGGTTGATTGTTTTGATGCTGCAGAAGTGGCTATCGCTACTCTGGTGAGAAAAATCACCCCCGAAGAAGGAGTCGGTTTTCTTAGAAATCCCAATCACGTAAAAGTGGTAATGAATCAACGTAGTGAAGCATTATTGTTTTCGCGCTCGGTAATTCCGTTTCTAAGAGCAGTTCCTGAAGAAGAATATCTTGAGAAGAATGATTTTTACACCCATATAGGAATTTACGCCTTTCGTCCGGAAGTGCTTAAAGCCGTAGTCTCACTTCCTCAATCTTCGCTCGAGAAAGCAGAGTCGCTCGAACAGCTTCGTTGGCTTGAAAATGGATATACAATCCGGTGTGGGATCACAACAGAACGAACAGTGGGTGTTGATACACCGGATGACCTGTTAAAATTAAAGTAGAAACTAATGGCATTGATTAAATCAGTCTGGGGATTCACTCCGGTAATAGGAAAAAATTGCTATCTTGCCGAGAATGCCACTCTGGTGGGAGATATAGTGCTTGGTGAGGGCTGCAGCGTGTGGTTTAATGCTGTATTACGTGGCGATGTAAACGCCATCCGAATTGGCAATCATGTTAATATCCAGGATGGGAGTGTGCTTCATACCCTCTATGAGAAGTCGGTGGTAGAGATTGGCAATTACGTATCGATCGGACATAACGTCACCGTGCATGGTGCTAAAATAGATGATTATGCCCTGATCGGGATGGGAGCCACACTGCTCGATTATGCCGAGGTAGGCGAGGGTGCTATTGTGGCTGCAGGTGCACTGGTGCTAAGTAATACAAAAATTCCGCCCTTTACCTTATGGGCGGGAGTGCCTGCAAAGTACATCAAAGATGTAGAGCCAGAGAAAACACATGAGATGAACCGGAAGATAGCGCACAACTATGCGATGTACGCTTCCTGGTATACACAAGAATCAACAAATCAGGAATAAGAAAGGGATGATGGACGAGGAAAAGATGGTTTTACGTACTGAGAACTTGTATAAAAAGTACGGTAAGCGTATGGTGGTGAACGATGTTTCCATCGAAGTCAGACAGGGAGAGATCGTCGGACTGCTGGGACCTAATGGTGCCGGGAAGACTACTACTTTTTATATGACTACCGGATTGGTTACTCCCAACTCGGGCAGGATTTACCTGAACGACGTGGATATTACCAAGTACCCGGTTTATAAACGGGCTCAAAGTGGTATCGGATACCTGGCACAGGAAGCTTCTGTCTTTCGTAAAATGTCGGTAGAGGATAATATCCGCTCTGTGCTTGAGATGACTGATTTCAGCAGGGACCGCCAAAAGGAAGTACTCGAAACGCTTATTGCTGAGTTTAATCTTGAGCATGTGCGTCACAATATTGGCGACCGCCTATCGGGAGGTGAACGACGACGTACTGAAATTGCCCGCTGTCTGGCCATAGAGCCCAATTTTATTATGCTCGACGAGCCCTTTGCCGGAGTCGATCCGATTGCGGTACAGGACATTCAGGATATCGTGTGGCGCCTGAAGGAAAAAAATATAGGGATTTTAATTACCGACCATAATGTGGATGAAACCCTGAGTATTACCGACCGCTCTTACCTGCTTTTTGAAGGACGAATCCTCTTTAAAGGTTCGTCGGAAGAGCTCGCTGCTGATCCTATTGTACGTGAGAAGTACCTCGGACGTGACTTTGAACTGAAACGTAAAACCCGAATTTGATAGTTGTTGCTGACCTATGCTAAACGAAAACTACTCATTGAAAAATCTGAATACCTTCGGCATCGATTGTTATGCACGTTGGTTTGCCGAATATTCATCTGCTGATGAGTTGCGGGAGATTGTTGGTACTGATTTGTACAGAAATTCACCTTCAATGTTGATAGGAAGGGGGAGTAATCTGCTGTTTATTACCGATTTCGAAGGTGTTGTTTTGCATTCAGCAATGCGTGCTGTCAAGTTAATCGGACATGACAAATCATCCGTAATGCTCGAGGTGGGTTCGGGAGTACTATGGGATGAGTTGGTCGAACATTGTGTTCGCAACGGTTGGTGGGGCATCGAAAACCTTTCGCTTATTCCCGGTGAGGCAGGAGCCGCCGCCGTACAGAATATTGGTGCCTATGGCGTTGAATTGTGTGATGTATTGGAATCGGTTAAGGTTCTTGATCTGTCGACCGGGCAGGAGATTAGTTTGTCGGTAGAAGATTGTGGTTACGGATATCGTAAAAGTATATTTAAAACATCTGCCCGCAATCAGTTTGCCATACTGTCAGTCCGCCTGCGACTTTCACGTCAGCCCCGGCCCTGTTTTAAATATCCCCACCTTGAAGAAGAAGTGTTGAAACGGGGTGAAGTTGATCTGGCCACCATTCGTCGTACCATTATCGAAATAAGAACGGCTAAGTTACCTGATCCCGAAGTGCTGGGTAATGCGGGTAGTTTTTTCATGAATCCCCTGGTGTCGGCATCTAAGCTTGAGAAGTTGCAGAAAGTATTCCCGGCTATCCCTAATTATCCGGCCGACAATCAGCAGGTAAAAATACCCGCAGCATGGCTGATCGATCAATGTGGATGGAAAGGAAAGTCGATGGGCAAAGCCGGAGTATACGAACAACAACCCCTGGTGCTGGTCAATCAGGGAGGAGCTACCGGAAAAGAAATTGCAGAGCTGGCTGCTGCCATCCAGACTACAGTTGCCAACCAGTTCGATATATCTTTGGTTCCCGAAGTAAATTATATTGGCTAATTAACGGATACCTCTTTCGTCGAGTGCTTTCTGGTAGTTACGGGCATTACGCATATGCTCTTCGCCTGTCTTTGCAAAATTATGCTCTCCATTCAGGCTTTCCTTGGCAGTCATAAACAAAAAGTCGTGCTTTTCGTGATTTAACACTGCATCGATACATACAATCGAGGGTAGCCGGATGGGTCCGGGGGGCAATCCTTTATACTTATAGGTGTTGTAGGGCGACTCGGTTTTAAGATGTCCAAACAAAACGCGTTTTATGGTGTAATCATTTAATGCGAAGCGGATAGTTGGACAAGCCTGCAGGGGCATACCTATTTTTAACCGGTTGATATACAGACCGGCAATAACGGGGTATTCATGTCGTTTGTTGGTTTCTTCCTCGATGATGGAAGCCAGTGTCATTACTTCAGCCGCAGTCATCGGAATGGCAGAGGCTTTGGCTATTCGCTCTGTCGTCCAGAAACGATTGTATTCCTTTTTCATCCGATCCATAAATTCTCCGGCATCCGTATTCCAGTATAACTCGTAAGTGTTAGGTATAAATAAGGTTACGGCAGTAGCTGTCGTTAACCCATATCCGGTCATTACCGTATCATTGTTCAGCATATTGATGAAACTTGCCGAATCGGTCATTAATTCACGCGATACCAACGCTGCAAGCTGCTCGCGTGTGCGAATGTTGTTAATGACCAGTTTAACCGGCTCCTGAGCTCCGTTGCGAAGTTTTCGAATCAGGGTCAGATTTGACATGCCATCAGCGAGCAGGTACTTTCCCGGACGAACTCTTTTGTCGTACCTGATCAACCTGGCAGCAAGCGAAAAAGTACCGGTGTTAACCATCGCATCACCCTCACGCAGGTGCTCCAGCACATCTTCAAAGTTATCCTTCTCGTGGATGTAGAGATAGTGTTTCTGATCTGCTTCCGCAGTGCGAACATTGGGTGCCACAAAAATATAAAGAATGCTCATTACGACTGCAACAAGCACAATTAACAACGTAGTTACTATACGGAAAGCCTTGTGGCCTTTACCAGCTTTCTCAGCCATATATTACAGACATTAAGAGTGTTTTGAAAGAGGGTGCAAAATTACACATAAGTTTTTAAATTAATTCTACAATCAGGTTTTGGAAATCGAAATTTCTTTTCTATATTTGCACCCGCTTAGGCAAAAGGAAGTGTGGGTGAGTGGCTGAAACCAACAGTTTGCTAAACTGTCGTACGGGTAACTGTACCACGAGTTCGAATCTCGTCGCTTCCGCTGAGTACTGATTATGCAACAAACCGGTTCTTTTAAGAATCGGTTTGTTGTGTTTTTATGCCTTTTAAGTATCTTTGCTGTAAATAAATTAACTGAGATGAAGAATCTGAACGATTTAGTTACCAGAACCGTTAATCTGCGTTCCGGCAATCCCGTTACAACGAAGCAGGAGGTGCGTGATTATTTCCTTAAAACCTGGGCAATTGACGAAAAACTTTACACCCAGTTAGCTTCTGATGCTGTGTTTTATCATCGGGGAGATCCCCTTCGCCATATTATCCTTTTTTACCTGGGTCATACTGCTGTTTTTTATATTAACAAATTCTACCTGGCCGGGATGATTCGTGAGCGGATCAATCCTTCGTTCGAATCGATTTTTGCTATCGGGGTGGATGAAATGAGTTGGGATGATCTGGATAATAACCATTATAGCTGGCCGGAGGTGTCGGCCGTTCGCGAGTACCGTGATAAAGCCAAAAATGTTATCCTGAAAGTAATCGACGAAACTGTACTGACTTTACCAATCGACAGTGAAAGTCCGTTCTGGATAGTTATGATGGGCATCGAGCACGAGCGCATTCATCTTGAAACGTCTTCTGTGTTAATTCGTCAACTTCCACTGGATGAGGTTGTAGCAGGGCGTTTCGGGACTATTTGTCCTGATCGCGGAGCTGCTCCTGATAATCCGATGGTGCCGGTTAAAGGAGCTGTGTTGCAGTTGGGTAAACCTGCCGATCATTCGTATTATGGATGGGACAACGAATATGGTGCGTTAAAGGTGAAGGTGGCTGACTTTAAAGCCTCTCAGATGTTGGTGTCGAATCATGAATTCCTTGCTTTTGTAGAAGACGGAGGGTATGAGAAAGAAAAGTACTGGACGCCCGAAGGTTGGAACTGGAACAGTTACCGGAAGCTGGGTATGCCGCTTTTCTGGCGGAAAGATGATAGGGGCTATCGTTTACGCTTAGTGGCTGAGGAAATTGAAATGCCATGGAACTGGCCTGCAGAAGTAAATTACCTGGAGGCTAAGGCTTTTTGCAACTGGAAAACGGAGAAGACGGGCAAGACCTTTCGTCTTCCAACCGAGGCCGAGTGGTATCGCCTGGCCGAATTGTCACTCAAAGAAGATCAGCCCGAATGGGAAACAGCGCCCGGAAATATAAACCTGGAACACTTTGCATCTCCTTGTCCGGTGAACCGGTTCCGTCAGGGCGACTTTTACGATGTGCAGGGTAATGTGTGGCAATGGACCGAAACACCGATTACCGGATATCCCGGATTTAAGGTGCATCCTTTGTACGACGACTTTTCAACACCTACTTTTGATGGAAAGCATAACCTCATCAAAGGAGGGTCGTGGATTTCGACAGGCAACGAAGCAACCTTCCATGCACGCTATGCTTTTCGGCGTCACTTTTACCAGCATGCAGGATTCCGTTTGGTGCAATCGGAACAGGCACTTGAATTACATGCCGATCCCTACGAAACTGATCCCGAGGTGAGTGTTTCCTGCGAGAATCAATGGGGTGATACAACTCCTGCCAACTATTCTGCTGTGTTGGCAAGGCAGATTATCGAGAAATTCGGAAGTAAGTTATCCGACATGAAGGTGCTTGATTTGAATGCTGATACCGGTCGTCTTGCCTTTGAACTTGCTCCTTATGTAAAAGAGCTGACAGCAATTGATTTTTCAGCACGTTTTATCCGTCTGCCTATCCAGCTGCAGGAGCGGGGATTTATGCGGTATATCGTAAAGGATGAGAACGACCTTGTGTTTTACCGTGAAGTTGTACTAACTAATACCAGTCTTGGAGAAGGCTGTGAGCGGATAAAATTCATGCAGGACAATGCCAATAATCTGAAACCGATATACAAGGGATATGACCTTATTATATTACCTAATGTTCTCGAAGAAATTAGTTGTCCCGTGAAGTTTCTTAGTCAGATACATACCCGGTTAAACCCCGGAGGGTGGCTGGTAATAGCATCTGATTATAATTGGGAAGCTCAAAACGTTGAGAGTGACTGTCGCCCGGGAGGTTTCAAGCAGGATGGTGAACCCGTAACTTCCTCCGAAGGAATCGCTGCATTGCTATCCCCCCATTTCATACAGGAAGATAAGCCGGTGGATATCTATCGTTACGAACGTATCAGTTCAAGGAAAATGATCGTACGCACTTGTGAAGTAACAAGTTGGAAATACCGCGGGTAACTGAATTAGTTACCCGTGAAAGTTCCATCCCGTTGAGTAAAAAGGGTAATTTGCCTTTTTATTTACGTTTCCTGACTATCAGGTTGAACAAGAATAAAATGATGATAGCGCCTATAGCTCCTGTCAGAATTGCACCGATCCATCCTGTGCCCAGACTGATTCCCAGTTTGCCTAACAGCCAGAAGCCAACAGAGCTGCCGATTATACCCACAATAATATTCCAAAAGATACCAAGACCACTGCCTTTGTAAATCAAACTTCCCAGCCAGCCGGCAATACCACCGATAATAAGAGTTCCGATAATTTCCATTTTATTTGTTTTTAAGGATTAATACACTGCAATATAACACTGTTTCGGTGGCAGTAGTTCATTGCTCTCAGGCTGGTGATTTAATAGCAGTATTTCTGCATTGCGAATGTATCCGCCCTACAGTTCTATTTTTACAACTGAAGCAATTGAGGCGGTTGAAAGGGGAGTTTCGGGGAACCTAAGTAAAAGTCCTTGATCGGTTTGTGAAAAGCCTAATTCACCATGTCCAAGAAGTGTAACCCGTTTCACGGAGGTTGTGCGTTTTGTGCTAAATGATTTGAGATTTATTGTTTTTGTTTCCGGCCATCCCATAAAACTTGCGTATACAGCATTCTTTTTAGTCACATACCTTATGTCGTTTGCAGTATAGGATATTCCCTCGTTGAAACCCTGAGCTGAGATAGGATTAACAGCCTCAGCTGTTGGTCCTTCGCCGAAAGTATGCCATGCCCTGGTGCCGTGAATACTTTCCTTGTTTATATCCATCCAGGTAGTAATGTCCTGTATTATTGCGAGTTCCTTTTCATCGATACTACCGTCACCACGAATTGGAATGCTAAGTAAGAGATTTCCGTTTTTGCTCACTATATCTATCAACATACGTATAACTGTTGCAGCCGACTTATACCTGTTATTGTCATATACCGAACGATTATAATGCCAGTCGCCGATACAGGTACATGTTTGCCAATATTTTTGTTGTGGTCGGTCGGGAATACCTCGTTCGACATCCCAAACCAAACTTTCTTTTTGCTCTTCAGTTAGCATTTTACCAAAAATTACCGCTTTATTCAGTCCCTTATTCTCGGATATGCTTTTGTTATACATATGAGCGGCAATTTTCAAGCCCAGATTGCTGATTTTGTAAAAGGGGAGTGCGGAATCGTCAAAATATAGTAAATCAGGATGGTAGGTGTTAATCAAATCAATTGTTCGGTTATAGAATTTTGTTAGGTAGTTCTCATCGGGAAGTGAAGCTCCGTTTATCCAATCCCACTGAGAATGGATAGTGCCTGAGTTCGAACTACCAACACTCCGATCATGGCGTTGAGCGTATAATTCCTGGGGGTCCAGGCCTTCCCACCATGTTCCTTTACCATCGGCTTCCGTCAGATTGCCATCATAATCCTGAGAAGGCTCAAGCCATGTCCATGCATGTGATGCATGAACGCTTACGCCAAAAGGCAATCCGTATTTCTTTGCAGCGGAAGCCCAACCGGCAATTATGTCCTTTTTTGGGCCTACTTTAGTTGTATTCCAGGATTGGTATCTACTGTTGTACATATCCAGGTTGTCATGGTGATTAGCCATTGCAAAGAAATATTCAGCACCAGCGTTTTTATATAATTGAACCAACGAATCCGGATTCCACTTAGCAGCATTCCAACTATTAATAACCTCTTTAAATCCATATGTGGAGGGACTACCATAAGTGGATTCGTGAAATTTATTCTGTGATGTACCCTTGTAGTACATGAATCGAGCGTACCAGTCGCCTTGTTCAGGTACACATTGCGGACCCCAATGTGCCCAGATGCCGAATTTAGCATCTTGAAACCATTCAGGTGCACTCGAATATTGGCTAAGCGATTTCCAGGTAGAGTCGTAGCTCCCGGTATGCATTGGTTCTACTTGAGCTTTACAAAAGTTGGAAATATAAATTGCTGCTAAAAGTAAAATCAACTGTTTTCTGGCGAATTGTGCTGTAGGCATGGTAAGTTTTTTTGTACAAAGATAATTGTGATTTCGACTACAAACTTTCATAAAATTGATATGTTTTGTCACTTTATCGATATTATATAATGTTATACAACAGCTTATTCATGGTTGTTTATCAGCCAGTTTGATTAGTTGTGCAACAAAACAGCAAGTAATTAAACGTGTAGCTTTCAAATGAGCTAATAAGAGTAGTAGAGAATTGAATGACTATCAGCTTATTGGAGGATAAGTTGAATATATATTTACTAAACATGCAATAAATTACTCGTCGAGGATCATTCGTTGTCCGGTGGTGAGTAGTATAGGGGTATATTTAAAAACAATGGGCGACTTCACAGCCCCCCATTGCACATTTTAACCTAAACCTTAACTATGAAAATTTGTGTGCTATGAACACACAGCACAAAGATATATAAACTGTGCAGTATATCAAAATTATTTAC
Source organism: Paludibacter sp. (assembly GCA_028691965.1). Taxonomy (GTDB): domain Bacteria; phylum Bacteroidota; class Bacteroidia; order Bacteroidales; family Paludibacteraceae; genus Paludibacter. The sequence goes on along the minus strand of JAQUYE010000013.1, from coordinate 36,065 downwards.
TAATTAATTTAGTGATTTCCTGAATTTTTAATTTGAATTGCGCGAAAATGAGTAAAGCGTGAATATAAATACTAAAATGCACATAAAAGACTAGCTTTTCTTTAGTGTTTCTGTTTTTTCCGGTGTTTCCACCACCTGTAAAGTCCGCTGATGAGTAATCCGATTCCGGCTAAACCAACCAGGGGAACAATAAGGATGTAGAACGGTCCCAGCATAAACTGGTACATCCGTCCTGTGTGAATCTCCTGTGAGAAGTTCCAGAGTGAAAGGGGCGACTTTTCAATCAGCTCTACCGGCATGGAAGGGTACTCTTCTTTATTAAACGGACTCCGACTGCCCTTATCATAGTCGAACACCACAGGATAGTTGCCAAAATGCAGGGTAAATCCTGAAATCTTATGATTACCAATGGGCGAACCAACAGAAGTCGGGGCATGATAAGGTTTTTTGTCGATCAAATCCCATACTTCGCCACTTTTAAAATTCCAGGCAAAAAGTCCGTTAAACGATCCAACGCACAGGGTGTTGTTACCCATGTCGTCGAGCACGGTAACTCCCATTACGCTGGCGGGTGGTTGTGATGCGAAGCGTTGTAAACTTCCGAATTCATCGTCGGAGTAATAAAAATACTCCGAAGTTGAGATTACAAAACGATCGTGTTCCGGCAGGTAAATGATACGTCGCAACAAGTCGTACCAGGGATTTGGTGTATCGAGTTCGGTATGTGGTAGTTTGCCTACCTTAGCATTGGCAATAGCAATAAGCAGAGGGGGGCGAAGGAATATACCTGTGAGGGTAGTAATAAATAGCAGCACTGCCATGGCCCATCCTATCTTTTTGTGCCAGCGAAAATGCCATTGGAAGTGCTTTTTAATCTTTTTGCGTTCGCCCGACTGTAACTTGTTTCTTTTTAGTTTCTTTTTGCCGATGTACATCCAGGCTCCTCCAACTGAAAGGAAAATAAATACAACAGCAACCAGATCGACCAGTAATTTACCGGCTTGTCCGTAAATTTCCCCGCTGTGAATTACCCAGAGGGTTTTAAAGAGTCCTACCTTATTCTCGTAGCCGGCAGGGGCGGGTAGTTCGACCACTTCAAATTGTTGGTTGTTGTCAGAGAACAGCAGGTGTGAGCGGGTCATGACGAACAAACTGTCGCCCTTAACCAGCATATCCACTACATTTTTCTCATGCACCGGTAGTTCAATTTGATCCCATTGCATGGAGGCCGGAGCAAATTCATACAAACCAAACAGCGTGCCTGCAAGGATTCGTCCATCGCGGGTACGACTCACCTTAAACGTTTTTCGCTGATCAATACCGGCAGGGAAACCCTGGTTGAAGTCAGTAAAATGACTAAAAGCGCTATCAGTTAGCCATATACCGACATTGCCATAAAGGAGTATGCTGTCATTGCTTATTTTCTCCGTGCCTCTTACAGCGGCAAGGTTCCAGTCACGATAACTATACTCATCGGGAAGAAATTTTCGGTCAACACTGAAGGGCGAGAAAGTCTGACGATGATTCATAATGATTCCTGAGATAGAAAACAAAATAAAGAAGATCGCCAGGATCAATCCCGCCCATCGGTGATATTTTAAGAGGAACTTACGCATTTATTTTTTTTGCAAAAAAGGTTTTTTGAGTTAAGTCCCAGAAAATTATTAATCCACCAAGTATCATCATTCCATCCGGAACAGTACGCGCCCACATCCAGCCTTTCATAACATCAACAGTTTCGCGCAGGCGGGCTGCGAAATAACCCGATTCCATGGCGACTTCTGCCTGATGAATACCTATAATATAAGTAGGAATTGCATAGAGGAGTGCACCGGCAGTCAGTACCCAGAAACCGATACGACTCAGTTTGTCGCTCCAGACCAGGTTGTTGGCCAGTGCGTTGGTGCGGGAAGTCATGTAAAGGAAAGCAATGGCAATATACCCGAATGCTCCCAGCAGCGCAATATGTCCGTGAGGCATAATCAGGTAAGTGGCATGTGCATAATAGTTAATGGTAGGAGTGTTGATTACCATGCCAAAGAATCCGGCTCCGATAAAGTTCATAATTGCAGAACCTCCGATCCAGAGGAACGGTACACTGTAGTCAAAGCGTTCGCCGGCATAGAGTTTCTCGCGCTGATTTTTCCAGGCTTCGATTATCATTAATGCTAAAGGAAGCGGTTCCAAAGCAGAGAAGATACCCCCAATTGCAATCCAGTACTCGTCGAGTCCCTGCCAGAAGTAATGGTGTCCTACTCCAAGCGTACCACTAAGTGAGATCAGGAAAAGTTCGAAGAACATTACACGAACAGCAGTCTTGTGGGTGATTAAACCCAGCGACACCGTAAAGAAGGCAATTACTCCGGCAGCAAACAACTCGAAGGTTAATTCCACCCAAAGGTGAATTACCCACCAACGGTAATAATCGTCGACTGTATAATTAGGCATGATTTTATGGATCGGCATCATGCCTGCCATATAGAGTGTTGCAATGGCAAATGCCGACCAGATAATGGTACTAACAATCGGGTTGTTGGTGGCAGCTTTACGAATTAGTGATACAATCAGCAAGAACCAGAATACCATTCCGACTACCAGACCGATATCCCACACCCGACCAAGATTCAGTAATTCACGTCCTTCGTTACCTAACCAGAACCAGGTGTCGCGCATTTGTCCGGTTGCTCCCATGTACATACCAATAATACTACCAATTGCGACTACCAGCAAAGCAATCCAGAGTACATTGACTAACCAAGGATACTTATGATCGCGATTGGCAACCCAGGGTGCAATCAACAATCCTCCTACCAGCCAGCCTACAGCAACCCAGAGAATAGCAATCTGTGTATGCATTGAACGGATAACATTAAAAGGAAGAAGTTCCTGAGATACTATAAAGTCGCTCGTAGGGTCGGTGTATAGGTGAGCAAGGTATCCACCCATAAACATTTGAACAACCATCAGCGCAGCTACGATAGGAATGTATTTGAGTAGTTTCTTCTGAGAAGGGAAGATTGAGGTGACCTTCAAAGGTTCTTCCAGTTTTTCATTTTCTTCCTTTTTGAAAAGGTATTCGTACGACAGGAATACCACTATAATGGTTGCTACCCAAAGAATCAGGAACTCCCAGAGTGACACCTTATGGGAGTAGAAAGTGAGGTCCTGATCAATTAAAGGCTCAGCAGGCCAGTTGTTGGACCAGGTTCGCTCGGTGCCAGGGCGTAGCGATGAAGCAACAAGTTGCGACCAATCGAAGAAGGCAGCAATCTTAACCGCTTCTTCGGGTCGGATAATGCCTCCCCGGAAACCACGTTCAGGATCACCCTTAATAAGAAGATCAACTATGTATTCTACATTTGCTTTATAAGCTGCAGCTGAAGCCTCGGTATACACGGTTTTATCTTCCCGTAAACTGGTTTCATTTCTGAAATCTTCTTTTACCCGTTCTTTTACTGATCCACGTTCGATATCAGTTAATTCCGCGTTGTTTTTCCCGAATAGTTCCTGTCCGTAATAATCATACAGGTATTCAGCACGGTAATGCAGCAGGTCGGTCGAAAAATCCGGACCGATATAGGCGCCCATACCCAGCAGCGACCCCCAGTCGGTGAGGTCAAATTGCTGGAAATATCCTTTCCCCTCGACCACATCGTCGTAGGTGTAGAGTACTTCACCACTGGCCGAAACTACTTCCTGCGGAATCGGAGGAACCTCCTTTTGCAGGTTGGCCGTATAGTAAATTAGCATTGACACCATAATCAATGCGATTATCCAGAAAGAGGTAAATAACCCTTTCCGGCTCATGAACTTGTCTAATAAAGATTGTTTCATACTGATTAGAAATGATTGATTTGTTGTTAAAAGCACTTAATTAATTGATTATATAACTCTGTATAGTATTTGCCACATATATGTAGTATATATACTTAAAAAAATTAATAGCGTTTAGCTAATTCAAAATCGAGGTCGGAAAGTGTTTTGCCGGTGAATACGCTCATAAATTCTTCGCGCACCTTTACCCAGGTAGAATGCATAACGCAGGGGTTTTCGCAGGAACATTCCTCGAATCCCAAAACGCAACCGGCATAGGTGTCCATACCTTCTACTGCATTTACGACATCAGCCAAAAAAATTTCGTTGGGTTGTTTTTTGAAACTATAACCACCATCACGTCCCTGGATGCTATAGATAAATCCTTCTTTGCTGAGGGTGGTCATTAAACGACGCAGGTACTTGTCGGATATCTTCAGTTTTTCAATCAGGGACTTTGCAGTGTAGAGCTGCCCGGGATCCTTGGCCATGTAGGTCAATATTCGCAATGCGTACTCGGATGTGTTGGTTAACTTCATAAATATCCCATGAAAAAGTAGTATATCGGCTGCAAATTTAAAGAAATATTTGATATTTATCACATTTGCCCGAATTTTTGTTGTTATTACTGATTATTTTCTATATTTGTTCCGAATTCTTTTGATAGAAACTCTTGTCTTGACCATAAAAACTGATCCGATGAGAAACAAACCCAACTTCTTCTCCCTGCCTAGGCGCTTTATAGCTCCTTTGGTCATTTTTGGAGGATTAATCGCCGGCCTGGGTGTATACATTATATACATGTCGAAGGCTCATGTCTACCTCGGTGATGATCCTGCTGCCTGTGTTAACTGTCATATCATGACTCCATACTACCAGTCCTGGTTTCATAATTCGCATGCTAAATGGACTACCTGCAACGACTGTCATGTGCCTCAGAACAGTGTAATCAGTAAGTACTACTTTAAAGCAATGGACGGACTCCTGCACTCAGCTGTGTTTACCATGCGTGCTGAGCCACTGGCCATCCGGGCGCGTAAAGCAAGCTCGAATGTGGTGATGGAAAACTGTATTCGTTGCCATACCCAGCTCAACAACGAATTTGTGAAAACAGGGATGATGAGTTTTACCGAAGCACGTGAAGGAAAAGGAAAGGCCTGCTGGGATTGTCACACGACGGTGGCCCATGGCAAACAGAGTAATATTGCTTCTACTCCTAATGCCATTGTAACTCCTTTGCCCGAATCACCCATTCCCACATGGCTTAAAAATGCCATGAAATAAAAAAATTTACCTTTATGGGCAGAACTAACAATTAACAACTAATAATTAACAATTATACTACTATGTTGCACAAATTATCCGACTTTATCAGCCGTAAACCCGCATGGGGATGGATCCTGTTCTTCTCGATCATGCTTGTGGTTTTTTTAATCGGTATGTTAGCTGCATCCATCACGGAGCGTAGGGCCGAAATAGCCAGTGTATATAATAACCGTAAGGTGGAAATAAAAGAACTGGAAGCCCGGAGTGATATGTGGGGAGTTAACTATCCACGCGAGTACCAAACCTGGAAGAAAACAGCCGACATGGACTTCAAAAGTAAGCACATGGGTAATATGGAAGACGATGTGCTTGAACAGCGCCCTGAAATGGTGGTGATGTGGGCCGGCTATGCTTTTGCCATGGATTACAAAGCTCCGCGCGGACATATGCATGCTGTAGCCGACGTGCGCAATACACTCCGTACAGGATCACCCTTCACTGAAGAAGAAAATCTGCAACCGGGTACCTGCTGGAGTTGTAAAAGTCCGGATGTGCCACGCATGATGCATGAAATTGGTATCACTGAATTCTACAAGGGCAAATGGTCATCCTTAGGCCATGAAATTGTAAATCCTATAGGATGTGCTGATTGTCATGACCACAAAACGATGGCGTTGAATATTTCCCGTCCCGGTTTGATAGAAGCATTTGAACGTCAGGGAAAGAGTGTAACGGAAGCTACTGCTCAGGAAATGCGCTCACTGGCTTGTGCACAATGCCACGTTGAATATTACTTCAAGGGCGATGATAAGTACCTTACATTTCCATGGGATGGTGGTTCGAGTGTAGAGGCTATCGAGGCTTACTACGATGAGGTTGGTCATGTTGATTGGGTACACAAGTTGAGTAAGGCTCCGATGTTGAAAGCTCAACATCCCGACTACGAGTTGTTTATGACCGGTCCTCACGCACAACGCGGTCTTTCCTGTGCCGATTGTCACATGCCTTACAAAGTGGATGGTGGTATTAAGTACAGCGATCACCAGATTTCAAGTCCTCTCCGGAATATTGAGAATACCTGTCAGACTTGTCATCGCGACAGCGAAGAAAACCTGCGTAACTACGTATACGAATACCAGGATAAAGCACTGGAAATCCGTGATCGCGTAGAAAAGGAAATTACAAAAGCGCATGTGTATGCTAAAAATGCTTGGGATAACGGTGCAACTGAGGCACAGATGAAAGAGGCTCTTAATCTGATTCGTCAGGCTCAATGGAGATGGGACTTTGTAGTAGCTAGTCATGGTGCTACCTTCCATGCTCCTGTAGAATCTCAACGAATTCTGGCTCACAGTCTCGATAAAGCACATCAGGCCAATCAGGCTTTACAGTCCATCCTTTTTGCTCTTAACGTGAATCCATCCGGTGTGCAGATGCCGGATATTACTACCAAAGCAAAAGCGCAGGAATATATTGGACTGGATATGAATACGCTGACTGAAAAGAAACAAAAATTCATCAACGAAGTCATTCCTCAATGGATAAAAAATGCTGAAGAGAGAGGTAAATTAACTTCACAAAAACTATAAACAAACGAGCCAGCCATCGCTAACAATGTCGGGGGAAACAAGAATGGATGATACAAAAAAACGGGCTTGGTGGCAGGCTCCATGGGGTTACAAAGAAAGCTTCGCCTTTGTGGGCGGGCTTTCTCTTGTAGGTATACTGCTTCAACTTACGACCGGGAATTTCAATTTTATGATACTTGAATTTCCGGTCGGTTTAATCGCACTGCTTTTAGTGCTGGTTCTGACCGGTCTCATGGTTATCCGTCACCGGTCTTCTTTTTTTGGTTGGTTCTCGGGAGTTCCAATGAGTGTAACGATTATAGCGGGGGTTCTTTTCTTTACACTGATTATGGGATTGGTGCCGCAGCATGGTGAGGGACACAGCCATGCGCATTCTCCTCTTGGATTCGACACGGTTACCCGTTCATGGCCTTTTGTATTGTTATATGCTGTACTGGTGTTGAATCTTAGTATGGTAACGGCACGGCGGCTTTTAGCTTTTCGTTGGCGCGATTATGCTTTTTACCTGAATCATTTAGGTTTACTGATCCTGTTGATTGCTGCCGGTATCGGAGCTGCCGATTTGCGTCGCTATGTAATGCATGTGACTGAGGGGCAGACAGAATGGCGTGTGTTCAGTGATCAGGGGGATATGCTTGAGCTTCCGCTGGCAATTCATCTGAAGGATTTTTACATGGAGGAGTATATCCCGAAGCTGGCTATTATCGATAAACAGAGCGGTGAGGCTATTCCTGCAGGTAAACCACAAATGTGGCAAATCGATACCGTTAAGACTACGGGCAGTATCGTTGACTGGAAACTGGAGGTGGTTGATTATATTCACGAAGCTGTACGAAACAGCGACAGTACCTATCGCCATGTTCCCATGCCTGGTTCTTGTCCCGCTGTACTGGTTAAAGTGAGCAATCCTGCTGTCGGATTTGAACGTACAGCCTGGGTGTGTGGAGGGAATTTTGCACAGCTTTACATGACCATCGAACTGAATGACCACCTGAATCTGGTAATGACTCGTCCGGAACCGAAGCTCTACCGCTCCGATGTAATCGTGTATACGCAGTCGGAAAAGACTATCCCTGCTCTGATTGAAGTGAACAAACCTCTACAGGTGGAGAACTGGTACGTTTATCAGTATAGTTACGATTCGGACCTGGGTAAGGCTTCGACCACCAGTAGTTTCGAGTTAGTATACGACCCCTGGTTACCCTGGGTATATATTGGTCTGTGGATGTTTATTGCGGGTTCGGTGCTGCTGATCTGGGAAGGTAATAAAAAAGCTAAATTAAAAAAGGATGATCACCTGGGATAGTTTTCTGTATTTTGCATTGCCCGCAATGGTGCTATGGGCAGCTTCCGTACTGGTGTTGTATGGTCGCAAAAAGAAGTCTGCTGCTGTTTCAGGTAGTAACGGCGACGGAAGCGTAAAAGTGCTGACCGATAAGCAGTTTTCAGTGCTGAGTGCCTGGCTGACATTGGCAGGTGTCGCTGTTTTCGGAGTCTTTATAGCTCTTATGTGGATAAGCATGGAACGACCACCGATGCGAACAATGGGAGAGACACGTCTGTGGTATACGTTTTTCCTCTCGGCAATCGGATTGGTAATGTATCTGAAATGGAAGCATCACTGGATCTTAAGCTTCAGTCTGGTAGTGGCTTCAGTATTTATTATTATCAATATTGCCAAACCCGAAATACAGTCTAAAGATTTAATGCCGGCCTTGCAGAGTATCTGGTTTGTACCCCATGTTATATCCTATATTTTGTCGTATGCCTTTCTGAGTGCTGCTACGATTGCAGCTATTATCCTGTTATACCAGAAGGACCTTGCCGACCGATCATTGGTTCGGTTGCTGGATAATGTGGTGTATATTGGGTTCGGATTGCTCATGGTGGGACTGCTTTTAGGTGCAGTATGGGCCAAAGAAGCCTGGGGCCATTACTGGAGCTGGGATCCAAAGGAAACCTGGGCTTTTATTACTGCCGCAGGTTACCTTATCTTTATTCATTTACGACTTCGTGAAACTAAAATCCATCGATTAACACTCTGGATAGTGATCTTCTCTTTCGTGTTATTAATGATTACCTGGAAAGGAGTAAACTACTTACCCGCTGCTCAGGGAAGTATTCACGTTTATTCCAACGAATAACAATCTGTTAATCTTCGAGGTAGAGAGCCGCCAGTTGATTAATCTTGAAAATAGCATTTTCGCGATTAAAATCTTTGTCGTATGCAGCTTCAATTGCAGTGAATTGCTGTACCAGTTCCTGCTGGTCTTCATCCGAAAATGCCTGATCTGCCATTCTGAATAGTACATTGTTTTCTTTGGATATATGATTCTGAAGCAAATAGGCATAACCACTCAGGTGTTCATAGATCGCAAATAGCCCGTCTTTATTTCCATTTTTGTACTCTTCAATGCCTGCAATCATTCCGGCAACGTGCTGTCGCCCTTGTACGTGCTCACCTAACATTACTGCTACCGGACCCTGTGAGGGTGAATATCCATAGTTGCTCATGCGGGGGAAGAAGTGATCTTCTTCCTTGGCATGGTGCAGACCATCAGCGAATTTCTGTATTAATTCAACTACCAGTTCGAAGTGGGCAATTTCCTTCGACTGTTCTTCGGCCATGGTTACCATGATGTCGGTAAGACGTAGTATATGTACGTGATCTTCAATTAAGTTTTGTGATGCTGTTGTCATATTGGTTAGCGTTAGTTATATGCCACAAAGATATAGCATATGTGCTTATCATCCAAATACTGACTATCTTTTAACGTATTGTTATAGATTATGGTCTGCGTTTTAGTCTTTTGCCGGAAAAAATACCCGTGTTGAGAAAACTAATGATGTAATGGCTTGTGCTGGATTTCAGGAGGATTCCTGTATGAGTTGCTTTAATAAAGATAAGGTCTTTCTCATTGCCAAGCAAGGCATCTTCCGGAATAATCAATCCGTCGTTATCATCGTCGAGCAGTAGGTTGTAGCCATTTCGACCTCCACGAACACCGATGATAATTCCGGTTTCTGCATCCGGTATCGGATAGCTCATAGCTCCCTCTTCCGGATCGGTGGTCAGGTTGGGTAGATTAGGACCACCCAGAAAGCGGGCTAATTTCGATTGAACAAAAAAATCAGCTACGGGTGTTCCTTTGTTAGGAGGTGCTATCATCACAATGCGATGGATGAAGAGTTGTTTTTTATCCGGCGACATATGGCGATACACGGATCGTGCTACCAATGCTCCCATCGAATGGGTAACAAAGTAAACGGTATCGGGGGAATCGGCTTCGATTTTGGCACACAAGCCAACGGCAGCAGTATCGACATCCTGTCGCAGACTCGGATAAGTAAAGATTTCGGCTGTATAACCTGCGTCATCCAGTTTATTCTTTATTTTTTGCATCTCCAGGCCGAGTCCGGCATAGCCATGTATCAGGTAGACTTTATGAGAAGAATAAAGAGGTAGTGAGAAAAGTAACAAAAACAGGATAGCTTTCATAATCGATGTATACGAAAAGGTTGAACAACAGGTTTGATTGTATCTATAGGTAGCGATAAGCCGCTTTGCGGAGTTTGTCCATTACAGCAATACCAATACCTTGTTCCGGTACAGGTTCGGCTACAATAAAGTCGACGTCCGATTCTTCAAGTCGATGAATGGCAGCAAACAGGTTTACAGCACAGGTTTTCAAATCGCCGGTAGAGCTTAGTGTTTCAACCTGAGCATATCCGCTGATATCATCTCCCCGGTAACTGAGCAGTCCGACGCGCGACCGGTCGGCAGGAGCTGTATAATCGGAACCAATAATGTACAGGGGTTTTTCGGGGCTGTAGTGTGACTTTAACATGCCGGGACTTACAATATTTGTCTTTTCTTCGACTGGTAAGGCGTAATAGGGGATTAGTTGTTCAATTTCTTCTTTGGTAATCACGCCGTGACGTAGTATTTCAAAGCCCTGGTCGTTAAGCGAAATTATAGTTGATTCGATACCGACTGCTGACTGGCCACCATCGAGTATATAGTCAACATCAGGTAGTTGTTTGGCAACATGACTGGCAAGAGTAGGACTTAGCTGACCAAATTTATTGGCACTTGGAGCAGCTACCGGACATCCGGCTTCGCGAATTAGTTCGCGGGCAATAGGATTAGCAGGCATACGAATACCAACAGTCGAAAGTCCTGAAGTTACTATATCAGGAATCAGATCACTTTTAGGCAGAATGATAGTGAGTGGGCCCGGCCAGAAACGTGCGGCTAGTTGCTGTACACGATGATCGTTGCTGGTTGTTATCCTGCCAATTTCACGTATATCGGCAATATGCACGATCAGAGGATCAAAGCTTGGTCGTTCTTTGAGTTCGAAAATTCGGGCAACAGCCATAGGATCAAGAGCATTTGCTCCGAGTCCGTACACTGTTTCAGTGGGAAAGGCTACTACTTTTCCTTCACGGAGCAGGTGAGCAGCATGGAGTATATCCGGCGATAGTGACATCATCAACTTGATTAGTAAAACAGCCGCAAAGGTACAAATTAATTTTCAGGGAACGAGCAACTCAACAGTGACCACTGTGCCTTTGTCGGGCTCGCTTTCAATTGTAAATTCGCCACCGTACATCGCCACAATCATTTTAGCTATACTCAGTCCCATGCCCGATCCTTGTTGCTCCTGCTGATTTCGGTTAAACTGGACATAAGCTCCGATACGTTGAATCTGTTCCTGGGTCATCCCCATTCCCTGATCTTCAATCTGCATTCTGAATTTGTTTTCGTGGCATTCGCATCGTACCGAGATGGGAGTCTCCGGTTTGGAAAATTTGAAAGCATTATCTATTAACTCTTCTGCGACTTTCGAGAACTCTCTGAAACCAATAATTGCATTACAAGGTTCAATAGTGAGTGTTGTATCGGCCGATCGGTTGTATTTCATTGCCAGACTCATTAAAATACTCTGACACAAGTCACACGGGTTTTCAAGAGGGGCTGAGGTGGTAACTGTATCGTGACGCACTATCAGTTCGGAATACATAAGGTAATTCTGAATTAACCGGTGTAGTCGCATGCCGCTCTCGTAAATACTGGATCCAAAATCGGCGATTTCACTTTGAGATAAAGACTCGGGATAGTCTTTTAAAATCTGACCAATACCAATGATACCATTAAGGGGTGTGTTTAATTCGTGGGGAAGGTATTGAATAAGTTGCAGCCGTAATTCCTGTAAGTCGGCTTGCCGTTGTTCGTTTACAAATTCAAGCTGTTGGAGCCGCGAATGAATAGCATCCAGCAATTGATTCCGGGTAAAAGGTTTTATAAGATAGTCGGCAGCTCCCTTGTTCATGCCGGCCCTCCAGTTTTCAGTTTCAGCCATGGCAGAAACAAGGATGACAGGTATCAAACGGGTCAGAGGGTTTTCACTCAGGGCCGATAATAATTCATACCCATCCATTTCAGGCATCATAACATCGCTGAGTATGAGGTCGGGCAGTTGTTCAATAGCCAACTGAAGTCCGGTTGCGCCATTGTCGGCCGAAAGGACAGTATATCCTTCGAACAAGAGAATTTCCGTCAGGTCGTTGCGGATTGAATTTTCATCTTCTATTACGAGTATCGTATGCTTCATCTTTTTTATTCAACTAGTTAATAAGTGGGAACTTTACTGTAAATGTAGTCCCTTTATTGAGTTCTGATTCAAAATAAATGGTTCCCTGGTGGAGATGAACGATTTCCTGAACAATGTTAAGTCCAAGTCCGTTCCCATCAATTTTGCGCGTATTGGATGCCCTGTAAAAGGGCTGAAAGAGTTTTTTATGATCAGCTTCCGGAATACCTATGCCGTTGTCGCTAATACGTAGTTGTGCCTGTTGGTGATCGCCTGTAACTTGCACCATCACCTTAGGGTTGGGTTGAGAATATTTGATAGCATTGGCAATCAGATTGTAGAATACCAGGCGGAGAAGTTGCGGTTCGCCGGCAACCCGTCGTTCTTCTGTATCAGATGTAAATTCAATTCTGCCTGAGAGCCGTTCATCGATTAGAAAATCCTGAATAACTGATTTACACATAGCGATAAGATCCACTTTTTCTTTTCGTGGATTCAACTTCCCTTGTTGTAATCGTGAAGTTTGTAAAACGTCGTTGAGCAGGTTGATCAGATGTGAAATCTGGGATTGAATACTTATTAATTTTGCATCGATTTGCTCCGAACTCATCCGATCCCTATAGGAACGTAGATTTTCGGTCGACATCATAATTGAAGACAGAGGAGTGCGTAATTCATGCGAAACCATCGCAATGAAACGGTTCTTCATATCATTCAATTCCTGCTCGTGCCTCAGACTTTGTTCGAGTGATTGCTGAAGATTTACCCTATCGGTAATATCGCGTGCTGCAGAATAAATGAATTCGCCATCCGGAGCACTATTCCATTCTAAGTAACGATACTCACCCTGTTTGGTGCGGTATCGGTTTACAAAATGAAATATTTCTTTTTTCCCTTGTAGAGCCTGCGTTGCCCGAAGGGTGGCTTCGACATCATCAGGATGAATAAAATCAGTAAAAGGGCGGGAGCATATTTCGTGTTCTTCGTATCCGAAAACCTTCTCCCATTCACGACTTACCTTTATAAAGTAGCCGTCTTTGCCGGAGATGCTTAACAGATCCAATGCAATAGTAAAGAAACTTTCCAGTTCGAGGTTTTGATTTGGTAATTCTTCTTCCGACATCCGGTTTTTAGTGTTTACGACGATATTACTATCGATTGACTATTCTATTTGAACGGTTCAAAAATAGATAAAAATTACTCTTCATACAATTCTAAATGTCAAATTTCAGTAGATATACCAAAGGACTCAATAAAATCTGTATTTTTGTGGTTTTTTATATTCCAATATGACTGAATTTTTCCCCTATCCACTTCTCACTCGTGAACAGGTGCAGCATACGATAAACGAGTTCTCACGAAAAGGCATTCCTTTTTTTGTGTTGATTCGTTTTGATGCTACTGCAGGATATTGTATCCCTGAAGATGATCTGGATACCCGGTGGCTTAAAGTGGCTTTTCATTCTTCACGGGTTAATTCGGGATTACAGCCTGAGCTTACTGATTGGCAAGCAGTTCCGGTTGACAAACTTACGTACTCGCATCGTTTTCAACGGGTGATGAGCTCAATCCGACGGGGCGATACTTTTCTGATCAACCTTACACAACCTGCCGGAATTCACACATCTCACAGTATTGAAGAGTTGTTTGATTTGGCTGTGGCTCCCTATAAGGTATGGGTTAAGAATTCTTTTGTTTGCTTTTCTCCCGAATGCTTCGTGAAGATTGATGACGGTATTATCCGTACATTTCCGATGAAGGGTACCATAGATGCCTCGTTGGAGAACGCCGCTGAACGCATTCTGGCAGATGAAAAGGAGAAGGCTGAACATGCGACTATCGTTGACCTGTTGAGAAACGACCTTAGTATGGTGGCTACTGATGTTCAGCTGAACCGGTATCGTTATATTGATCGTATTCGTACGCATAGTGGCGAATTATTGCAAGTGAGTTCGGAAATTCAGGGTACATTGCCCTCCGATTACAGAGAGCGACTCGGTGATATCTTGTTTGCCCTGCTGCCTGCGGGCTCGGTGAGTGGGGCGCCTAAAGCCCGAACACTGGAGATTATAAGTGAAGTGGAAGAGTACGACCGTGGGTTTTATACCGGTATCTGCGGCTATTTCGATGGGATGGTTCTCGATACAGCGGTAATGATACGTTATGTAGAACAAGGTAGTGAGGGGTTGTCCTTTAAAAGTGGCGGAGGGATTACCTTTAGGAGTGAAATGGAATTGGAATATCAGGAATTAATACAGAAAATCTATGTACCCATGTATTGAAGCCATAGCCTGGCGGGATGGAAAGGCAGAACGATTAATCTATCACCAGAAAAGGGTGGAAGAGGCTTTTCGTGTTCTGTTCCCGGATAAACAGCCCTTTATGCTGAAAGAATTGTTACAGTCGGTTGACGGGCCGGGCACAGGATTGTATAAACTGCGACTTGAATATGGTGTTGAGCCGGGTATAATGGAATTTCAGGAGTACAGAATGCGTAACGTGTCTTCCCTGCAACTGGTTGGGATTGACCACGAGCCGATGGACTATAAAGCTGCCGAACGTGACTACATCGACCGGGCTTTCAGTAAGCGGGGATTATGTGATGATGTGTTGATGGTTCGCGACGGACTCCTCACCGATAGTTCCTATGCCAACATAGCTTTATTCGACGGTAAGAAATGGTTAAGCCCGCGGATTCCGCTGTTGTACGGAACCCGTCGGGCTTATTTAGTAGATCATGGTCAGATTGAACCGGCCGACATAAAGGCAGATGACTTAGTTCAGTTTCAACGAATACGCCTTTTTAATGCCATGATCGGCTTTGGAGAACTTGAACTGCCGGTTTCAGCTATTTCAGGCTTTTGAACGGATGTAGTTTACTATCCATTCTCCAACTTCTGTTGTGCTATGTGCTTTGTTTCCACTTGCAATATCTTCGGTTACAACACCTGCATCCATGCTTGCTGCTACGGCCTCACGTATCAATGCTCCTTCTTCCATCATTGTAAAGGCGTATTCAAACATGAGGGCTGCCGACAGGATAGTAGCCAGTGGGTTCGCAATATTCTTACCTGCCGCTTGTGGGTACGATCCGTGAATGGGTTCGAATACTGAAGTGTGTATTCCGATTGAAGCAGAAGGGAGCATGCCAAGTGAGCCTGTAATAACTGAGGCTTCGTCGGTAAGGATATCGCCGAACAGGTTTTCTGTTACCAATACATCAAAGCTTTTAGGCCATTGGATGATACGCATTGCTGCATTATCAACAAACATATACTCTGTTTCGATATCAGGATACTGCGGAGCAATTTCCTGAGTAACCTGACGCCACAGGCGGCTGGAAGCCAGTACGTTTGCCTTATCGACCATAGTTACCTTTTTGCGGCGTTGTCCGGCATATTTATAAGCCAGGTGCATGATGCGTTCTACCTCTTCACGGGTATATACACAGGTGTCGTAAGCCGTGTTTCCATCTTCCGAACGTCCTTGCGGGCGGCCGAAATACATGCCGCCGGTTAATTCGCGGATGCACATAAAGTCGGCACCTTCAACCAGGTCGGCGCGTAAAGGTGATTTGTGAATCAACGACGGAAAAGTAGTAACCGGGCGGATATTAGCATATAAACCAAGTTGTTTACGCATTCTTAACAACCCTTGCTCGGGGCGTACTTTTGCAGATGGATTGTTGTCGTATTTCGGATCACCGATAGCTCCGAAGAGGACAGCGTCCGAACGCATGCAAAGTTCGTGAGTGGCGGCCGGGTAGGGATCGCCCACTGCATCAATAGCACAGGCACCGGTAATCCCTTCTTCATAAGAAAGGGTATGACCAAATTTCTCACAAACAGCCTTAGTTACATCCAGGGCTTGTTTCACAATTTCGGGACCAATTCCGTCGCCTGCCAACACAGCAATATTTAATTTCTTACTCATATATATATTGTATTACTTCTTATCTTACAATTAACAATTGTCTAACATTGTTTTCCCGGTATCTCTCCGCTTTCAATTATATTCAGCATCTTTTCTGTAGCTTTAATAGCCGCTACAGTCTGGTCGCCATCGAGTCCACGTGTCCGGAACGATTTGCCTTCAAACTGCCAGGTAATAATAGTTTGAACGATGGCATCGGTTTTACCACCCGGAGGAATCACTACTTCATAGTCGAGTAATTCGGGCGTTGGCTTGCCCAGTTTTTTGAATATCTTATACATTGCTTTGGAGATGGCATTAAACTGCCCGTCGCCGGATGCCGACTGCTCAAATTCCTCTCCGCGAATATCCAGTTTAACACTGGCCATAGGTCGAAGGCCATTGGTAACCGACAGACTATAATTAACTACCTTAATAAGGTGCTGGTCGGTGGCACTGTTTACCACATCAGCAACTATATAAGGTAACTCGTCGATGGTTACCATTTCACGACGATCACCTAACTCGATCACCTTTTTAGTAACCAGAGCCATCATTTCGGCATCGAGTTCAATGCCGAGTTGCTGCAGGTTTTTAAGGATGTTTGCCTTTCCGGAGGTTTTCCCCAGGGCATATACCCGTTCCCTTCCAAAACGTTCGGGCAGTAAATCGTTGTAATAGAGATTGTGTTTGTTGTCTCCGTCGGCATGAATGCCGGCAACCTGCGTAAATACATTATCGCCAATTACCGGTTTATTGGCAGGAATACGAATTCCTGAATAGGTTTCTACCAATCGGCTTACCGAGTTAATCTTGCTTTCCTGAACGTTGGTTGAACGTTTGTTGTGATCTTTTAAAACCGCTACTACACTGGAGAGCGGAGCATTACCTGCTCTTTCACCCAGCCCGTTAATGGTAACATGTACTCCCTGTATACCGGCTTTCACTGCTTCGTATACATTGGCCACCGCAAAGTCGTAATCGTTGTGAGCGTGGAAGTCAAAGTGTATGGTGGGGTATCGCTCAATCATTTGAGTGCAGAACCTTAGCGTTTCGCCCGGATTTAAAATACCAAGGGTGTCGGGCAACATGATACGCTTCAGTTTCTCATGCTGTAACTGATCTACCATAAAGTATACATACTCCGGAGAATTTCGCATACCGTTCGACCAGTCTTCGAGGTAAATGTTTACGTCTATTCCCATTTCGTTGGCATAGCCAATCTCGCGGCGAATGTCATCCAGGTGTTCCTGAGGAGTTTTGCGCAGTTGGTGCCGACAATGGTTTTCTGATCCCTTACATAAGAGGTTAATAACTTTGCAACCAGCATTCTCTATCCATTGAAGAGAAGTGCGGTTGTCGACAAAGCCAAGCACCTCTATTTTATGAATATGCCCATTGTCACGTGCCCAGCGCACTACTTTCTTTACTGAGTCGTACTCACCTTCCGATACCCTGGCTGAGGCGATCTCGATTCTGTCCACACACAGCTCCTCGAGTAATAGCCGTGCTATACTCAGCTTCTCAGGTGTAGCAAAGGCTACACCTGATGTCTGTTCCCCGTCGCGCAGGGTAGTGTCCATTATCTCTATCATAGCCATGAATTAAATAGTACGTTTGGCTTCGTACTGTAAAACCTGTTCTTTTTTGCTTAGCAGATAATCGATATCGTCCATCCCTTTCAACAGGCATTCCTTTTTGTAAGGGTTGATGGAAAACGACTCGCTTTTGCCGGTGGCGTTATTGGTAATAGTTTGGCTGTCCAAATCGACAGTCAGTGTTGTAGACGGATCAGTAGTTACTGCTGCAAATATTTCAGCCAGAAACTCAGGACTAACAACAACTGGTAATACCCCATTGTTGAGAGCGTTATTTTGAAATATATCGGCAAAGAAGCTCGACACCACAACTTTAAAACCGTAGCCGTCGATAGCCCATGCAGCATGTTCGCGACTGGAGCCGGAGCCAAAATTTTTCCCTCCTACCAGAATGCTACCTGAATAGGTGGGGTTATTAAGTACAAAGTCTTTTTTCGGAGTTCCGTCTTTCTCATAGCGCCAGTCGGCAAAGAGGTTGTCGCCAAATCCATCTTTGTTGGTGGCTTTAAGGAAACGGGCAGGTATAATCTGGTCGGTATCCACATTTTCAATAGGAAGTGGGACAACCGTTGAAGTTAGTTTTTCAAATTTGTTCATAACGTAATCGTGTTCGTTTGTAAGGTGAATACTACTCGCGGGGATCGGTAATGCGTCCGGTAACAGCTGCTGCTGCGGCAACCAGTGGTCCGGCCAGGATTGTACGGGCTCCGGGTCCCTGACGTCCTTCAAAGTTACGGTTCGAGGTCGATACGGCATACTTTCCGGCAGGAACCTTGTCATCGTTCATTGCCAGGCAGGCAGAGCAGCCGGGTTGACGAAGCTTGAAGCCGGCTTCAGTAAGAATGTCGAGTAAACCTTCTTCACGTATTTGCTTTTCAACTCCCCAGCTACCGGGAACTAACCAGGCTGTTACATTGTCGGCTTTTTTCTTTCCTTTAATATAGTTGGCAAATATACGGAAGTCTTCGATGCGACCGTTTGTACAACTTCCCAGAAAAACATAGTCGATTGATTTGCCCAGTAATTGTTCTCCGGCTGTGAAACCCATATAGTCGAGTGATTTCCTGAAGGATATCCTTCCCGCTTCATCCACCTGGTCCATGGTCGGAATAGACTCCCGGATTCCCATTCCCATGCCGGGATTGGTGCCGTAGGTAATCATAGGCTGTATGTCGGCTGCATCAAAGACAAGTTCCTTGTCGAACACAGCCCCCTCATCGGATACAAGTGTTTTCCAATGTGCCAGTTTGCGATCCCATTCTTCTCCTTTAGGAGCAAACTCGCGTCCTTTTACATAACTGAAGGTGGTTTCATCGGGGGCTATCATACCTCCGCGGGCACCCATTTCAATAGAAAGATTACAAACTGTCATGCGCTCTTCCATGCTCATTGAGCGAATGGCTTCGCCTGCATATTCCACAAAGTAGCCGGTTGCTCCTCCGGTTGTCAGCTGCGCAATTGTAAAGAGTGCAAGATCCTTGGCCATGACTCCCTTACCGAGTTTTCCGTTGTAGGTAATGCGCATGGTTTTAGGACGTGTTTGAAGGATACACTGTGTAGCTAACACCATCTCCACCTCCGAAGTTCCGATTCCAAACGCAATGGTTCCGAATGCACCGTGGGTAGATGTATGGCTGTCGCCACAAACGATGGTCATACCCGGTTGTGTAAACCCGTTTTCAGGACCGATAATATGTACAACCCCATTCTTTGCATGTCCCAGGGGATAGAAAATAGGCATATTGAATTCAGCTGCATTCTTAGCAAACTGATCCAGCTGGTTACGTGATATCGGGTCTTTAACAGGCTGATCCTGGTCGATGGTAGGTGTGTTATGGTCGGCCGTCATCGTTGTAAGTTCCGGACGAAACACCTTCAGGCCACGGGCACGCAGACCGTTGAATGCTTGCGGACTGGTCACTTCGTGACAGAAGTGACGATCGATATACAATTGGGTGGGTCCGTTTTCTACTGAGGATACTGCATGGGCATCCCAGATTTTGTCAAAAAGCGTTTTACTCATATGTTTGTTGGTTTTACTTCTTTACTTAAACAATTATTTAATGAATTGGTTGATTGCATTGATATATGCTTCAACCGAAGCTGCTATAATATCAGTATTGGCACCAAATCCATAGTATACAATTCCCTGGTGTTCAACCTGCATGTGAACCTTTCCCATATCATCACTTCCACGGTTGATAGCCTGAATGGTGAATTCCTGAAGAGTCATTTTACGGTTGATAATCTTTTTAAGTGCATTGATGGCAGCATCTACCGGACCATTACCGGATGCTGCAGCTTCAAACTGCTCTCCGGCTATCTGAATACCCAGACTGGCTACCGGGCGTAAACCTACTCCGGATGTTACCTGAAGGTATTCGAGCTTGATGCGTTCGTGGGAAGCCCGTTCCTTTCCTGCCAGCATTAATACATCGTCATCATTTATATCTTTTTTGCGATCAGCCAGTTTCAGGAACTCCTCATAGATAGCATCCAGCTTTGTTCCATCGATGTCAACACCTAACACGCTCATCCGGTGTTTTAATGCGGCACGCCCACTACGGGCAGTCAACACAATTGAGTTCTTGTCGATACCCACATCGGTTGGGTCCATTATCTCATAGCTTTCGCGATTCTTCAGTACTCCATCCTGGTGGATGCCCGATGAATGTGCAAATGCATTACGACCTACAATTGCTTTGTTAGGTTGAACCGGCATGTTCATCAGGTTGGAAACCAAGCGACTGGTACTGTAAATCCTATGGGTATTGATTTGAGTGTCAATCTGAAGGTCTTTATGGCACTTCAGTATCATGGCAACTTCCTCGAGTGAGGTGTTGCCGGCACGTTCGCCGATACCGTTGATGGTAACTTCCACCTGACGGGCTCCATTGAGAACACCGGCCATAGTGTTGGCAGTTGCCATCCCCAAATCATTATGGCAATGAGTGGATAGAATGGCGTTGTGTACCCCCTTTACATTTTCCATCAGGAATTTAATCTTTTCACCATATACATGCGGTAAGCAATATCCGGTAGTGTCAGGGATATTTACTACAGTGGCTCCGGCTTTTATAACAGCTTCCACAACACGTGCCAGGTAAATATTGTCGGTGCGGCCTGCATCTTCACAATAAAACTCAACATCCTCCACAAACGATTTGGCATACTTAACAGCAGCTACAGCCCGTTCAAGAATTTCTTCCTGGTTGGAGTTGAACTTATATTTAATGTGATAATCGGATGTGCCTATACCTGTATGAATACGTTTGTGCTTGGCAAACTGTAGTGCCTGGGCAGCTACTTCAATATCTTTCTGAACTCCCCTTGTAAGTGCGCAGATTGTAGGCCAGGTAACAGCCTTCGAAATCTCTACTACAGAGTTAAAGTCGCCCGGACTTGAAATCGGGAATCCGGCTTCAATCACATCGACGCCAAGTTGCTCCAGTGCTTTTGCCACTTGAATCTTTTCAACGGTGTTGAGCTGACAACCCGGGACTTGTTCGCCGTCGCGTAATGTTGTGTCAAAAATAAAAAGTCTGTCCATAATCCTTGTGTTTTTTAAAGAAAAAAACCTTCCCCACTTAGAGTGAGAAAGGTTTTGAATATCTAATAACTTATATGCATACCGAACTCACTCTTACTTTCTATGTAAAAGAATTAGAATACCGAGGAGTAGAGTATGTATAAATACTGGTTGCATTACACTTTATAATAATATGCGGCAAAGATACATCAAATTTCAATAAAAACAAGAGTTAAGTATGAAATTATTAGTTTTTTTGCAAATTTAATCGTTGATAGTAATGATTTATGAAGATGTTTGAGTCGGGGCGCTGTATAAAAATAGGACTTTTGAGGTCTACTTGTATGTCGCGTACATCTTTATACAGACCGGGGATGCCGTCGTATTCAGTTAATCGGTAGACTGCCGAATCCTGATGGCTATGTAAATCGCGTACCCAATTGTACATGATAGAAGGATCCCAAACAAAGTAGTCAGCATAATCTACATTCTTAGCTCCGCTTCCTGTATACCAGCTGGTAGTCCGCCGAATGGTCCTGTTCCTGATTTTTTTGCCCTTGTTGAATTTTCCTCCGATAATATTCATGGGGATTTTTACCTCCACTTTCCAGTCGCTGGCTTCTTCAGGTAATACTCCGGCAACATCCAACAATGCAAATCCAAAAGCAGAACATCCTGCACCTTCGTTGTGGTAACGGGGCCAGAAAGCACCTCCATAGAAATCACTCGCTGCATAGTCATCTGTAATTTTTTGTTGATACTGTTCGTAAAACATAAGCATCCGTTTCATTGCAGTACGATTCACACGGTAGGTGATGTAGCTAAGTTTATTCCTGTTTTTGTAAACCTGCAACTTGTGTTGTATTTCTTCCGAAGGTTCAATCCTGCCTTGAAGTGCAGCACCTAAAATCCCGAATCCCACGCGTTGTTTCAATACCATATCAATGCGTTCCTGCCATTTAAGCGACGACTGTGCAGTGAATAAGGGTTTGTCGAGAAGCGGTGTGTTGAGTCGCACTGCCAGATGACCGAGCAGATAGTTGTCTTTAAGTCCGATTGTTTTCAGGTAAGTTTGTAACATACTTTTATACAATGCTGACGGACTACTCCAGTCAAGCGGGAGCATGGTAGGCATCAGAAACAGTGTTATTTCATGTGTCTCACTGCTGTCCTCAGGGGCTTCAAAGTTGGCTGCTAATGTATCCCCGGTTAAGGTGTCGGCCGGTGCGGTAAGCTGAGCATTGAGAGTTAGGTTCAGTAACAGGAAACTTAGTAAAAGGAAATACTTCTGAAACATTACTTTAATATGTATTACTATTTTTCCGCAAAAATAAGTAAATAACTTACATTTCCAATTCTAAAGGAGCAGTTATTGTGTTAAAATGATGACCATAATTGTGCATTTAAAAATAATACCTACCTTTGCAGCGGTTTTCCGAACAACTTATATCATTCCTTCATGTTCTGAAAATCGGGGGTGCCTAATAATTACGGGCTGAGATCATACCCTTTGAACCTGGACAGGTAATGCTGCCGAGGGAAGAAGTAATCTCCGTATATTTTTTGGACTCTCATAATAAATTATTAATTCATTTTTAATCAATTTGTGATGAGAAAAAATTGTTTTTTATTGCTCCTTGCGGGCATAAGTGCTGTCTTGCCGGCACAAACCAACTCAAAGCGCGATTCGATGCATGTAGAACTGGAAGAACTAACAGTTACTTCCATTCGTGCGAATGAAAAGTCGGCTGTGTCGTATACTACTATTGCAGCTGCTGAATTAAAAAAGCGTAATTCCGGTCAGGATATTCCATTTCTGCTGGCGCTATCTCCTTCTTTTGTTGCTACTTCCGAAACGGGTACCGGCATTGGCTATACCGGTTTTCGAATTCGTGGTACAGATGCAAACCGGGTAAATATCACAGTAAATGGAATCCCGTTGAATGATGCAGAGTCGCACACCGTGTTTTTTGTTAACATGCCCGACTTTGCTTCCTCACTTTCATCAGTGCAGGTACAACGGGGAGTCGGTACGTCGACCAATGGTGCAGCTGCTTTCGGGGCTAGCATTAATATGCAGACTGAGCAACTGCAGCATCAGCCTTACGCTGTAGTGTCAACCACCCTGGGTTCGTTTAATACCAACAAAAATATGCTCAAAGCAGGTACGGGGTTAATTAATAATCAGTGGGCCTTTGATATGCGATTGTCGAATGTTCGCTCTGATGGCTATATCGACAGGGCATCGGTGGATATGAAGTCATGGTACTTCACCGGTGGTTATTATGGTGAGAAATCAACCCTGAAGTTTATAACCTTCGGAGGTAATGAAAAGACCTATCAGGCCTGGAACGGTGTAAGTGCTGATAGTATGGCTACCAATAGAACCTTCAACGAGCTGGGAGTGTATTTTGATGATCAGGGTATGATGCAATATTACGACAACCAGACAGATAACTATACCCAGAATCATTATCAGTTACACTGGATGCAAGCGCTTAGCCGGTCGTTAAATCTGAATGTGGCAGCTCACTACACACGTGGTAAGGGGTTTTATGAGGAATACAAGCAAGACCGTGAGTATGCTGAATACGGACTGACAGCTCCCGTGGTTAATGGAACTGCATTGGAAGAAACGGACCTGATACGACAGAAATGGCTTGATAATCATTTTGTGGGTTTAACATGGTCGCTTAATTACACCGGTTCATGGCTGAGTACAAGTCTGGGTGGTGCCGCCAATCGTTACTCAGGTGATCATTTTGGAAAAGTGATATGGGCACGGAATGCTTCGGGGCTCGATATCGGTAAGGATTGGTACCGGAATAACGGGATTAAAGACGATGCCAACGTGTTTGCCAAAATAACAGCCGAAGTACTCCCGTCACTATACGTAAATGCAGATGCCCAATATCGTTATATACGTCATGCGCTCGCAGGTACCGACGACAAGTTCAACGAAGATGAAGGGGTAATGCGTAGCGTTGATCAGGTTCATCCTTTCCATTTCTTTAATCCGAAGGTGGGACTTACCTACCGGATGAATAAAGGACATGACCTGTATGGCTCTTATTCAATTGCTAACCGTGAGCCGAATCGAAATAACTACACTGAGGCCGGCCCGAACGAACGTCCCACTCACGAAACACTCTACGATACCGAAATCGGTTACCGGTATCAGTCATCAACCCTTAGTGCAGGTGCAAACCTGTATTGGATGAAGTATCGTAATCAGTTAATTCTGACCGGTAAAATGAGTGAGATTGGTGAAGCCTTAACCACAAATATACCGGATAGTTATCGCAGGGGTATAGAGCTGATGCTTGCCTGGAAACCGACACCCTGGTTTCAATGGGATGGAAGTGTGACGCTGAGTCAGAATAAAATTAATAATTTTACAGAGCATGATGTTGATGTGTACGATGCCGACTGGAACTGGATTGATTCCCAAAGCAACGAAATTGGTACTACAACGATTGCCTATTCACCATCGGTGGTGGCCAATAATCGGTTTACGGTTAAAGTAAGGGAAGTTGAATTGTCGCTTATGTCGCATTATGTGGGGAAACAATTTATCGACAATACCGGTTCGGATGAACGCTCGTTACCCGCTTACTTCCTTAGTAATTTGTCGGCCGCTTACTCCTTTAAACTGCCAAAGATGAAATCGATCGATCTGCAAATGGTCGTAAATAATCTGTTCAACGAAAGCTACGTCTCGAATGGTTATGTTTGGTATTCCTATTACCTGGCAGGCAAGCGTGAAAATGATTTGCGTTATTTTCCTCAGGCAGGTACTAACGTGCTGGCAACGATTACCCTGAACTTCTGATAGGCTGATAAATACCATAAACAGGGTATATAAATACCTCTCTGATATTATTGTGAGTTGATGAAAACTGCTGTACTTTTGCATCAGTAATCATTAACTCACATTTATAATATGGCACGAATAGCAAAAAACCTTACCGAGCTTGTAGGAAATACTCCCTTAGTTCAACTATCTAATTATGCTCAGAAGCGTAAGCTGGAAGCAACTGTTCTCGTAAAGATGGAATCATTTAATCCACTTGGTTGTGTGAAAGAACGTATCGCCTTGTCGATGATTGAAGATGCTGAATCGAAAGGTATCCTGAAACAAGGAGTGGAGATCGTTGAACCTACCAGTGGTAATACAGGAATAGGTCTTGCCTTTGTGGCGGCTATCAAGGGGTATCAACTTACGTTGACTATGCCTGAAACGATGAGTGTTGAACGTCGCAATCTGTTGAAAGCATTAGGTGCGAACATTGTATTGACTCCCGGAGCTGAAGGTATGAAAGGTGCCATTGCCCGTGCTCAGGCTATTGCTGCCGAAAGTAAGGCTGCCTTTATCCCCCAGCAATTTGAGAACCCTGCCAATGTGGCCGTACATCGCGATACTACCGGAGAAGAAATATGGAACGATACCGATGGCAAAGTGGATATCTTTGTCGGTGGTGTGGGTACTGGTGGTACTATTAGCGGAGTAGGAGCTGCTTTGAAAGGACACAATCCTGCTGTGCAGATAGTAGCTGTTGAACCTACTGATTCTCCTGTTCTTTCGGGAGGAAATCCCGGTCCGCACAAGATTCAGGGAATTGGTGCCGGATTTATTCCGAAAAACTTTAATCCGGAAGTAGTCGATGAAGTTTTTCAGGTAACCAACGATCAGGCTATCCTTACTGCTCGTCAGCTGAGCCGTGAAGAAGGAATGCTTGTAGGGATTTCAAGTGGTGCTGCTGCCTATGCTGCTACTCAGCTTGCCTTGCGTCCCGAAAACAAAGGGAAGAATATTGTTGTGCTGCTGCCCGATACCGGCGAGCGTTACCTGTCGACTCTTTTATATGCTTTTGATGAATATCCTCTTTAATAACTACATTATATAATATTATATGTCACAATTCAAATTTGAGACCCTGCAGGTTCATGCAGGACAAGAAGTGGATGTTACCACTAATTCAAGGGCAGTGCCCATTTACCAAACCAGTTCGTATGTGTTCAACGATGCACAACACGGGGCCGATTTGTTTGCCCTGCGTAAGTTCGGAAATATCTATACCCGACTGATGAATCCAACGACGGATGTGTTTGAAAAAAGAATTGCTGCGTTGGAAGGAGGGGTGACTGCATTGGCTACTTCGTCGGGACAATCAGCTCAGTTTATAGCTCTGAACAACTTTATACAGGCCGGAGATAATTTTGTATCTTCTTCTCATTTGTATGGGGGTACCTATAATCAATTTAAAGTTCAGTTCAAAAGGCTGGGAGTTGAAGTTCGTTTTACCGAAACCGATGAGGTGGAGTCGTTTGAGAAATTGATTGATGCCAACACTAAGGCGCTTTATATTGAAACCATCGGAAATCCCGGACTGGATGTAGCTGATTTTGATGCATTGGGAGCACTTGCTGCCAAATACGAAATTCCTTTGGTGGTGGATAATACCTTTGGTGCCGGTGGTGCCTGGTTTCGTCCACTCGAACATGGAGCATCCATTGTTGTGGAGTCGGCTACCAAATGGATTGGCGGACATGGAACTTCCATAGGAGGGGTGATTGTCGACAGTGGAAAATTCAACTGGGGTAATGGTAAGTTCCCGGCTTTCACCGAACCATCTGAGGGCTATCATGGATTGGTTTTCTGGGATGTCTTTGGTTTCGACGGACCTTTTGGCAATATAGCCTTCAATATACGCGCCCGGGTTGAAGGCTTGCGCGATTGGGGAAATGCGATCTCGCCCTTTAATTCCTTTTTACTTATTCAGGGACTGGAAACCCTGTCGCTTCGAACTGAAAGAATTGCATCAAATGCGTTGGAACTGGCACAGTGGCTCGAACAAAACCCTGCCGTTGAACATGTTAACTATCCCGGCCTGAAAAGCAGTAAGTCGCACGAACGTGCACGTCGCTACCTTACCAAAGGGTTTGGCGGAGTACTTACTTTTAAGTTGAAAGGTGATGCAGCTAAGGCTGACCAGTTTATTGATTCGCTACAACTAATCAGTCATGTGGCGAATGTTGGAGATGCAAAGACGCTGATTATTCATCCTGCAGCTACAACTCATGAGCAATTGTCGCCTGAGGATCAGGTTACAGCCGGAGTAGAGCCCGGATTACTGCGAATCTCAGTTGGTATTGAACACATTGATGATATAAAAGCTGATATACAGCAGGCGCTGTCCTTTTAACGTGGATTGAAAAATGAAGAATGGGTACTGTTGAAAAGACGATATTCAATTCAATTAAATATAAAATTATCAGCACTTTCCGTTTTCTGATGTTCTGAACCGAATTTAAAACACTGAAAATTGAAGAGTGCTGATACTATTTCTTGACCGATAGTTTTTTACCTAAAAACTATATTTTAATTTCATGAATACCATGTCGTTGGAATCATATTGTCCGAACCGTCCTGCAATTCCGGTGAAGATATTTGCACCGGCCTGAAGTTCCATTCCATCGGCTATTGAATAGCTCAACTTGGGGCGAATCAGCGCATCTTCGTTGTTCAAACCTACATAAGCAAATAATTCGAGCCATAGTTTTTCTCTGAAAAAATCCTTTTTAGCGAGAAAGGTCATCGTTGTTTCTACTACTTCGTTCTGAATTCCTGTTTCATAGTCGAGTATACGTTCCTGTATAAACTGTGCACTTAGTTTGATGCCTGCCAAAGTATAATCCACTCCGGCCATATAATGCAGGTAATTCTTTTCGAGGGTAGCGTCGGGCGAGGTCGGTGCTGTTGTCTGAAAATACCTGCCATCGTAATATGCACCTTCGCCGCGAACCACCAGGTCGCCCAGTGGCAAACTGAAACTCCCTCCGGCCATATTCACCCGGTGATAATCGGGACGAACGGTTAAACCTTTTAGCTGTTTGGTAACCGGATCGACTTGTCGGGTAAGGTGCATGGCCGGATCGTCGTATAGAAACGAACCTCCTACCAGCTCCAAATCAAAGGCCGATGCCATAAGTGAATACCTTAAAAACGCCTCGCTATTGCTCACCGAAAACGCCTTGTTGGCGGTTGAATAATCCCACACCGGCGGAATCGGGAAGTTTAAGGAGGGTGCCCAGATGGAACCACTTGCAGGCATGATAGTGGGGGTAAATACCGGCACCCACACGCCTTCGAGTGTGTGAATTCCGGTGTGATAATTTAATTTTACTGCCGTCACACCCGACCTGATTTCTTCAAAATCGCGTAGTAAAAATTCACTTAAATCTTTGGGGGAGATAATATCAGTAATAAAAACTCCTTCGGCTTTACCCCAGATAATCTGCTGTTTACCAATACGAACATCGAGTTTGTCGGTGTAATAATCCAGGTATATTTCCCGTAACCCAAGCTCGGGTGCTTGATCAAAATACTGATACAGATAGGGATTTACCTTTAATCCGGTTTTTTCTCCCCTGAGTTCCAAATTCAGATTCAGCGTATTTTGAACAATCGAAAACTGATCCATATCGCTCGTTAGTAACCCTGTATAATTCCGCACATAACCCGAGATGTCCAACTGATTGTTCTGTGCCGACAGCATGCCGGATACCACTAATCCTAAAAGAAGATAACTTAGTAATCGTTTCATACATTAATAATTTTTTAGCTGCCCATGGTCATACTACGTTCAGTAAATTTGGAAGCAGGAACACCCTGATTTACCTTTACATTGCGTAAAGTAATGGTTGTCGAATGATTTTTCTGCACATTCTTCATCTCTGTTTCCAGAATTACCCAAATGCCGCTTATTTTTTGATAATTCTTCACCAAAAGCGTTTTCAGCAACTTCCCGTTTGGATCGTAAAATTCGCGTTTCAGCCCTATGAAGTTGTCTTTCATAACCCAGGTAATGGTTTTAGAATACATATGTCCCGATGTTTTGGGTTTACTTTCAACCACATAACAGGCCTTCCCGGCTACTGTTTCTTCACGTACCAATTTATGAGTATCCTGATCGGGATGACGATCGCCCAAATCGTCGTAAGTAAAATCGGATCCCATAAAATAATCACCTTTACTGCCACTCGAAATTCGTTTCGTGCGTTTCAATGCAGGGAGGTATATCCACTGATCATCTTCCTTGCCTGTACTATAACTCCAGTTCATAAACGAAGTGCCTTTTACATCGGCCGGCGATACAAAATACATGATTTTTTTTTCAACTCCGCCCGTTTCGGAAATATACTGCTTTAACTGGCGAACCCTTTTTTCACCTTGTTTGTTGGTGAGTACCATCGAAAGCTCAGCCTGTGTATCTTCACCCGAAGGTAAATTGTAAACCGTTTGCATAACCTGTAAGCCCGTTTTCTGAGCCAATATCACCCCGGTGCTCATCATCGACAGTAATACTGTCAGTCCTAAAAATTTAATTGTTTTCATTGTTTGTTGAAATTGAATTGTTATTGCTTTTTTTGTTTTTAAATAATTGTGAAACATACACCAGAATCATCATAATCGAAAGAGTACCTACCAAACTGGTAAACATATTCATCGACACGAGTAGACCCAGCATCCTGTTGGGCGGAAATACCGAAAACAACATCACCAGGAAACCAGCAATTACAACCACCGCATTACTCAGGATGGCAGTACCGGTGTGGTGCATGGTAGCATGAATGGCCTCGTGACGCGAATTGGTCTTTTTGAAATAAACCTGATAGGTTTGCAAAAAGTGAATGGCGTAATCGACCCCAATCCCGATGGCAATACTGGTAAGTAAAGCTGTGGTGGTACTTAATGCAATATCGGCCAGACCCATCACTCCGAAACTAATCAGGGCTGTAATTACAATTGGAATACTTCCGATGATGCCCGCTTTTAAACTCTTGAACATCAAAGCAAGTAGTAAGAATACCATGCCAAGTGATAAGGCGATACTCCACAACTGTCCCTCAAGAATCAAATCGGAAAACACCAGCGATTTATATCCCGATCCGGCATACTTCATAGTCAGGCCCAGCTCGTTGAACCGGTCGGTATATGATTCGATGACGGCAATGGCTTCGTTAATGGTTTTTGAATCGTCGCCTTTCAACTGGAAAGTGATATTTAATTTGTTGTAATCATAATTCACCACCTTCACCAGGTTTTCCGGATCGCCCGACATTTCGTAAAGCAAGAGGTATTGAGCTACCATATCCGAACTTTCGGGGATGGTATAAAAAGCCTCCTCATCCGAATTCATCACCTTATTCATCCGTTTGATATAGTCGGTGAGCGAAAATGAATTCCCAACCTTAGCCAGTTCCTCGGTAGCTTCCTGCATTTCGTCCACCAGTCGCAGATTCTCGGGTTGTTTAAATGCATCTGCTTCGTCCGACTCTATAATCACGTTTAAGGTAGAGGTGCCTCCGAATTTTGAATTTACAAACTGATCGGTTTTCACTATTTCACTATCCGGTTCAAACTTATCCAGAAAGCTCGAATTGATCCATACTTTTTGCAGGCCCCACAAGGATAATGCAATCACCACAACCAATACTGTAAAGCTAATCTTTTTAGTAATCAGCAATTTATCGGTTATTTTATTGAGAAGAGTATAGGTCGGTTTATCATCGTGCACCCGTATTTTACGTTTCCGGCTACCAAAAATCAGAATCGACGAAGGCAAAAACACCAATGCAAGCATCCAGGCAACCAAAATTCCAAAAGCAGTAAATAAACCAAAATACTTTATAGGATATACCTGCGAGGTGACCAGCGATATAAACCCGATGATAGTGGTAAATGCAGCCATCGAAAGTGGTTTCCAAAGCAACTTAACAGCATGTACCACGGCTTCGGAATCGGTAGCCTGAGGGCGCGATAACCGGTATTGATTTAAATGATTGTAGAAATAAATTCCGTAAGCCACTCCAATGGCAATCAACATTACCGGCATCATGGTAGCCACCGAGTAAATCGGCACTCCCGTCGCTGCCATCAGTCCAAATGCCCAGATGGTACTTACCACCACACTGAGCAAGGTGAAAAGGGTGGCCCGGAAACTGCGTAATAAGATAAAGAGTACCAGCGTTATCACCAACACCACCAACGGTACCATTCGTTTCATATCCTCGGGGCCCAGCATTCCCATCGTCCCTTCTACGATTGGGCGACCGGCAACATACACCTGATCACCATCGCCGTTGTACGACTTAGCAAATTTCAATATTTCGGCATGAAAAGCTTCATCAAACACATCATCTTTCATACTGGCAGCAATTAACGCCACTGTTCCGTCTTCCGAAACAAGTCGCCCATGAACCATGTCGTTCGATTCAACACTTCGCCGCAAACTATCCAACTCTCCCGGCTGCACAGGAACCTCTTCGTAAAATGGCTGCACATCCATTCCATCTTCTGTTCCCAGAATATTGTCCGCGGTATACAGCGACATGATGTCGTTTTCTTCAAACTGACTCATTTCTTGCAGTTTAGAAGAAATATCCTTTATTTTTTCCAGTGTTTCGGGGTTAAAAACTCCCGATTTGTTTTCAATAGCGATAAGAATACCATCTTTGATTGAAAACCATTCCTCTGCCTGTTCACTAAAAACAAAAGCAGGATGTTGGGCCGGCATATACTCGTCCAAATCGGTTTCCATATAGGCATTGTTCTTCATTTCCCGAACAAAATAAATACTCCCGGCTACCAGAATAAGTAAGGTAATCCATGAATACGTGGTTAGTTTTTTGACTGTTAGTTTCATTAGTAATTTGATGATGAAAGTGAGCATTCACTCACTTTTGTGATTAAAAAAATAGATCGTTATTCTCGTTGTCTTTTATTTTTTTATTAATCGTAAAATGGTGTCGATAAGTTGCGAACCTTCGGCTGGTAAATTGAAAGTGAAAACAGCCAGACGCCATTTAAACATTTGTAATTTATAGGTTCCTAATATAATTTGAATAAGATGTTCGGTAGCCATATCGTCACGAATTTGTCCTGTTTTTTGTCCTTCGGATACTATAGCTGTCAACTGCCGGGTCATAATACCTATCAGGGATTCAATTGCTTTGTTGATTGACACACTTTCCTCCATTAAACCATCCGAAAAAACAGCAACTACAAAATGATGATGTTCACTAAAAAACAGAAACTGCTCATCGAACAGATTTTTCAAATCAACATCCGTCTTTCCGCTGAGAGACATAGAGCGCAATCGATGATCTATTGTATCGGCCAGGTAACGGAGTAAGGCAATAATAATTTCCTCTTTACTTTCGAAATGCCGGTAAATGGCACTTTCGGAAAAATGCATTTCCTTCGCCAGGTTTTTAATAGTAAGCCCGTTTATGCCTTTTTGTGTTAATAAGCGACCAGCAGCCTCTACAATCTCTATTTGACGTGTTTTAAGTTCCATTTATCATGTAAGTAAGTATTCGCTTACAAAAATAATCGATTAGTAGTTCTGAGCATTAGATGTCAATAAATATTAGGTTTAATTAACATTCTGACAATCGAAATCTATTGTAAGGATTCATTTGAGCAAGTTGGTAATCAATAATATCTACGAATATTTGAAATCATTTATCTAGTTGGAGTTTCTCATTGACTTTTTTTCAATAAAAAAAATCCTGTAGCTGCCAGGGTGATAAAAACTCCGCCAGGATAGGCAATTCTACTTGACAACTGTAATCCTTCGGGGGCAATAAGTATATAGGTTGAAGTTACTGCCGTCATCCATATAGCCGGAACCAGACTGAAAAAGTAGAACCGCTTTTGTTTGTAAAGATATACAGTGATGGCCCAAAGAGTAAATACAGCCAGGGTTTGATTAAACCAGGCGAAATACCTCCATAAAATGTCAAAATCCAATTGAAGAAGGAGAAATGTAATCAGAAATAATGGAATAGAAATTAATAATCTGTTTTTCATTGGTTTCTGCTCCAGTTTCATGAAATCGGCAACAATCAGTCGTGCCGAACGAAGTGCTGTGTCGCCCGAGGTAAGGGGAGCTGCGATAACTCCGAGCAATGCAAGCATACCTCCCAACTGACCCAACCAGTTTCGCGAAATGGTATCGACTACTACGGCTGGTTTGTTAACGTTGGGTGCCAGTTCGGCCACAAATTGCTGAAGTCCTTCTATTGAACCAAAAAAGCTGGAGGCAGCAGCAGCCCAGATCAGGGCTACAATGCCTTCGGCCACCATGCTTCCATAGAATATCCGCCGGCCATAGCGTTCGTTTTGAATACACCGGGCCATCAGGGGAGATTGAGTAGCATGAAAACCGGATATGGCTCCGCAGGCAATGGATACAAACATAATTGGGAAAACCGGCAGGTTTTTCTGATGCATAGTACCGATTCCTTCCGTAATCTCTGGTATGGGAGCATTGTTTACAAAAATGGCTACCATAATACCAACGGCCATAAAAAGCAATGCGAATCCAAAAACCGGATATATTTTGCCGATTATTTTATCAATAGGGAGTAAGGTTGCCAAAATATAGTAAGCAAAAACAATAACAGCCCACCAGGTGGATGTCATGGCTTCGGGGGTAAGCCCGGCCAGCAGATCGGCAGGTCCTGAAACAAATACAGCACCCACCAGCACCATCAGGAACAGCGAAAAAAAACGCATAAACTGCTTTACTCCCAATCCCAACTGGCTTCCCACCAGCTCAGGCTGACTGGCACCATTCATTCTCACCGACATCATTCCTGACATATAATCGTGAACTCCGCCGGCAAAGATAGTCCCCAGTACGATCCACAAAAAAGCTGCTTGTCCGAACATAATCCCCATTACAGCTCCGAAAATAGGACCAAGTCCGGCTATGTTTAAAAACTGAATCAGAAATACTTTCCACCAGGGAAGCGGAACAAAGTCAACTCCATCGGGATTGGCAATAGCTGGTGTACGATGGTTATTATCCATCCCGAACACTTTCTCAGCTATCCGGCCATACACCAGATAGCCAAGTATCAATACGGCAATAGAAATTATAAAGGTTAACATACGGCAACTGATTCAGGTGCACACTACTCAATTTGCTATCCAGGTAGCTTACAACACTTTTTTGTTGACTTCCGGATAGGCGATACGGGTATGATACATGTTCATTATCTTTTCCTTAAAAATAGCCTTCACCGTTTCTACATCCCTGAAGCTGATAGGTGCTTCTTTAAATTGCCCATCAGCTATCTGGCTATTGATCATGCTTTCCACACAGTCGTTGATGCTGTCTTCGGTATATACTTTCAGACTGCGTGCACGAGCTTCCACTGCATCAGCCATCATTAGGATAGCTGTTTCTTTAGTGTCGGGTAGTGGTCCCGGGTAGGTGTAAACAGCATCATTCGGCGTACTATCCGGATTGGCATTGATAAACGCATTATAGAAGTAACGTGTTTTACTCAACCCATGATGAGTACGTATAAAGTGGATGATCTGATCGGGCAGATGTTCTTTCTTTGCAATTTCCATCCCATCGTGAACATGCCCGATGATTACCTTAGCAGCCTGTTCGAAGTCCATCGTGCTAAGCGGGTTAGGTCCACCCAGTTGATTCTCAATAAAGAACTCCGGATGTTTCATCTTGCCGATATCATGATATAATGCACCGGTACGCACCAGCAAACTGTTGGCCCCGATCTTTTTGGCAGCTTCAGTGGCCAGATTGGATACCTGGAGGGTGTGTTGAAATGTGCCCGGAGCTTTTTCAGCAAACTGCATCATTAGATCGCTGTTAATATTGGTGAGTTCGAGCAAGGTTACAGCTGAAATAAGTCCGAACATCTTTTCGAATATATAAATCAGCAGGTAAGCAATGAGCAGGAATCCACTACTGATGGCAAAATAAATTAAAGCAGAATAGTGGATACGAGTAATATCACCTTCTCTTACCAGTTCGAGTGACAAGAAAACCAACGCGTAGGTAAGAAATATAAAGAAGGCAGTATGTGCAAGCTGTGAGCGCTGAGTCATATCACTAAGACTCGAAACAGCTGTCATACCAATAGCAATCTGAATTATCAGAAACTGAAAAGCATTGTCGACAATCAATGAAATAATCATCATTGTTATTATATGTGCAAACAAGGCAGTTCGGGAATCAAAAAATACACGTATAATAACCGGTAATAATGCGAAAGGAATAACTGAGTAAGTTACTGAGCTATGCTGGATAACTATCGATGCCATAGCCACCAGTATAAGAATCAGCAAGTTAATAAATACGAGATGATTCAGGTTATTGAAAATACGTGGCCGGAAGAGGTATAGATAAAGGAAAAATAAAAGAATCAATCCGGTAATCAGCACAATCTCACCAAGGGTAACCAGGTACGAACGTTCAAAAGAAGTTTCTTTTTTCTGGTCGTACTCCATTTTCATCGAATTTAAAATCCGGTATGCTTCTTCGGTAACTATTTCGCCGCGGTCAATTATTCGCTCCCCTGCCTGAACCATTCCCGATGTGAGCGAAAGGTTCTTCAACATTTCCTTCCGGGATAAATCGTTGATTATACTATCGAACTGAAGGTTTTCCACCAGATAAAGGTGAAGGTTGTAGTTGCCGATAGCGAAAGGAATCTTCTCTGTAAGCGCTTCGTAAGCCGTCTTGGGAGTGTAAAGATCCGACACGTTTCGTGAATGGATTACTTTGTCGGGGGTTATGCAGTTAATTCGAACCGTATTTGCTGTCAGTAATGAGTGTAGTTGAGCCGGATTTACAATACCTCTCTCGTAAATATCATCCCAATTGCGACGAATATACTGTTTCAGTAATAAAGGACCACCTGTGTTTTTTTCGTA
>JAQUYE010000093.1 GCA_028691965.1 Paludibacter sp. | reverse complement strand
ACATTTTACCTTCTACGCCTGTAAGGGATAGAATTGGTATAAAGACAATCAGAATAATTATTTGTCCGAAGATGGCAGATTTCATCATTTTAGATGCCCCGTTTATAGAGATAGCATCCATCAGACTCTGTTTATCATTCTTAGTTACGCTATCAATGTTTTCTTTTTGAACCACAATCCTGATTGCAATGTATTCAACAATAATCACAGCACCGTCAATTATAATCCCGAAATCGAGTGCACCAAGACTCATCAGGTTAGCGTCAACGCCGAAAACATACATCATCGAAATAGTAAAAAGCAAGGCCAGGGGTATCATCGAAGTAATAACCAGGGCCGATCGTATATTACCAAGTAATAACATAACAGTCAGCATAACAATCAAGGCTCCCAGTATCAGATTTTCAACAACCGTAAACGTAGTTTTTGCAACCAGTTCGCTCCTGTCGACGATAGGATTAATAAACACACCTTCGGGTAAATTTTCCTGAATTTCAGCCACCCTGTCTTTTACTTCATTGATTACCTTTTTGGAGTCGGCATCTTTTAACATCATCACCTGTCCGAGTATGGTCTCGCCCTTCCCATTAGCAGTTATAGCACCATACCTGTTTGCATGGCCAAATTGTACAGCAGCCACATCGCGAATCAATACCGGAACCCCATTCGAATTTTTGACGATTATATTTTCAATATCTTCAACTGATTTCACCTGACCATCGCCCCTGATAAAGTAGCTTTGGTTGGTTTTTTCAATGTATGAGCCGCCTGAAATAGAATTATTTGACTCAAGGGCATCAAAAACCTCCATCAGATTGACATTAAAAGCCTGCAATAACTGTGGGTTAATGGCAACTTCATATTGTTTAAGATATCCGCCCCAACTATTTATTTCAACAACTCCATGTATTCCCGACAATCGTCTTTTTATCACCCAATCCTGAATAGTTCGAAGATCAGCAGCCGTATACTTATGTTCATAACCTTCCTTTAAATCCAGTGTATATTGATATATCTCACCTAAACCGGTTGTAATAGGACCCATTTCCGGCTCTCCAAAACCCTCGGGTATTTTTGATGCAGCACTTTTAATTTTCTCTGCTATGAGTTGACGAGGTAAGTACGTACCTAACTTTTCGTCAAATACAATCGTTACGAGCGAGATCCCAAATTTCGAAACTGAACGAATCTCCTGAACTCCCGGAAGATTAGCCATTTCCATTTCCACCGGGGCAGTAATGTACTGTTCAATCTCCTGAGTTGACAAATTACCGGATGTAGTTATTACCTGAACCTGATTATTGGTAATATCAGGGACGGCCCCAACCGGAATCTGAGTGATTGAATACAAACCAAAACCAACTACTGTAAGCGTAAACAGAATAACGATCAATTTATTCCTTACACTGAAGTCAATAATTTTTGTGAGCATGACAAACTGATTTACACGAATTTTCTGATCTCATTTATTACTTCTTCTCCGGTATCACAAAGCGATAGTATTAAATTATTATATTTCCCTTTTTCAAGCAAGAATGAAAGTAATGGATAAACCGGAATCACGTCCGTCCAATATGATTTATTCAAAAAAACCATCGGACTTGCATATCCAAAGCTAAGATAGTGGTTCTGTGCTGCTTCCTGAAATATTTCCTGTACTGTACCGGCATTACCGGGAGAGAAAACTACACCTCCCTTTGCTATTGCCAGCAGGCCTTCTTCCCGAATACTATTTTCAAATAATTTCGCAATTTTAGTTGCGAAAGGAGTCGGTGGTTCGTGCCCGTAAAACCAGGTAGGGATTCCAAGACTTTCGTACTTGCTTTCAGGATACAGTGCCATCACTTCCAGGGCTTTAACCAGCCAACGATCGTGTGTATAGGTTGGTGCATCTGCTAAGATACTAATTGCTGAAAGCAGGTGTTGTTCATCTTTTCCGGCAAACCAGGCACCAATATGAGTAGCTTCCATGGCGCCCGGCCCTCCACCTGAAATCATAAGGTAGCCCATCTCGGTGAGTTTCTTACTAATACGTGCCACAGTTAAAAAGTTCGGGTCATTACGAGCCAGATCATGACCGCCCATAATTGCAACAATTTTCTTTTCGTCATAATTCTTCAAAAAATCATACAAGGCATCGGTTATTGCATGATCGTGTAAACGTCGGGCAAGGGTTTCCTTTATATCAGTTGCTTCCTTACCATGAACAAGGTAATGATTATATACTTGTTTGTCAAAAGAGTCGTTATAGTTGTAAGAAGCCTCGTAATTATATTCACCATACAAACTTTCCCTCGAATACAATGAATTCCTGTAAGGATTATAAGGAATGTCGAATCGGGGGAAAATCAGATTATTAGTCCTTATCCTTAGCTCAAACACATCCGGCAGGTTACATCCTAAAAAAAGACAATCTATAAATCTTACGGCCTCAAGCCTTTCTTTATAAGGCTCAAAATCTAAACTCTGAAATGCCACTTTTTTAATGCAATCAGTTTTAGAGAGTAACTCCACCAATTCAACATCACTTTCAATTTCTTTGTATATCATGTCTTATATCGTATAGGTGTACAATTTCAATTGAGGATAAAAATACACAAAATAAAATTATTTACATGTAAAAAGTGGGAAATAAAACTTTTTGCAACTATATTATTTTACCTTTTAGCTAAGACATACAGTAGTTAAGCGTTGAGCATGATGTCTTTCCCGGAAAAAAGTTGACTCATAAAATAAGAGTCAACATGGAAACAATCAGAATTGGATGAAAAGCACAAAGTGAAACTTTTAAATGTAAATATATTTAATGTTTTTTGCAGCCAGCTAGATAGAGTATTAATGACTTTTAAATATTTGTGAATTCAATTTGTTAATGCAACTGTGACGGGAGGATAGTAGTGTTGATCAATACATTACTTAACAGGGGGATGAAACTTTTCAGAAAGGGTGGGACTTTTCAGAAAAATGTGTCACTTCACTTTTTATGAAAAGTGTTCTGTATAATCTCCCGAAAAGTCCTAATTCGATGATTCAAATCACGTCGCACTAGTATATCTTTTAAAAGCTTAGCGAAACTGGCGCAAATACTCCTATCTAAATCGCTGTCTAACAAGAGCAAACAGCTATTTTAATACCGGGTGCAGCTTGCTATATCGGCAATGTAGGCCAGCTACATCGGCAATGTAGGTCGGCTACATCGGCAATGTAGACCAGCTACATTCGCAATGTAAGTCAGCTACATTCGCAATGTAAGTCGGCTACATTCGCAATGTAGACTCCCCCTTGTTGTATTCCATCAGTTTAATTCTAAGGTATTGACGCTTCTCTTGCGAATTCAACCCTATCAAATGAACCCTCATACAAGGTATATCAAATTACAATACCCCGTATGGCGTCACGGCATACGGGGTATAACTGCTCATTATATCAAGTATAAGGATTTAATAGATAGGGCGATTTTCGGACAAAGCCAGGATTGAAAAGGCAAAAAGGCTAAGGCCTTTGGGGGTACTTGCCAGAACCAAAAACTAAAATAGTCGACCGAAAACGGGTCAACTACCAGGCAGAAAAAGTAAATTGGGAAAAGATCCCGAAATTGAAGAACCTGATACGCAGGGAGTGGTGGTAACCTGCTGGTCTGTGGTAACAGCGTAGTTACTCCTGGCAATTGTAATAACAAGTTCTAAAGTGAGGGAAGGTAGAACCGGGAGTGAGGGGTGTGTACACCTGTTGACAGTGAAATTCAAATTTGGGAATAATACATGCTCATGATTATATGTTAAATGCAACGGGGTGCCTTTTAACAGTAATGAGTTAATTATTAACAGCAAGGACTCACTTTCAACTCCAGGGTTCACCTTTGAGCTAACAGACAACTTGCCGATGAGTACCATCTCAACTGCAAGCACTAAAAACAGAATCAGGAGGGTTGTAATCATGGGCACAAAGATAAAGCAGCTTTTACAGTAAAAATTGCACGTTTGTGGGCAAAAATTACACGTTTGTGGGCAATGTGGGGGTAGCAAGGAGAAAATTTGAAAAAAGCTATGACTTCGTTAGGGAATCGGGTTACTCTTACAACTTCAATGATGCTCTAAAGCCACGAACCGAATAGTAAGATTCTGCCCCGTTGCAGTAAGTGAATACACGACCAAAACGATTATCTCCAAAAAGTGCTCCTCCTAAGGTACGAATACTGTCGGGGGTAGCGATCCATGAGGAAGTTTTTTTATCTACCGGTTCAACCGCCTGAAGTAGTTGATATTGCTCTTCCGTAAGCAGTTCAACACCCATCTCCATCGCCATCCCGACAGCACTGTGGTTGGGTTTATGCTCTCTTCTGGAATCAAGGGCTAACTGGTCGTAACAAAGACTACGACGCCCTTTGGGTGACTCAGGAGAAAAATCAAAGAAAACTATTTCCTGATTGAATGTATCCGTATAAATGACATCAGGTTCGCCTCCTGTTTCTTCCATTTTCAACAGAGAAAGAAGTTTTTCAGGAGAGGAATGAAGTCTGCTTTCCACAGTACTCCATTCCAGTCCCTGATGTCGATGCATATTAGCGGCAAATCGTTTCTTTAGTAAAGAAAGAAACTCATTCACCTGATCAGTTGTATAAGGCATCATTTATAAACTTATAAAATTCTACCGGTAATTTGTCACGCTTTTTTGTTTTCTGCAGCCATCGCTTTGTACACCAGACCTGCCAGGAGTGCACCCGCAATTGGCACAACAATAAACAACCATAATTGAGAGAGTGCCCAATCACCTACAAAAACGGCCTGACTGATACTTCGTGCAGGATTTACAGAAGTATTGGTCACCGGTATAGTAATTAAATGGATAAGCGTTAACGCCAAACCAATCGCTATCCCTGCAAAACCTTTAGGCGCTCTACTATCAGTTGCTCCAAGAATTATCAATACAAACATAAAAGTCATAACCAGTTCACTTACAATGGCAGCGAACATACTATAACCACCCGGCGAATGTTCGCCATAACCATTAGCTGCAAACGAGCCTATTTCATTTCCGTTACCGGTTGCAACGACGAACAAAACAGCTGCAGCGGCAATCCCTCCAATAATTTGGGCAACTACATAAGGAAGAATATCCTTAGCCGGAACTCTGCCTCCCATCCATAATCCAATAGTTACTGCCGGATTTAAATGAGCACCAGAAATATGTCCCAACGAATACGCGATAGTTAGTACGGTAAGTCCGAACGCCAACGAAACGCCGACAAAACCGATCCCTAACTCAGGAAACCCTGCTGCTAAAACAGCACTACCACATCCACCTAACACCAGCCAAAATGTTCCAAAGAATTCAGCAACTAACTTTTTCATAAACATACATTTAAATTAATACTCAAACAAACAGAAAGCAACTTTTACTTTCCCATGTTTTTTATAACAGTTTTTAACACCATTATGTTTGCATTTTTAATTAATTGTTGATTTAGTTGTTACATAGATTATTAGTAACAGCTTGGTAAAATGACAGCAAAATTATATCTTTGTTACGTAGTAAATGTAAATTAACGATATGAATTATTAACCAATTTATTTTATACTTTAATACCAATAAAATGAATACCGAAAACAACAAAAGGTTAGCTAAGAATACAGTCATATTGTTTTTCAGAATGTTGCTAACAATGTTGGTTTCTCTATACACTTCACGTGTTGTACTGAGTGTTCTTGGGGTAGAAGATTTTGGTATTTACAATGTAGTTGGAGGTTTTGTAACCTTAATTGGATTTTTAAAAAGTGCAATGGCTACTGCTACTAATCGATTTCTTGCTTATGAAATAGGTAGACATGACGTATCTCAATTGCGAAATGTTTTTAGCATGAGCATTAACATCCAGATAATTATTGCTTTTATAATACTTGTACTAGCAGAAACTATCGGACTATGGTTCGTTAACACACAGCTAAACATCCCAGAAGATAGGATGTTAGCAGCTCGTTTTGTATTCCATTTCTCTGTCTTGGCGTTGTTAGTGAATATTATAAGTGTACCTTATAATGCATTAATTATGGCACGTGAGAAAATGAATATATTCGCCTATATTAGCTTTGTTGAAGTTGGCATGAAACTGTTGATAGTGTTTATGCTACAATGGTTTGGATTCGACAAACTAAAATTTTATGCTATCTTACTATTTTGTCTTGAGATATTATTAAGGTTTCTATATAATTTATATTGCAACTTAAAATTCAGCGAAAGTAAATATAGGTTTTTTTGGGATATTTCACTATTTAAAACACTTGTTAGCTTTGCAGGATGGAATTTATGGGGAGCTGCATCAACAGTAGTTAAAGGCCAAGGAGTTAACATTCTTCTAAATATCTTTTATGGACCTATTGTTAATGCCGCAAGAGGAATTTCATACCAGGTTAGTGGAGCTGTCACTCAATTTGTACAGACATTTCAATTAGCATTAAATCCTCAAATTATTAAGTCATACGCTGCAGATGATTTAAAATACATGCATCAACTTGTTTTTCAAGGAGCAAAATACTCTTATTTTCTAATGTTATTATTATCACTTCCAGTTCTCCTTGAAACTGAGTTTATATTAAAAATATGGCTAAATAAGGTCCCAGACTACTCAGTTATTTTTACGCAGTTAGTTATAATTAATGTTCTTATTGATAGCATATCAGGGCCTCTTATGACTGCTGCTCAAGCATCAGGAAATATAAAATTATATCAAGGAGTTGTGGGAGGATTGATAATCCTAAATCTACCAATTTCATATCTATTTCTTAACTTTGGTAGTTCTCCAGAGGTAACTTTTTACATTAGTATTGGTATTTCATTTATTGCATTATTCGTACGAATTAAATTCTTACGTTTTTTAGTTAAAATGAAAGAACGTGATTTTTACAACGACGTTTTTTTAAAAATCATTATTGTTACTTTTGTTGCTATTATCTTCCCACTATTAATTCGTTTTTTTATTTCTACCAGCATATATCGTTTAATTATACAAATATTGATAAGCATTATATCGTGCATTACAACAATCTACTTTTTTGGTTTGTCACGTACGGAAAGAATCAATATTGTTAAATACATCAACACATACCAGAAAAAATATTTTGGTAAAAAATGCTAATCAGGTTAATTCTTAACTTTCACAAACAAATCAGCAAAATATGAAAATCGTCATACTCACTCTTCCTTTTCATATAAATTATGGCGGAGTTCTTCAAGCATATGCACTTCAAAAAGTACTCAAGGATATGGGACATGATGTATATATTGCAGATCTACCTATAAGCAAAGAACCTTACAAAAAACTAAGAAGATTTGTCGGAAGAATTGTTCGGAAATATCTTTTTCGCAAAAAGAATATTACCAGAATATACATTGATTTAACTGAACGACAGAAAGAAATAGTCCATAAGAACTTCTTGCAGTTTATTAACCGCAATCTTAAACTGACAGAAAAAGTTACTCAACAAACAATTTTCAAATCTTTATCCAAACAACAATACGATGCCTATATTGTAGGTAGCGACCAAGTATGGCGACCTAAGTATACATCAAATATTTCATTATTCTTCCTTGATTTTCTTGTCAATACATCTAATATTAAAAAGATTGCTTATGCAGCCTCTTTTGGTACTGACGAATGGGAATATACAGTTAAAGAAACAACAATAGTATCAGAATTAGCACATAAGTTTAATACAATATCAGTGCGCGAGAAATCAGGCATTCAGTTATGCAAGGATAAATTAGGAGTCGATGCTGAACAAATGCCTGATCCAACTTTACTTTTAACAAAAGAGGATTATATAGAACTTTGCAATTTCGAACATTCTCATCAAGTTAACAATAGACAAATAACTGTTGTTCTGTTAGATCATTCTATCGAGAAAAAGAAGCTGATTGATAAGATAGAACATAAACTTCAAATTCCAGTAGTATATACATTGCCTGAATCAAAATTTGCAGAAAACAAGCTGAACACTCTTGAAGAATTAACTTTCCCTTCAGTTGGTCAATGGATAAAAGGTTTTTTGGATGCTGAATTTGTAATTACAGATTCGTTTCACGGTACTGTTTTCGCAATTCTATTCAACAAGCCCTTTATCACCTTTGGAAATGCTTCGCGCGGCATGGCTCGTTTTAATTCATTATTATCACTTTTT
The DNA here is from genome assembly GCA_028691965.1 of Paludibacter sp. Lineage (GTDB taxonomy): Bacteria > Bacteroidota > Bacteroidia > Bacteroidales > Paludibacteraceae > Paludibacter. The sequence goes on along the minus strand of JAQUYE010000093.1, from coordinate 2,210 downwards.
GAGCTACAAGACCGTCTATTATTATCAACTGAGGAATTCGATTTTGAAAGATTAACTCAACCCTTAAACCATGCTCAAATTGAAGCTGCACTTACCAATGAAAGAAAGAAAGCGCGATCTTTTTTAATGAACGCGCTTCAAACTTGAAACTCAATATTCCAGTAACTCAATTATTAATCTTCATCAGACTCTTCACTTTCACTACTCCTTTATGCAGCGTACTGACAGAGCATCTGATTTATAGCTTTGCATTAAGCCCACGTTACCCGACCATGAAACAAGGTATAGTGATCCTGCATTGTAGTCTAGCGCTCCGGGACTCACACTCCACCAGAAACCGCGACTTTTCAGCAATCTAAAGGTCGCACTTCCACCATCCCTGACACCGCCGGGTAATGCTTTAAATCCCCAATCCATGGCGCCTTCGTTGGGTGATTCCCAATGTGAAAGGCCTGATTCCTTGAGTCTGCCCCCAGCTACTTCGCTACCCCCTAAATAGTCAATAAGTACCTGCCAGTCAGCATCTGTAGGTATTCGCCAGCCTGCAGGTGCAAGCTTGCCGGTCTGCACTGCATACCAATTGTATAACAGACCATATACCGTTTTATTGGAGCTGGTATTTGCATAGATGCTATAACCGGGAGTAGTAGTGTGAAATCCTGATATCACCGGTATAGTGCTACCATCATTATACTTAGTTGTTTTCAAATTCTCAACCATCCAGGTTTGAGTGCCAATTTTAATTGTATGGTATACATTTCCATCCGCATCACTGACAGTTTCGCTATTCTGAGTAGTAAAGGAAACTACAGGACCGTAACTCACGCCTGTACTATTGACAGCAAAAGCCCTCAGGTAATAGTCGGTATTTGGCAACAGTGTGGTGATGTCATACCAGCTTTCTCCAAAAGCAACAGAAAAATCATAGGTCTGTGAATGTTCGCCGGTAATATCCGGTTGCGACTGTGTACTACTCCAACATATTCCACGACGGGTGATATCGCCACCTACTTCCTTAACATCTACACCAAAAGAAGCTGTGGTTTGACCAAGGTCTTTCAGCAATGTCGTAACAACAGCCGGATAATCCTTTAAACAACGTACTGACAGACCGGATTTCTTATCTGTTGCAACCACAGCAGAATAATATTCAACGAACAGAGACATGGCATCATTAGCGGAATAACTATAATCTGAACTTGTCCACCAATAACCACTGACACCCTTCCTACCCCAGGAACCATCAGAGAATCTCATTCCTCCCGGCAGGGCCGAAAAACCACTATAATTGGTGCCATTGGCATATTCCTCACTCCAGTTGGCTGAACCTGCCTCTTTTAATTTTATTGAATTAAGGTAAAAATCATCTTCATCAGCTGTCAGACCCGCATTGAGCATCTCTAACTCAGTCTGAGTTGGCACATGCCATCCCGCTGGTGCCAGCTTACCCGTTTGAACTGCCAAATGGTTGTAAAGATATCCGTAGTAAGTTTGGGGAGCTGTATTTTCATACATGCAATAAGCCGGTGAGGTAGTACCACTCCACAACGACGACTCTGTTATCAATGAAAGTGGCGTACCATCATTCAGTTTTGTCACTTTAAGATCTTCAGCCATCCATACTTGTTCTCCAATCATTACAGTGGGGTAAACAGTACCATCAATATCAGTCACTGTTTCCGTTTCAATGGTGGTAAACGTTTTGACATCACCATACGCTACACCAACTTCATTGATTGCATATGCACGAACATAATACTGTACTCCGGTTGATAACCCGGTGATTTGACAGGTGTACTGTCCAGACGCTTTAATTTCTTTGGTAAACAGATTATCGTCCAACGTAGGTTCAGCATTACTACTGCTCCAGCAAAATCCACTTTCGAGAATTTCAGCACCACAGTCACGTACAATGGTTCCCTCACAACCAACGGCTGTTGCACTTCCTGCAGCAATACTACCGGTTTGTACAAAAGGAATTTTGTTTTTAACACATCGTACCGACATCCCGGTATAAGCTGAGCTACCATCTATCCATAAATTACCGGAATAAATAGTGGCACAAGCAAGGTATGGATTACTATCCATCAACTTACTTCTCGCAATTTCCTTCTTCTTTACAGATGCAATCTCTCCTACACTTGGTGTCCAGAACATAGCAACTTCCTTTTTGCCCTCAAATGTCCAATTGTTGCGCATACCCGATCCGA
>JAQUYE010000092.1 GCA_028691965.1 Paludibacter sp. | reverse complement strand
GAAAAGTATCCTGAAATTACTGTCAGTTTCATGCAGGTGTTCCTGAGTTCGCTGCTGGGTGGAGTGTTGGGGATCCTCTTTTTAATTCCCTTCCGGAAATACTTTGTCTCCGATATGCACGGCAAATATCCATTCCCCGAAGCAACTGCAACAACACAGGTGCTGGTGTCGGGTGAAAAAGGCGGTGACCAGGCTAAACCGCTTATTATGGCAGGATTAATCGGTGGACTTTATGATTTTGTAGTTGCCACTTTCGGTACCTGGGCCGAGACGTTTACTACCCGTGTTCTTCCGGCAGGCGCCGAGTTGGCGGATAAGGCTAAGGTGGTGTTTAAACTAAACGTTGGAGCTGCGGTGCTCGGACTTGGCTATATTGTCGGATTAAAATATGCAGCTATTATTGTTGCGGGTTCGGCATTGGTATGGTTTGTAATTGTTCCGGTATTACCCTTACTCGATCAGCAGATGATAGCTATGTTGAATCCCGGATTCACTGGTGGATCCCTTGCTGCTGTATCACCTGAAGCTATCTTTTCTAATTTTGCGCGTCACATCGGTATTGGTGGTATAGCCATGGCAGGACTCATCGGTATATTCAAGTCGCGAAAAATAATTGGTGATGCTGTAGGACTTGCCTCACGTGAGTTTAAAGGGAAAGGAAAGGTTGTTTCGGAAGAGGTAAAACGTACACAACGGGATATCTCCATGAAGATAATTGTTATCGGAGTGATACTGGCGCTGATTGCTACCTTTATTTTCTTTTACTTTGGTGTGGTTGATAACCTGACTCATGCCATAGTAGGAATTCTTATTGTAGCTGTTATTGCATTCCTGTTTACAACTGTTGCTGCTAATGCTATTGCCATCGTAGGTACTAACCCTGTATCAGGGATGACATTGATGACCCTGATCCTTGCTTCAGTAATTCTGGTTGCTGTAGGGTTGAAGGGAACTACCGGAATGGTTGCAGCGCTGATTATCGGTGGGGTAGTGTGTACAGCATTATCGATGGCCGGTGGTTTTATTACCGACCTGAAAATTGGATACTGGCTGGGCACAACTCCTGCAAAACAGCAAACCTGGAAGTTTTTAGGTACGCTGGTATCAGCAGCAACAGTGGGTGGGGTAATAATGATATTAAACAAAACCTATGGGTTTACCGGCGAGGGAGCACTGGTTGCTCCGCAGGCAAATGCGATGGCTGCAGTTATCGAGCCCCTGATGTCGGGCGTAGGTGCACCCTGGTATCTTTATGGAGTAGGAGCTGTTTTAGCTTTGCTGTTAACCTGGTTTAAAATCCCTGCCTTAGCATTTGCCCTGGGTATGTTTATCCCTATGGAGTTGAATGCTCCGTTGCTTATCGGTGGTGCAGTCAGTTGGTATGTGAGCAGTCGCACGCAAGATAAAGCGCTTAACACAGCCCGTCACGAAAAAGGAACCTTGCTGGCCTCCGGATTTATCGCCGGTGGTGCCCTGATGGGAGTTGTAAGTGCTGCACTTCGTTTTGGTGGAGTTCACCTTACGAACGAAGCCTGGATGGAGAGTAATGGTGCTCAGTGGCTGAGTCTGGTTATGTACGGGGCAGTAATTGGCTATTTGGTATGGGATTCAATGCGAGCTAAAAAACAAGTGTGATAGTCACTAACATATCTTAAATAGAATGCTGAAAAACAACAAACTGAATCATTTCCGCTGGAGGTGGGGTGATCGATACGATGGATGGAGGGTACGGAAGGTGGACCCCGTGTTCAGGGTTATACCTTATATATTACGTACGCGCATGGATGCGCAGAACTTTTTTGAAGAGAAAGTTCCCATCGATCATATCGAAGCTTTTATAAAGAAGCACCGCGTCGAAATGCCCGACTTATCCATCATGCATGTGATCATGGCAGCTACAGTTCGTTTGCTTTCACAACGTCCACACCTTAACCGCTTTGTTGTATGGAATAAAATTTTTGCCCGCAATCATATAAGCTTTTCGATAGCTATCAAACGTTCGCTGACGGATGCCGGTGAGGAAACACTCATCAAACCGTATTTTCAGCCCGAAGACACCTTGATGGATGTAATGCGTAAAACCCGGGAGGTACAGTTAGCCAATCAGCAGGAAGGAGTGGAAAATGCTTCAGATTTAATTTCTAAAATTCTGGGTCGCTTGCCGGACTGGTTAATGAGGGTAGTGGCACTGACTATGTTGTGGACGGATAAGGTGGGCATATTACCCCGCTTCATCCACGAAGCAAGTCCGTGGCATTGCAGTGTATTCCTTACCAATATTGGATCCATAGGGGTAGAGTCGATTTACCATCACCTGTATGAGTTTGGTACCTGCAGTAATTTCGTAGCCATGGGTAAAAAATCGCGCTACCATGCTTACAATAAACATGGTGAGATGGTGGCTCACAAACAAATTCGTTTGAAGTTTGTGCTCGACGAACGCATTTGTGATGGTTTTTATTATGCCAGTTCCCTGCGCTTGATGACCCGCTACCTGATGAATCCGGAACTCCTGATGAGTCCTCCTGACAAGGTGGTAAAAGATGAAGGCGTACTTAAATAAGTCAGAAAAACAGAAAAGTGGTAATTATTACCACTTTTCGTTATTTAATAAGGTATTGTTCCGAAATTGAGCGATGTTGTTGTACCCTTTCAATAGTGTCGGCAAACATGTCGGCACAGGAAAGTATCCTTACCTTTGAGCATTTGTTACAGTCGAAAGGAATAGAATCGGTAAAGGCAATTTCAGTTAAGGCTGAATTCATAATAAGATCGGATGCCTTACCCGACATAACTCCATGGGTAACGATAGCACGAACCGAATTGGCACCGTTTTCAATCATCAGGTCGGCAGCTTTACAGAGTGTCCCGGCGGTATCAACCATATCGTCAACAATAATCACATCTTTTCCGGCCACATCTCCGATTATTTTCATTTCACCCACCACATTCGCCTTTTCGCGGGTTTTATGGCAAAGTACCATAGGCACGTCGAGATGACGGGAGTAAGTGCCTGCACGTTTAGAACCACCTACATCGGGAGAGGCTATCACTAAGTTTTTAAGGTTCAGGGATTTTATGTAAGGAACGAATATCCGTGATCCATAAAGGTGATCAACAGGAACATTGAAAAAGCCCTGAATCTGATCAGCATGCAGGTCCATTGTAATAACCCGGTCTACTCCGGCAACACTCAATAAGTCGGCTATCAGTTTAGCTCCTATCGAAACACGCGCCTTGTCTTTACGGTCCTGACGGGCCCATCCAAAATAGGGAATCACCGCAATAATCTTGTAGGCAGATGCCCGTTTGGCAGCATCTATCATCAGCAGTAACTCCATCAGATTGTCTGAATTGGGAAAGGTTGACTGGATGAGGTAAATGTACTGGCCTCGAATGGACTCCTCGTAAGAAACAGCGAACTCTCCGTCAGCAAAATGTTCTACGATCATATTACCTAGTGGAGAGCCCAGACTTTTACAGATTTTTTCTGCCAGGTACCGGCTATTGGTACCCGAAAATAGTTTGTAACTGTGCGCGGGTGAAGTCATGAGAAGAATGGGGAAAAATTTGTTCGTTAAATTTGATGCAAAAGTACGACATTATATTTTATTATGCGAACTTTAATTACAACAAATTTCCCAAGCGCAAACGTTTGAAATAAAAAAGAGCCCTTTTTAACGTAGCTCTACTACTGATTACAGGGATTCAGTTTATTTTTGAACTGTAAATAAATTTGAACTACATGAAGGTGCATTTTTCGATACGTTATAAAACAGTTTGGGGTCAACGCCTATTGGTGACAGGGAATATACCTGCGCTCGGAAACGGTGATCCGAAGCAGGCTTTATCCCTGAGTTATAATTTTCCTGAAGAGTGGACGGGGATGGTGGATGTTACCGATGAGGAAGTTTCCCGGCTGCGGTATCGATACCTGTTGTTAAATGAAAACGCTGGTACATATACAGAAGAATGGGAATCGGGACGAACAGTACCTGAAGCAGAGAAGTCGCCCGCCCATGTTTTCTGCTACGATCAGTGGAACGCAACCAATGATCCGGGCAACATTTTTCTGACTGCTCCTTTTAAAAAGGTGCTGTTGAAAGATCGTCATCGTTCTTCCTTGTTGGAATATCCGAAAAAGTTTACTCATATTTTTAAGGTGAAAGCTCCGGTACTGGATGCCCGTCAACAAGTATGTATTATTGGTAATTGTGATGCTTTTGGAAACTGGTCAACTCAGAAACCGCTTATTCTACAGAAATACGGCGATGAATGGCAGCTTGCCGTGGATTTGTCGCGTTGCGGTTCAAACGAAGTTCATTACAAATATGGTTTTTATGATCCTGAAGATGGAGTGTTCTGTGGTTTTGAAGAAGGAAGTGATCGAAGTGCTGTGTTACTTAACGACAAAAAAGTAATTGTTCAACAAAACGATGGGTTTATACGGACGAATGTCTTTGGATGGAGAGGAGCGGGTGTTGGATTGCCTGTGTTCAGTATTCGCACACGAAAGAGTTTTGGGGTTGGTGATTTCGAAGATATGAAGCTGTTTATCGATTGGGCGGCAAAAGTGGGGTTGAAATTAATTCAGTTGTTGCCGCTCAACGATACCATCGGAACACATACTGATGAAGATGTGCTTCCGTATGCTGCCATTTCAGCATTTGCATTGAATCCTTTGTTCTTATACCTTCCTTCATTAGGCAGGTTGCCAGCCAAACATCCTCTAGCAGCTGAGTATAAGTCGTTACAGGCAGAGCTGAATGCAAAAGAGCTGGTGGAGTTCCTGGAGGTAGTAAACTTTAAACTGCGGTATGCACGTGAAATGTATCTGCTTCAACAGGAGAAGTATAAATCGAATAAGGAGTTTCTGCGCTTTATTGCTGATAATGAGTATTGGCTGATGCCTTATGCCGCCTTCTGTGTATTGCGTGACAAGTTCGGTACTTCTGATTACAGGCAATGGGAACAGTATGCCAGCTTTAACGAAGAAATGGTTCGTGCTTTATCTGCCCCCGAAAGTGAACTTCGTGAAGAAATTTTCCTGAATTATTATATACAGTATCATCTTCACCTGCAACTTTCCGAAACGCATACCTATGCTCATAGTAAGGGAGTAGTGTTGAAAGGGGATATCCCTATTGGGGTAAATCGAAATTCAGCGGATACCTGGGCTCATCCTGAATTCTTTAATCTGGATAAACAAGCCGGAGCTCCGCCCGATATGTTTGCCGTAAAAGGACAAAACTGGGAATTGCCTACCTACAACTGGGAGGCGATTCAACAAACGGGTTTTGATTGGTGGAAACGGCGTTTTGCTCAGATGTCACATTACTTCGATACCTTCCGTGTCGACCATATTCTTGGTTTCTTCCGGATCTGGCAAATTCCTACCGATCAGATCGAAGGTATAATGGGACATCTGCATCCGTCGGTGCCGGTACATAGTAATGAATTTAGTGAACGATCGATCTGGTTTGATTATAATCGTTATTGTAAACCGTATATAACTGATCCTATTCTTCATGAGCTCTTTGGCGATGATGCCTCGTGGGTTAAAGCAAATTGCCTGCAGATAGAAGATGGTTGGGTATTACGCCTCAAACCTCCCTATACTTCTCAAAAGAATGTAGAGGAAATGTGCAAAGAGGGTTTGTTCTCTGAGAAAATCAAATGGGGACTCTTTGACCTGATTTCTAATGTGTTGTTTTTCGAGGCTGAAGGTAGTAACCGGACTCTTTTCTATCCGCGATTCGGAATGCAATCGCTCAGTACCTTCCGTGATCTTGATTTTTCAACGCGTGCTAAGCTGGATGACTTATACGTTGATTATTTCTTCCGGCGCCAGGACGCGTATTGGTATAAATCGGGAATGGAAAAACTTCCGGCACTGAAGCGTTCAACGAATATGCTGATCTGCGGTGAGGACCTGGGGATGATGACTCAGTGCGTTACCGATGCGATGAAAGAAACCGGGATTCTTAGTCTGGAGGTTCAACGGGCACCTAAGACCAATACGCAGGAGTTTTTCCATCCCGCTGATGCACCGTATTTGTCGGTTGTGACTCCTTCTACCCACGACATGAGTACCATTCGTGGTTGGTGGGAAGAGGATAGGGGAGTAACACAGCGTTTCTATAATCAGCAGCTTGGTCATTTCGGTGATGCTCCTTTCTTTTGTGAATGGTGGGTGTGTCGCGACATCCTTCTTCAACACCTGTATTCACCTGCTATGTGGGCTATCTTCCAGATGCAGGATCTGCTTGGAATTTCCGAAAAACTTCGTCGTGAGAATCCGCATGAAGAACGAATTAACGTTCCGTCGAACTCACGCTTTAGCTGGAGGTTTCGTTTGCATCTGACCATGGAGGAGTTGCTCGAAGAAGATGAGTGGAATGACGAACTGCGCAATTTTATTCAACAATCGGGACGAAGCTGAAAATTTATTCTTTACTTCTTCATTTATACAGTAAAAAATAGTTACTTTGCAAACTACATTTAATAATCATGTTATGCAAAGAAAATTAACACGTTCGAACAATCAGATGATTGCCGGGGTATGCGCCGGAATTGCCGAATACTTTGGCTGGGAGACAACCTTAGTGCGTGTGATATACGCAATCTTATCTGTGTTTTCAGCAGGCTTTCCCGGACTTATCTTATACTTAATCCTCTGGATGGTGATGCCGAGACAGTAAAACCGGATGAACAGATTTTCGGGCTTGTACTTTATTTTCATTTATTTTAATTACATATGGCATTTAAGCTCACTTCCGACTATAAGCCGACTGGCGATCAGCCTGAGGCAATCCGTCAATTGGTAGAGGGCTTGGGTGCCGGTGTTGCATTTCAGACCTTACTGGGGGTTACCGGGTCGGGAAAGACCTTTACGGTAGCTAATGTGATCAACGAGGTTCAGCGTCCAACGCTGGTGTTGAGTCATAATAAAACGCTCGCTGCTCAACTTTACAGTGAGTTTAAATCGTTTTTCCCTGAGAATGCAGTTGAGTACTTCGTTTCCTACTACGATTACTATCAGCCTGAAGCCTACATTCCCCATACAGATACCTATATTGAGAAGGACCTTTCCATCAATCAGGAAATAGAAAAACTTCGTCTGTCAGCTACCTCGTCGTTATTGTCGGGTCGCCGTGACGTGCTCGTGGTCTCATCCGTCTCCTGCCTGTATGGTATAGGTAACCCGGATGATTTCAATTCGAATGTTATTGAAATTCAGAAAGGACAGAAACTGGTACGTAATGCTTTTTTACGTACGTTGGTAGATAGTCTGTATACCCGTAATGACTTAGAGTTAAATCGTGGTAATTTCAGGGTAAAAGGCGATACGGTAGATATCTTCCTTGCTTATGCCGATCATATACTTCGCGTGGTATTCTGGGGTGATGAGGTGGATGAGTTGCTTACTGTGGAGCCTTTGAATCTGAAGGTTACCGGTTCGTTTGATGCCTATCGTATTTTCCCGGCCAGTATCTTCGTAACTACTAAGGAGCGTATAGCGCAGGCGATCTATTACATAGAGCGTGATCGTGATTTGCAGGCTGAATTCTTCCGCTCTGTAGGCAAGGAGTATGAGGCTAAACGCATCTACGAGCGGGTTAGTTATGATATAGAGATGATTCGTGAACTGGGCTATTGTTCAGGCATAGAAAATTATTCCCGCTATTTCGATGGTCGTTTGCCGGGGAGTCGCCCCTACTGCTTGCTGGATTATTTCCCTGATGATTATCTGATGGTGATTGACGAGAGCCACGTTACCATCCCGCAAATCCGGGCTATGTTCGGTGGCGATGCTGCCCGTAAGTTGAACCTGGTGGATTTTGGATTTCGACTTCCGGCAGCTAAGGATAACCGCCCCTTAAAGTTTGAAGAGTTTGAGGAGCTGACTCCACAGACAATTTATGTGTCGGCTACTCCTGCCGATTACGAACTGATGAATTCGCAGGGAGTAGTGGTTGATCAGTTGATTCGTCCTACCGGTTTGCTTGATCCTATAATTGAAGTGCGGCCAAGTTTGAATCAGATCGACGACCTGCTCGAAGAAATTACACTGCGCACCGAACTGAAGGAGCGTGTACTGATAACCACCCTTACAAAACGTATGGCTGAAGAGCTGACGGATTATCTCGCAAAATCGGGAGTTCAATGTAATTACATTCACTCTGATGTAACAACACTCGACCGGGTTCAGATTATGGAAGACTTGCGGCGCGGGGTTTACGATGTGCTGGTGGGGGTGAACCTGTTACGTGAAGGACTGGATTTGCCCGAAGTATCGCTGGTGGCTATTCTGGATGCTGATAAGGAAGGTTTCCTTCGGTCACACCGTTCACTCACCCAAACTGCGGGGCGTGCAGCCCGAAACCTGAATGGTAAAGTAATCATGTATGCTGACAAGATTACGGATAGCATGGAAAAAACCATTTCTGAAACGAATCGTCGCCGTGAAAAACAATTAGCCTATAATGAAAAACATGGCATTACACCGCAAGCCATTATAAAGGGCCAGCGTTCAGCTCTTGGTAAAACTGAACCGCATGCATATATTGAGCCGGAAGACAGAATACTGCTCGCAGCTGATCCTGTGGTTCAACACATGAGTAAACCTGCATTGGAAAAAGCAATTGCTACAACTAAAAAAGCTATGTTTGAGGCTGCAAAGAACCTCGAATTCCTCGAAGCAGCCCGTCTGCGCGATGAGATGATGCGACTGGAAGAGTTGTTATCATCCAAGCACAGTTCCTAACAAGGTATTCAGACTTACAATCGGTGCCCCACATGTTTTATCCTTGCAAATGAAAGCCTGAGTTACCCCTTCTTTGTATTTATGCTTCAGTAAAGCTAACTCGCTCTCAGCCTCCGATGCGCTCAGTAGTACGTGGGGAAGGTAGTGTTTGTTTAGTTGTTGAGCCCATGCTTTATATTCAGGTCCGCAAATGGCTATTTCAGTCGGACTGTCAGTCAGCATTAATGCTAATCGTCCCCAGTTTCCATGATAATAAATATTGGATTCAATATCTTCTTTCATATGTTCTACCATCGAGCGTGCTCTGGTAATGTATGATGACTTGTCGAGCAGGGTTCCAAGTGTGTAGAGGTTAATTGCCATTTCGGAGTTCGATGCTGGGATAACATTGTCGTTGAGCTCTTTCATGCGGGTAACAAGTCCGGTGCTGCGATCGTGTGTGTAGAAAAACAATTCATTTTCGGGATCAGCAAAATGATGCAGGCAATAATCCATGAGATTCTCTGCTTCCCGAAGGTAGCGTTCGTCGAATACAGTCTGGTAGCCTTCAGTCAGTGCCGAAATTATAAATGCATAGTCGTCGAGCAGTCCCTCTATCGTTGTACGTCCTGCTTTAAAATTACGGTGTAGACTCCCATCCGGTTGACGAAAAGTGGTAAGTATAAATTCGAGCTTTTCGATGGCTGTGGAAAGGTACCCGTCTGATTGCAATGCTTTACCGGCTACGAAATATGCTGTTACCATCATTGCATTCCAGGAACAGAGTTGCTTGTCATCCAATCCCGGACGAACGCGCTTATCCCGATGTTCGCGGACTTTACGACGCAGATCCCGTAGTTGCTGTTCCAGTTCGTGGTGATGCATCCCATAGCCTTCGGCATGTAGTTTCACAGTATGACGCCGGGGGAGAATATTTTTTCTGTTCTCCCAGTTGCCTTCAGTAGTAATATTGTATACCTCCTTGAATAGTCCTGCCTTTACCTCAAGTAGCTGATCAATCTCGTTCTCTGTCCAGACATAAAAACGGCCTTCTTCTCCCTCTGAGTCGGCATCTAATGCGGCATAGCATCCACCTTCCGGGGCAGTTAGTTCACGTTCGAAAAATTCGAGCGTCTCGTTAATAACATCTTTGTACAGAGTATGTCCGGTTAACTGATAGGCGTGAGCATACAGGGTGACCAGCTGTGCATTATCGTATAACATCTTTTCGAAATGAGGCACATGCCAGCGTTCGTCGGTCGAATAACGGGCAAAGCCACCTCCGGCATGATCGTAGATACCGCCACGGGCCATGTTGATAAGGGTTACATTGAGTGCTGATAGTGATTCCTCATGGTCGGTAAGGGCGTGGTACTGCAGGATGTATTCCCACATTGAAGGCATGGGGAATTTGGGTGCCCGTTTTTCGCCCCCATACTTGAAATCGATACGATGCCGGTAATCACTGTACAGAATATGGAATTGCTGGAGGGAGATAGGGGGTAAAGGGTTATTTTGATTCCCTGCCAGTCCGGTAAGTGGAGATTCGCTTGTTGTTGAAGCTTTGCGTCCGCTTGCCCTGATACCATGAATAATCTGATCTGCAGCATTCAGGATGGTCTCGCGTTCGTTCTGCCACAGGGCTGTGAGTTGCTTTAGTAAATCTATCCAGTTGGATTTGGGGAAGTACATGCCTGCATAGAACGGACTACCATCGGGCAATGCGAAAGCATTGAGCGGCCAGCCGCCACGACCGGTAAT
>JAQUYE010000091.1 GCA_028691965.1 Paludibacter sp. | reverse complement strand
CCGGATCACCGGGAATGCCGTCTTCGATGTGCCGGATGAAATCGCGAGGGAAATCTACTCTACCAATCCCGTTTTGCCAAGGCTTTATGGTAATTATCGTGAACTGGTATATTTTAGGGTGTCAATGTAATCGCTTGATTGCTATGACTTAAGCACGAATCCGCCATCGCTTCAGCATTACAAATTTTAATTCTGAAGAAATGAAAACTCTAATTGCCAATTTGATGCTGGATACTCCTTTTACACTTTTGGCAAACATGGTTTCCAATCCTGTACCACTTACGGGGTTCTTACCCCATGACAGGGAGAAACTTATTCGGGAAATTCAGACCATATTAGATAACGCTCAAGAGGCAGATTTGAAACAATACAGAAAAAGCATCAAATCGTTGTAATAGATTATGGAAACCCAAATTAAGGTTTCCATAATCTGTCATTTTTCAACCGTAATTCAGCAAGCAACTCAAATGAAAGATAAGATAGCAAAAATAGTAAGCGACCTGACTTCTTCTATACAGGAAAAAGAGTTAGAACCGCTATATATCATTCAAGATGTGCCCGCAATAATCTTGAATATGGAAAGTGCGTTTGGCGAACTCAAATCGCTTGGTTTCCACGCCGTACAATTCAGCCACATCACTATCGAGAATTACTTTTTGTTCCCGTATGGTGAGAATCTTACTTTCAATTAGTTGCTGTTCCATATTCTTTTGTATTTTAATGTTTTATGCTGAAAATCGTTACCACTTTCGTTACCTATTCGTTACCGTTGCCTGAGAGGTAACTATTGTGCCACCTTTTTATAGATTTTCTCAATGCCGATGAACCGTTCGGAAAGTCCTTTCATATCATCGCTAATCTTGTTATTAGTGATGCGAGCGTAGATTTGGGTCGTTTCAATGTTGGTATGCCCCAGCATTTTTGAAACGGTTTCAATGGGTATGCCTTTGGCGAGGGTCGTTGTCGTGGCGAACGTATGCCTTGCGAGATGAAACGTAAGGTTCTTCTTAATCCCGGCAAGGTCGGCAATCTCTTTGAGGTAGGAATTTAGCTTTTGATTGCTGATAACCGGAAGGATTTTTCCATTAGGCAGCTTGCCTTTATACTTATCCAAAATCATTTTCGGAATATCCAGCAACGGCACATTCACATTCGTTCCGGTTTTCACTCGCTTGGTCATAATCCACAGGTTGCCGTCAAACGATTTACGGATATGCTCTTTCCGCAGCCCGGCTACATCCACGTAAGCCAAACCGCAGAAACAGGAAAAGATAAACAAATCCCGAACGTGTTCCAGCCTTTCGGAAACAAGGTCGAGCGTAAGTATTTTCTTGATTTCATCTTCCGTAAGGTATCCTCTATCCACCCGTTGAAGACGGATTTTGTAATTTGCAAACGGGTCGCCGATAATCAGCCCGTTGTTGCGGGCAATCAGAACGATACGTTTGAAAAACTGTATGAACTTGGCGGTCGTATTGTGATTGCATCCCGCAACGGTCATTAGATAAACCTCAAAGTCATTGATAAACATATTGTTTATGGACTTCAACGCAATATCCGACAGGTTGTACTTAGACTGGATGAAGCTGGCAAGATGCTTCCGGGTTACTTCATACTTCTGATAGGTGGATGCCGATTTGGATATACCGACCAGCTGCTTAACATCTTCGTTGTGCTTCTGAAACAGATTAAGCAACGTTTCGTGGTTCTCGGTATGCCCCAGAAACTCATTCTTGACCCTCTCTGCGGTAACGTACTTCTCCCGCCGTTGCTGCTCGTGGTAGATTTGATGCAGCGATGCCTTTATATCATCCAGCAGCGTATTGATTTGTCCGCCAGACTTCCCTGTGGCTTTTCCCGCCTTGACATTCCAATGATTCGGGTGGATGCTCTGTTTCGTACTGAACTGGCAAAGTTTCCCATCAACGGTAACTCTTGCCATGATTGTTACCTCTCCGTTTCGTTTTTCCGAGCCTTTTTTGAGGTAAAAAAGGACTTTGAAAGTACTCTTCATAATCTCACTTTTTAATGTTACAAAATTACTTTTAATTCACTAATTGTGAGATATATACAGACTGTACAAATTTGGACAGCGAGAGGTCAATTTAGGACAAATCGTTACCGTTTTTGTCCGGAAGGGAATCGGTAACGATTTAGGCACAAATTTGTGTCTTTTCGGGGCTTTTTCATGTCTTTTACGCTGGACAAAGCACAAATGAAAAAGCCTACAAATCATTGACTTGTAGGCTTTTGTCCATTTGTTGTCTGTTTTTGTCCAGACCTTCCAGCGGAGAGAGAGGGATTCGAACCCCCGGAACCTCGCAGTTCAACGGTTTTCAAGACCGCCGCAATCGACCACTCTGCCATCTCTCCATTGCTTTCCTGTAAAGCGGTGCAAAGATACTGCTTTTTTCGAAATAGCCAAATAATCGCCCAATTATTTTGAGATTTAAATTCCATCAGTTACTTTTGCATTCTCTCATTATTAAGTATGTATTACCCTCAATTTTTCAGTGCATATACCGTAAGGATCAGAGCCTGAATATACAGTTAGAAATGACTGTTTTCCTGCTCTTACATTCTGCTTTATAAAGTGGAATGTATTCTTGTTATACAATTTTTTATACTTACGATTATGAATACAAACTGGAAAAAAGATTTTTCAATTATATGGACCGGACAGTTTTTCTCTTACCTGAGTAGTTCGGTGGTTGGTTTTGCTACAATTTTATGGATCAGTTTTGAAACCCGTTCGGCCGAAGTTCTTGCATTTTCGGCTATTGCTTCGATGTTGCCACAGGCGCTCATTGGTCCGTTTACCGGAGTGCTGATTGACAGATGGGATCGGAAAAAAGTAATGATTTTTTCGGATTTGTTTATTGCGCTCTGTTCGCTGGTAATTGGGATTATGGCATTTACAGGTACGATCACGGTGGGTAGTATCTATGTTTTACTGGCACTTCGTTCAGTAGGGTCGGCTTTTCACGGTCCTTCGATGCAGGCATCGGTACCTTTACTGGCACCTGAGTCGGAGTTGGTTCGTATATCGGGGATCAATCAGATGATCCTGTCGGTATCAACAATTGCCGGTCCTGCGCTGGGAGCTTTACTAATGACCTCCTTAAATTTAGGCTATGTGATGTTAGTAGATGTGGCAGGAGCGTTAATTGCCAGTAGTTCGCTGTTGTTTGTGAACATACCGCGGGTTACCCGAAGTGCTGCTTCCATCGCGAATCCGCATGAGTTCAGGGAAATGAAAGAGGGTTTTCAGGCTATATCCGGTAATCGGGGTTTGATTTGGCTCTTTACATTTTCCATACTTGTACTCCTGTTTTTGATGCCTGTTTCTGTTTTGTTTCCCTTAATGACGCTTGAATATTTCATGGGAACCGCTTATCAGATGAGTTTGATAGAAGTTATCTGGGGAGTAGGAATGGTAGCAGGGGGAGCTGTAATGGGGAGTATTAAACTGAAAACAAATGGAGTTATACTTATCAATATTTCGTATATTCTGCTGGGTTTGTCGTTTCTGTTCTCAGGCTTAGTACCTCCGGATGGATTTGTGTATTTTGTTCTGTTTACTGTTGTCGGAGGAATATCCGGCGCTATCTATCATTCCTTATTTACAGCAACTGTTCAACGTGTGGTGATTCCTGAAGCAATGGGCCGTGTATTTTCACTCTATGGTAGTTTAGCCATTTTACCTTCGCTGATTGGATTAACGGCTACCGGATTTATTGCCGACAACATCGGTGTGGCTCCGGCGTTTGTTTATTCAGGGATTATACTGGTAATTCTGGGTATAGTAGCGATGTTTGTACCTTCGATGCTAAGCCTGGGAAAAGCCCAACACTAAAAAAAGCCCGCAAGGTTAATTTCAACTTTGCGGGCTTTTGCTGTCTTATACCGTTTTCAGGTAATCGGTTACATTCTTTTCGATACGACCGGCAATATTATCACTCGCAGCCTTATCAAATGGTTCTCCGACAATATTCTCAAATAATTCGATGTATCGTTCGCTGATTCCGGTAACGATCCCGTCGGTCATTTCAGGTACCTGTTGACCTTCTTTACCCTGGAATCCGTTATCCATTAACCATTCCCGTACAAATTCCTTGGATAACTGCTTCTGAGCTTCACCTGAAGTAAAACGTGATTCGTAGCCATCAGCATAGAAATAGCGGGAGGAGTCGGGCGTGTGGATTTCATCGATCAGGTAGATCTTTCCGTCGCGTTTGCCAAACTCATACTTTGTATCCACCAGTATTAATCCCCGTTTAGCTGCTATTTCAGTCCCTCGCAGGAACAGCTCCATGGTGTACTTCTCGAGTAATGCATATTCGTCGGGAGCTACCAAACCTTGCTTCAGGATTTCTTCCTTCGAGATATCTTCGTCGTGTAGACCATATTCAGCTTTAGTGGTAGGAGTAATTATTGGTGTCTCAAAACGTTGGTTCTCACGCATTCCATCAGGAATGGTTACGCCACATATTTCGCGAACTCCGTTTTTGTAGGCTCTCCATGCGCTTCCGCAAAGATAGCCACGTACAATCATTTCAACCGGATATCCTTCGCAACGTAATCCAACGGTTACCATCGGATCGGGAGTTGCAAGTTTCCAATTGGGAACTATATCGGCTGTTGCATCCAGGAAACGGGCTGCTATCTGATTTAACATCTGGCCTTTAAAGGGAATTCCCTTGGGTAGTACAACGTCAAATGCTGAAATACGGTCGGTAGCTACCATAACCAGTAAATCGTTTTTAACGGTGTATACATCACGGACCTTGCCATGATAGACGCTTTTCTGACCTTCAAAGTGAAAATCGGTCGTTGTAAGTGCTTTCATTGTTTTTACTAATTAATTGTTGTTTGCAGTTAATGCGGTCTCGTGCTGTTGCACTAAATATTGTATTGGATTGCCTTTTTTCAATAACTCTTTGATTGAAGAGTAGGGTAGTGAAACCTCAGTTTCGTAGGCATAATTCAGTGGAGCTATCTCATAGGGATTGAAAACATAGCAAATGGCTTCATCGTTGATGTAAAAGTTTCCATTCGGACGGATAGCTTCTATATTATAACGGGTATTATCAAAATCAAGCAGGGTGGGCATATCTTCCTTTTCCTGACTTAACTGTTGTACCTTTTCGCGTAGTAGTTGTGTGAGTTGCTCTTCGTAACCTTCTTTGAAAAGATCATCTTCCAGTATTAACTCACCGCTTTTTAAATTATAATTGTAAAAGAAACGGGTGCGGGTAGGATGGTTTCCACCAAAATCTACATCGCGAAGTATTCCGTAAGTAAAGATATGTTCATCGTTGAGCAATGCGAACCCTTCCATCGAAAAGCTGTTGTTTAAAACCAAATAACCGGTCTTGTCGAGTTTGCTGATTACCAACTCATTGTTGGCAATATATTCAGATTTTAACTCCTGTACAAATTCTTTCAGCAACGAATCGTCAGATAATGCGAGGTACTTTTCACCTACCAGTTGTGTGATAATCTGTGGTTTAATTTTAGATAGAATTTGTTTGTTGCTGAATTCTGTGGGAAATTCAACCGCAATATCTACCCGTAAAGCTCCCCGGGTGGTGTCGGAAGTAAGGTATTGTTGATCAGTAATAGTAAGTAAATGAGTCTGAACATTGTTGGGTGCAGAAGGCCTGAAAATAAAATAGGCAGTCAAAAAGATTATAAGTAAAATGCTGATAGTCAGCAGTAATATTTTCTTATTCATAGAGTTTTATATAACTGTTATTGCGCTGCAAATTTACAACATTAAACTATATATATCATTAAAAAAGTAAAATATAATAGCAGGATGTTGGTTTTTTTCTGTCTGCGTTCTATATTTGCGGTGGAATGAAAAGAAAATCACTATTCATACGTCTGACTGCGTTTTTTGCTGCACTTTATTTTGTGACAGCAGGAATGGGACACAATATTGTCAACTATTGTTGCAATACCTGTGAAGATGCTGGTATTGAGATTATTGCTCATCATTCCTGTGGAGAACTACATCATCCGGAAGTTGAAGAAGCAAACGGGTGTTGCGATTTTGACATGTCAGAACCCGGATTAGCTTCCTGTCCCGTAGAAGGTAGTTGTGAAATTAAGCGTTTGCAGCTTGATTCTTTTTCTTATAATCCTGTAGTGCTTGAACATCTGTCGGACGAAGACCTGGTGGCTTGCTTTACGGAATTGTATTCGGTTGTTGCTGCTTCGGATGTACTGGCGTCTTTTTACTTCTATCCTCCTCCCGAACCGGATACATCTTCCGGTAGAGAAATCCTCTCGCATAAGTCGGTGTTGATAATTTGATTCCTGATTCATGGTTGTACCTTCAGTTAGTATGCTGAAGGCTACAGATTGCGTGTATTCAGAATATCAATTATCACCTATTTTATATGACTAAGTATTTCATTATCATTATGTTATTCTTGTCGGGTTCACTAACTGCCAATTCTATAAAGGGAGTTGTGACCGATCAGAAAGGTTCTCCTGTTCCCGGTGTTAACATCTATTGGATCAATACAACCAGGGGAACAGTATCAGGTATCAACGGGGAGTTTCAACTAGAACGCGCCCCAAGTATTAATCAGTTGATTTTTAGTAATGTTGCTTTTCAGCGTGATACACTGTTAGTGACTGAGGATCAGTCGGACCTAACAGTTGCTCTTAAGGAAGTAATTGAACTTCAGGAGTTCCAGGTGGTGCAGACGAGTCCGGGTACAGTGAAATCGCGCTTTTCGGTGTTGCAGACCGAGCGGATTACTGAACATGAACTTACAAAGGCGGCCTGTTGTAATCTTTCCGAAAGCTTTGAAACCAATCCTTCGGTAGATGTCGCTTATAGTGACGCTGCTACCGGGGCTAAGCAAATTAAGTTGTTGGGCTTGTCGGGAAGCTATGTGCAAATGCTAACTGAAAATATCCCGAATCTGCGGGGGATTTCATCCTTGTATGGTATGGGCTTTATTCCCGGACCATGGATAGAAAGCATCTCCGTATCAAAGGGTACCAGTTCGGTTATCAATGGTTACGAGGCGTTGACCGGACAAATAAACGTGGAATATAAAAAACCACACCTGAGCGAGTTAGTTGCTGCTAATGTATTTGCCAATGATGCCGGAAGGGTGGAAGCGAATATTACTTCCGGTATACGACTAACCAAAGACTTGTCGACCGGTATCATGCTTCATGCATCGGATGAATTCCGGATGCTGGATGAAAATGGAGATGGTTACATGGATATGCCGAAGGTTCAGCAACGTAACATCCTGAATCGCTGGTTCTTTAACAATGGTGACTATACCTTTCAGGCCTTCCTGAAAGGCTTGTCGGAGAAAAGAACCGGGGGCACAATGGATCAACGCTATCGTATTGGTGTTGAAACTGAGCGCTACGAGTTCTTTATGAAAAACGGGTATGTGTTTAATCACGAAACAGAAACCAGTCTGGGCTGGATCGTGAGTGGTTCGTTACATAACCAGCTGGGTACCTTTGGGACACGTCAATACGATGGATCGCAGCGTAATTTGTACAGTAATCTTATCTTTGCCACTGCACTATCTGAACATCAGAAGCTTTCGACCGGTTTAAGTGTTAACTACGATGAGTTTGATGAAGAACTCTACTACCATCCGGCATCAGGTGAGATCATCCGGATGAACAATAACCCGGGCGATGAGTTGGTTGCCGGTGCATTTGCTGAGTATTCGCTTCATATGCATGATAAGTTTATCGGACTTGCAGGTGTGCGGGCCGATTATTCGTCGGTGTACGGATTATTTCTGACTCCTCGTTTGCACCTGAAATACATGCCATCGGAATACGTTCATTTCCGTACTACTGTAGGAAAAGCGTATCGTTCGCCGCGCATGCTGGCAGAGAACAATAACTACCTGGCAAGTAATCGTCGCTTCGAAATTGAAGCTAACTTACCCCAGGAGGATGCATGGAACTACGGAGCGAGTGTGCAGACTTTTATTCCTCTTTTTGGGAGAGAGCTAAGTGTGTCGGGTGAATGGTACTACACCGATTTTAAAAAGCAGGTGGTAATCGATGTGGATCAGGATCCGCACAAGGTGTTCTTTTATGCCCTGAACGGACCCTCTTTTGCACATAGCATTCAGGTAGAAGCTACTATGGAAGTGATTAAAGGCATGTCGGTTACGCTGGCACACCGGGTGAATGATGTGCAAACTACCATCAACGGTGAGTTGAGAGAGAAGCCGCTTACCAGTCGCTATAAAAGTATGGCTACTGCTTCGTACACAACACCGTTGAAAAAGTGGCAATTCGATTTTACAGCCCAGTTGAACGGAGGAGGCCGGCTGCCCGATCCGGATCCAACTAATCCGATGTGGGATCGCGAGTTTGGAAGTTTTACAGTATTAAATTCGCAGATAACTAAATATTTCCGCACCTGGTCGGTATATGCAGGTGTCGAAAATCTTACTAACTTTGTCCAGGATAACCCTATCATTGATGTGGCAAATCCATTCAGTGATAATTTTGATGCAACCAATATATGGGGACCGACCCACGGGCGGAAACTTTATGTCGGATTACGGTGGTCGCTGGATAGAGATTGAACAAAACAGGACTTTTTTCCATTATTATAAATGAATCATTAAAAACAATTAGAATTAAGTATGAGAACAAATCACATTTTTTCGTTAGTACTTGCAGTGCTGGTATTGACATCTTCGATGGCTTTCGCTCAGTCGAAACAGGACAAAAACAAGGTCGTATTTGATGTAAACATGCATTGCGGTGAATGTCAGAAGAAAATTGAAAAAAACATTGCTTTTGAAAAAGGCGTTAAAGCCATGGAAGTGAGTTTGGAAAACAAAACAGTTGCCCTTACTTACGATGCTGCTAAAACCAGTCCGGAGAAGTTGCAGGCTGCCCTTGTAAAGTTAGGTTATACTGCTACAGCTAAAGATTGCACTGCTCAGAAAGCTGCTTGTTGCAAAGAAACTGCTGCTGCACCGGGTGAATGTAAAGACAAAGCTGCCAGCTGCAAAGAAACTGCTGCTGCACCGGGTGAATGTAAAGACAAAGCTGCTTGTTGCGATAAAGCAGCGAAAGCTGACTGCAAAGCCACTAAAGCTGACTGCAAAAACGCTGCTTGCAGTGATAAGGCTAAAACCGCAGAAGCTACTTCAAAAGGATGTTGCGCTGATAAGAAAAAAGCATAATTAATGGATACATCGTTTACAACAAAAGTAACGATAGTCCCTTTACAAGAGCCTTTAGGGTATGACCAGCAATGGTTAACCCTGGGCTCTTGTTTTTCTGATAATATAGGGCGTCGGTTGGAGCGGGCGGGGTTTACGACTTGCATGAATCCCTTTGGCGTACTTTTCAATCCCCGTTCTATTAGTTTGGCGCTCCGGCGGATTATCTCCGGAAAGGAAATCAGGGCAGATGAATTGTTTCAGCAGGGATCTGTATGGAATCATTTTGCATTTAGTAATCTTCATTCATCCTATACTCCTGAATCGACACTGGAAGGTATGAACAGAAGTATAAACAAGGCTGTAGATCAATTTAAACATACCAGGGTGCTGATTCTTACCTTTGGAACTGCCTGGGTGTACGAAGATATCCAATCGGGCGAAGTGGTGGCTAACTGCCATAAACTTCCTGCCGATCGTTTCAGGCGCCGAAAACTAAGTGTTGATGAAATTGTGGCAGATTATACCGCCCTGTTTCAGGAATTACCAACTGATATGCGCATTATGCTGACAGTAAGTCCCGTACGCCACTGGAAAGATGGTGCGCATGAGAATACCCTTAGTAAAAGCATTCTCCAGTTGGCTGTTGATGAGTTGGCTACCCGCTTTTCAGGGGTGCATTATTTTCCGGCCTATGAACTGCTGATTGACGAACTTCGCGACTATCGGTTTTATAATGATGACATGATTCATCCCTCAGATCGTGCTATTGACTATATATGGCAATCCTTCGCCCGATTTGCCTTATCAGAAGATACACGATTAATTACAAATGAAATAGAAAACTATCGCCAGATGGAAAACCACCGGTCTATTCATCCTGATTCAGAAGAAAACCTTGCATTTAAAAGAAAGACAGCACAACGCAGGGAAGAGCTGCTACACAGCTATCCATTTCTGCATCTCTAACTCCTCAATCCCAAAAAAATACCCTCTTACTTTTATTAGTAAGAGGGTATTTTTATAATTAACAATTAACAATTAATCGAGTACGATCGGTTTATAAGTCGGTACCAGTTTTTTCATCACGACCCAACCAATCAGGTAGGCAACCGCACAAAAGGAGAACACAATCAGGTAACCTGCTTCTTCACCTTTAAAACCAAAAAGCTGCATAGGCTGACGAACATATTCAATTCCCAGTGCCATATATTCTTTGGTCATAACCACGGTTTCGCCATCAACAATTCCGGTTCCGCGTGCAAAGTCAAACAGTACACCCGAACCTTTGTTGATCAGTGCAGATCCAATACCACCGGCCATACCACCGATTCCGGTAATAGTGGCAATAGCCCCTTTCGGGAACATATCACCAATAGTGGAGAAGATATTTGCCGACCAGGCCTGGTGAGCAGCTCCTGCAATACCGATAATAAT
>JAQUYE010000090.1 GCA_028691965.1 Paludibacter sp. | reverse complement strand
GAACAAAATATAGTTCGTTGTCCGGAAGAGGACACGGCACAGGCTATGATCGACTATATTTCGGAACTTAAAAAAAAGGGCGATTCCACCGGCGGATCAGTAAGTTGCGTTATAAAGGGAGTTCCTGTGGGCTGGGGAGAACCGGTATTCGACAAGTTACAAGCCCGGCTTGCCTTTTCAATGCTGAGTATTAATGCTTCACACGGATTTGACTACGGAACCGGATTTGACGGAATCGCGCTGAAAGGTTCGGAAATGAACGACCCCTTTACTACTATCAACGGACGGGTGACTACCAAGACTAACCATTCAGGGGGTATCCAGGGAGGCATCAGCAACGGACAGGATATTTATTTCCGCGTGCTGTTTAAACCGGTAGCCACCATTTCACAACGACAGGAAACTATCAATTCATCGCTACAGGACACAGAGTTACAGGCACGGGGCCGACACGATCCCTGCGTGCTTCCAAGGGCGGTGCCCATTGTCGAAGCTATGGCAGCCATGACTCTTCTTGATTTATATCTGAATCAGAATTCAACACTATAAAAGGAACCATGGGCGGATCAACTCAATGGGCCGTTATCATTAACCTTAAATCAGGTAAAAAACACTTCCGGCGGCAAATGCTGTACCTGTTCCATCAACTCAATAATGCGGGTATAGATTACGTACATCAATTTACTGAATTTGCAGGCCATGCAGTGCTGATTGCCCGAAACTTTGCCCGAAACGGACACCGTAAGCTATTGGTAATTGGCGGAGATGGAACCATCAGTGAAGTAGTAAACGGAATCTTTAGTGCCGGGGTTGCTACCGACAATTTCAAACTGGCTCTTATACCAAGGGGTACCGGCAATGACTGGGCCCGGTTCTGGGGACTCAACCGCGACTATAAACAAGCTATTGAAGTATTTATAGCCGGAAAAACACAAGCAATTGACATTGGCACCGTACAGTTTACACTCGAAAACGAGGAAATGAGGCACTATTTTATCAATTCTGTTGGCTTTGGACTTGATGCTGCAGTGGTAAGAGCTACTCACCGGTTAAAACGCTTTACGGGAAGTCATTCATTTCTCTACTTCATCGCCTTACTTTCAGCAGTGTTCCGCTATCGCTCGTTTCGTTTTCAACTGAAAACCAACGATCTTGATATTCATGATGTGCTCTTTACCATGAACATAGCCAACGGGTGCTATAGTGGTGGCGGGATGAAACAAAACCCCGATGCACTTCCCTACGATGGCATCCTGGATGCTATGTTTGTTCGAAAGCCTTCTTTCAGGGATATCGTTACAGCACTACCCACCTTATTCAAAGGGACCCTACACCACCACCCTGCCCTCGAATCCTTTCGCACCCGACAACTTGAATTAAGTTACCATAACGGCGGATATTTTGAGGCCGACGGGATTATCGTTCACTGCGATTCGCCCCTTCAAATCGGACTCCTGCATCATGCAATTCAAATGGTAGTACCCGCTGAAACACAGGGCGACAACTAAAACTCAGCTGTTTTCGACGGGTAGTATTCATATCTCATCCTTTTTTTGTACTTTTGCAACAATTTTGAAATGATCTGATTATGAGTATAGAACTGAGTGAACAGGAAGTTTTCAGACGCCAAAGTCTGAGTAAATTACGTGAAATGGGGATAGACCCCTACCCCGCTGCATTATATCCCGTCGATAACTATTCCACAACAATAAAAGCTGAATTCAAGGATGAAGAAAGTGGCAAACCCGTTTGCATAGCCGGCAGGCTGATGAGTCGCCGCATCATGGGAAAAGCCTCGTTCATTGAAATTCAGGATACCAAAGGGCGTATTCAGGTGTATGTGAGCCGCGATGACATCAACTCCGAAGCACAACCCGAAATGTACAATGTCGTATTTAAGAAATTACTCGATATTGGCGACTTTATTGGCATCAGGGGCTATATCTTCCGTACCCAAATGGGCGAGATATCTGTCCATGCCCAGGAGCTGACAGTACTATCTAAAACCCTTCGCCCCCTGCCTATTGTAAAATACAAAGACGGAGTAGCCTATGATGCGTTCGAAGACCCCGAACAACGCTACCGTCAACGTTATGTCGACCTGGTAGTTAACGAAGGAATCAAGGATATATTTATCAAACGTACCAAAGTGTACAATTCCATGCGGGAATACTTCAACAACCAGGGATATATGGAAGTTGAAACTCCAGTTCTCCAGTCGATCCCAGGTGGTGCAGCTGCACGTCCCTTTACTACCCACCACAATGCGCTGGACATTCCCCTTTACCTGCGTATCGCCAATGAATTATACCTTAAGCGACTAATAGTGGGTGGATTCGAAGGTGTCTATGAGTTTTCCAAGAATTTCCGCAACGAGGGGATGGACCGCACCCATAATCCCGAATTTACCGCCATGGAGATCTATGTGGCGTATAAGGACTACAACTGGATGATGGAATTCACCGAAAAAATGGTGGAGAAGGTATGCCTCGATGTTAACGGCACAACTGATATTCAGGTGGGCGACAAGACTATCTCGTTCAAAGCACCTTTCAAACGTGTTACCATGATTGATGCTATCCACGAACATACAGGGATAGATATCAGCACCATGAACGAAGAAGAATTACGCTCAGTTTGTAAAAATTTACATGTTGAAGTGGATGCATCGATGGGTAAAGGCAAACTGATCGACGAACTCTTTGGCGAGAAATGCGAAGGCAAGTACATACAGCCAACCTTTATTACCGACTATCCTATTGAAATGAGTCCGCTTTGTAAGCGTCACCGTACCAATCCGGAACTGACGGAGCGTTTTGAACTCATGGTAAACGGCAAAGAATTAGCCAACGCCTATTCTGAATTAAATGACCCTATCGATCAGCTGGAGCGTTTCCAGGAACAACTAAAACTGAGTGAAAAGGGAGATGACGAAGCCATGCATATCGACATGGATTTTGTTCGTTCGCTGGAGTATGGCATGCCTCCAACCTCGGGCATGGGAATCGGGATGGACCGCCTGGTGATGCTGATGACTGGTCAGCAAGCCATCCAGGAAGTTCTTTTCTTTCCGCAAATGAAACCCGCACCTTCAAAAAGTGAAGTTGAAAAAACGGAGAACTAAAACAACACAGAATGGCTGATCGACAACGAATTGCAATACTTGGCGGAGGTAGCTGGGCTACAGCTATCGCCAAGATTGTATTAAGTAACGCACCGGAAATTAGCTGGTATATGCGTCGACAGGAACAAATCGACGATTTTATCCGTCTGAGTAAGAACCCGTCGTACCTTACCGGAGTGAAGTTTGATACCGACAGGATTAACTTTTCCAACAACATCAACCACCTGGTAGCAAGCTCCGATATTCTGATTTTTGCAACTCCCTCCCCTTTTCTAAAACTGCACTTAAAGAAGCTTCGACGCCGTATCGACAAGAAAATAATTGTATCGGCCATCAAAGGAATCGTTCCCGACGATAATTTGATTATAACCGACTTTTTTGAGCAGGTATATAATGTCCCCAAAGAGAACCTGGCTGTGCTGGCAGGTCCCTGTCATGCCGAGGAAGTGGCACTGGAGCGACTCTCTTACCTTACTGTTGCCTCTGCATCGCGCGAACTGGCAAAAATGCTGGCCCCTAAGTTTACCACCAATTTCGTAAAGACCTCTACCAGTGAAGATGTTACCGGGATGGAATACTCCTCGGTTATGAAGAATATCTATTCCATCGCAGCCGGTATATGCCATGGTCTTAAGTACGGCGACAACTTTCAATCGGTACTTATTTCCAATGCTATTCAGGAAATAAACCGTTTTTGCAATGCAACCAATCCCTTGCACCGCGACATAAACGAGTCGGCCTACCTGGGCGACTTACTGGTTACCGCCTACTCAAAATTCAGTCGCAACCGGCTGTTTGGCACCATGATAGGGAAAGGCTATTCAGTAAAAACAGCTCAGCTGGAAATGGAAATGATAGCCGAAGGGTATTACGCCACTAAAACTATTTACGAAATAAACCAAAAATTCAAGGTTGATATGCCCATCGTGGATGCTGTTTACGACATACTTTATAACCGTAATTCACCCTTGCTGAAAATTCGTGAATTAACGGATAAACTAAAATGATCAATCAAATTATACAGGATATGAATAATATTAAACTTTCAATTGACAAGGCCTTCGGCTTTATTTCAAAAGAGTCGGTTGCAGCTTACCAACCTGCTGCCGATGCAGCGAACAAAGCGCTCCACCAGGGTACCGGTAAGGGAAGTGATTTTCTGGGTTGGCTTAACCTCCCCTCCTCTATCGACGAAGCCCATCTGTCGGACCTCGAAGCAACTGCTGCCATCCTTCGCAAACAATGCGAAGTAGTGGTTGTAATTGGTATCGGAGGCAGCTATCTCGGCGCCAAAGCAACGATAGATGCACTCTCCAATAGCTTCGACTGGTTGCAAACCGACCGGAAAAATCCGGTAATACTCTACGCCGGACAAAATATCGGTGAGGACTACCTGTACGAACTTCAACACTTACTTACTACCAAAAAGTTTGGTATCATCTCGATATCCAAATCAGGTACCACTACCGAACCGGCGCTGGCTTTTCGCCTGCTGAAAACACAGCTGGAAGAACAACAAGGTAAAGAGGCTGCCCGCGAACTGATCGTTGCTGTTACGGATAAAGCCCGCGGTGCCCTGCGTACCCTTGCTGTACAGGAAGGCTATAAAACCTATGTTATTGAAGATACGATCGGCGGACGCTATTCGGTTCTCTCGCCCGTAGGCTTGCTCCCCATTGCTGTTGCAGGATTTGATATTCGTCAGCTGGTAAGAGGTGCATTAAGCATGGAACTGGCTTGCGGAGAGGATGTTGGGTTTACCAACAACCCGGCAGCTCAGTATGCTGCAGTTCGTAACGAACTCTATAAACAAGGAAAGAAAACGGAAATTCTGGTTAACTTCCATCCCAAATTGCATTATATAGCCGAGTGGTGGAAACAACTTTACGGTGAAAGTGAAGGAAAAGACAACAAGGGAATTTTCCCTGCTGCGGTCGACTTTACTACCGACCTGCACTCTATGGGACAGTGGATTCAGGAAGGAGAACGCACCATTTTCGAAACGGTTATTTCAATACAGGAAAGTAACTATACCGTTCGTGTTCCTGAAGACAAAGCCAACCTCGACGGATTAAATTTCCTTGCAGGAAAAAGAGTGGATGAGGTTAACAAAATGGCTGAATTAGGAACGCTTATCGCCCACATCGACGGAGGTGTACCTAATTTGCAGATTGAACTTCCAACACTCAACGAATACTACCTCGGCCAACTCTTTTACTTCTTCGAAAAAGCATGTGGAATAAGTGGTTACCTGCTGGGTGTTAATCCATTCGACCAACCGGGAGTTGAAGCATACAAAAAGAATATGTTTGCATTGCTTGAAAAACCGGGCTTCGAAAAAGAAACTGAAGAACTGAAAAAGCGCCTGTAAACTGCTGTAGTCAGCCTGACACATAGTAAAAACGAATAGGGTATTCCCCGGGAAAATGGTGTAGTAACAGCATTGTTCCGGGGATTACTTGTTAGTTACCCGACTGAATAGCCGGGGGTACTCCATTCTACATTCGCAATGCAGACCACCTACATTCGCAATGCAGACCTCCTACATTCGCAATGCAGACCTCCTACATTCGCAATGCAGACCACCTACATTCGCAATGTAGACCACCTACATTCGCAATGTAGACCACCTACATTCGCAATGCAGACATCCTACATTGCGAATGTAGAAATCAGATAGCAGTAGTATCCGGGATTGTTAGCTTAGAGATAACACTTCAGACCATTGGATTAGTCGAACATTTGTCCGGCATTATTACTGATCTGTACCATTTCATCGTACTCTTTGGGAGAAAGATCAAGGAAATAATAATGTTGCGGATTGGTATGTACACCTCTGTGGTGCACTTCGTAGTGCAGGTGGGGTCCGGTCGACTTACCTGTATTCCCTACAGTACCGATTACTTCTCCCCGGTTAACCTGCTGACCGACACGCACCTGTATCATGTGCATGTGTGCATAAAGGGTCTTGTAATTAAAGCCATGATCGATCATAACCGTATTACCATACCCCTGACGCCAGGAAGCATAGATAACTTTTCCCTGTCCGGTTGCAAAAATATCAGTCCCGGTAGGTGCAGTAAAGTCCATCCCCTCGTGAAAACGACGTGTACGGTAAATCGGGTCAATACGCCATCCATACCCCGAAGCGGTTTTCTTTAAGTCTTTGTTCAGCACAGGCATGATAGCCGGGATACTCTGGAGCATCTTCTCCTGGTTTTTGGCCATCTTCACTAAATCGTCGTACGACTGCGACTGGATATAAAACTGCTTCCGCAGGGCATCGAACTTGCGGGTAGTCTCCACGGCAATCTCCGAATTGGTCATGGCCAGCAACTGCTTGTAGTAGGCACTATTACCGGAGCCTGAAGTCCGTAGTGAATAGGGAATCGGATCGGATTGGAAAATTACACGGTACAGATTGTCGTCACGCTGCTGCAGATCTTTTAACACTTCGTACATCTCGTCCATGCTTCGTTCGAGCAATTTATACTGTGCATGAATTCGGTTACGCTCTTGCGATAACTGCTTTTCTTCGGGGGAAGCAACAAAGGTGACAAATAAGAAGAAAAATCCGGCGCCCAATGAAACGCCTGAAAACAGATGGATAAGTAAGCGTTTTACTTTATGAAGCAGGGTGTACTCGATTTCCTCGTAACTTAAGGTCTCCGGATTAAAGTGAAACTTCTTTTTCGCCATCTTTTTACGTCATTATTTAAACTTTTATCGTATGATGTGGTGCAAAAGTAATAAAATTGGAGTATTTTTGCAGACCTTTTACCGCAATTTAGTTTTTATTATATGACGTCACAGGAAATACGCCAATCGTTTCTGGATTTTTTCGCATCTAAAGATCACAAAATCGTTCCTTCAGCCCCTATGGTCATTAAAGATGACCCTACCCTTATGTTTACTAATGCGGGCATGAATCAGTTCAAAAACATCATACTCGGCAACGACCCTGTACGCTACCCTCGTGTGGCCGACTCACAGAAATGCCTGCGTGTCAGCGGTAAACACAACGACCTGGAAGAAGTAGGTCACGACACCTATCACCATACGATGTTTGAGATGCTGGGCAACTGGTCGTTTGGCGATTACTTCAAGAAAGAAGCCATCGAATGGGCATGGGAATACCTTACGGAGGTACTTAAGTTAGACAAGCACCGACTCTATGTTACCGTTTTTGAAGGTTCGCCTTCTGAGGGACTGGAACGCGACAATGAAGCTGCAGCTATCTGGGAGAAGTTTCTTCCTGCCGATCGGATAATAAATGGTAACAAGAAAGATAATTTCTGGGAGATGGGCGATACTGGTCCCTGCGGTCCCTGCTCCGAAATTCATATCGACATCCGTACCGACGATGAGCGGGCCAGGGTCGACGGACTAAGCCTTGTTAACGGCAATCATCCGCAGGTTATTGAAATATGGAATAATGTATTCATGCAATACAACCGTAAAGCCGACGGAACACTTGATCCCCTGCCGGCAAAGGTAATTGATACCGGTATGGGATTCGAACGCCTCTGCATGGCATTACAGGGAAAACAATCGAACTACGACACCGACATCTTTCAGCCCATTATTCAGGAACTGGCTTCCCTGTGTGGCACACCTTACGGCTCGAACGAAAAGTCGGACATAGCCATGCGTGTTATTGCCGACCATATCCGTACCATTGCTTTTTCCATCACCGACGGTCAGCTTCCTTCCAATGCTAGAGCAGGATATGTTATCCGTCGAATACTACGACGCGCTGTCCGCTATGGCTATACCTTCCTGGGACAACGGCAGGCATTTATGTACAAGCTAATTAAGGTGCTTTGCAAGGTAATGGGTTCGGCCTATCCCGAACTGCTCACTCAGCAATCATTGATAGAGAAAGTAGTAAAAGAGGAAGAAGATTCCTTCCTGCGTACCCTCGAAACCGGCATCCGTCTGCTCGACAAAGTGATGGACGAAAGCGTAAGCACTAAAGTTATCTCAGGGAAAGACGCATTTACCTTGTACGACACCTTCGGATTCCCGCTCGACCTTACCGAACTGATTGCCCGGGAACACGAATACACAGTGGATATCGAAGAGTTTACTGCCGAAATGCAGAAACAAAAAGAACGTGCCCGCAATGCGGCAGCGGTGGAGACCGGCGACTGGGTTATCATCCGCGAAGGCGACAGCAGCTTTGTTGGTTATGATCAGACTGAAAGCGAAACAACTATACTTCGCTATCGGAAAGTGAAACAAAAAAATCAGGAATACTACCAGTTAGTACTTTCTACCACCCCGTTCTATGCCGAAATGGGTGGACAGGTTGGTGATAGTGGTACCTTAAGTAACGGAACTGAAACCATTACCATTTTCGACACAAAAAAAGAAAACAACCTTTCGGTACACCTTAGCAGGCAATTGCCAACCGAGCTTACCGATACCTTTATAGCCCGGATCGACACAGCCAACCGTCAGTCAACCTGTAATAACCATTCGGCTACTCACCTGCTGCACGAAGCATTACGCGAAGTGTTAGGCACACATGTAGAACAAAAAGGTTCGTATGTTAGTCCTGAAAGCCTGCGCTTCGACTTCTCCCATTTTCAGAAGTTGAGTCGCGAGGAAATACGTTCCATCGAAGCAATTGCCAACAGCAGGATTCGTGAAGACCATCGACGGAACGAACTTCGTGATACTCCGATAGCTGAAGCACAGGCCATGGGAGCTATGGCTTTATTTGGCGAAAAATACGGAGATACAGTACGCGTAATTCAGTTTGGCAGCTCAACAGAGCTTTGTGGAGGTACGCACGTCGAATCGACCGGTCAAATCGGGATGGTAAAGATTATCTCCGAAAGTTCTATCGCTGCAGGTATCCGACGCATCGAAGCTATCACCGGCAAGGCGGTAGAAGACTACCTCAACCAACAGGAAGATATTGTAGCACAGGCCAAAGAATTACTGGGACAGGCACCCGACCTGTTAAATGCTATTCGACGAATGTCGGATGAATCGGTTGCTATGAAGAAACAACTGGAGGCTATGAGTTTTGAAAAAATCATGGCGCTGCGGGACCAGCTCTTATCACAGGCAAAAGAAATAAAAGCCAGCATGGTTAATACTGTGAAAGTAATACGCTTTGAAGGCAACCTAACTGCCGATCAGGTAAAGACTCTTGCATTCCAGCTACGTAATATCCAAAACAACCAGTTGTTTTTTGTAGCCGGATGTGTACACGAAGGCAAACCATCTCTTACCGTATTACTAAGCGACGACCTGGTTGCTTCGGGATTAAATGCAGTAACCATTGCCCGTGAAGCTGCCAAAGAAATACAAGGTGGTGGAGGCGGACAACCATTCTTTGCTTCTGCCGGTGGCAAGAACCCCGCAGGCATACAGAAAGCACTGGATAAGGCTATCGCCTCACTACATTAACAGCTTTATACTATACAAAAAAGGCTCTCCTTGAACTAGTGTCAACGGAGAGCCTTTTGTTTTTTATCTGTTGTTGAAATCAGAACCTCCAGCGAGCTGAAAGAGCTATACCATCCCAACCTAAATAAGTAGCGTTAGGTACAATATAGAAACCCGGACGCCAGTCGAGTGCTAATTGCAAGGGAAATTCAAAGTTATATTCAATACCCAGATTACCTACCACACCAGCAGAGAATCCACTGTCGAAAGTACCTAAAGCACCACCGACACCATAGAACCAGTTAAACCCATCCTGCAGACTTGATAGATCTTTAACCCAGTGGTGAATAACGTTCAGATAAGCTCCGCCATGTCTCCAGGATCCAAATCCCAGGTCAATCTCAACACGGGTAGCACCCGACAACGCATGTTGGTAAGAAATCTCTCCGGCATTACCGAAACGTAAACCAATCGCGTTACCATCCACCTGAGCGTTAGCAACACCAGCCATTCCGGCTACCAATAATAACATCACAAAAATTTTCTTCATGTTTTTTTATTTTAGAGTTAGTAGTTCCTTATTCTTCTTTCCAGTCACCATGCTCTTTGATTAGATTAATCAGGTGATCAACGGCTTCGTCTTCGTTAATATTCTTCTCAATGCATTCTTTTTTCTTATACAGACTTACTTTACCTCGACCGGCTCCCACGTAACCATAATCTGCATCTGCCATCTCACCCGGACCATTTACTATACATCCCATAATGGCTATCTTCAATCCTTTCAGGTGCGATGTTTTTTCTTTCACCCGGGCTATAACCGTTTGCAACCGAAACATGGTACGACCGCAACTCGGGCAGGAAATATATTCTGTTTTGGTAACACGCACGCGACTTGCCTGCAGTATACCGAATGCTACCGAA
This sequence comes from Paludibacter sp., assembly GCA_028691965.1. GTDB lineage: Bacteria > Bacteroidota > Bacteroidia > Bacteroidales > Paludibacteraceae > Paludibacter. Next base: position 178 of record JAQUYE010000090.1, on the reverse strand, counting down.
TTTACTTCTTCAATCCCCAGGTACTTCATATAACTATAGCCGCTCTTTAACTCAAGAATCAGGCCATCTCCGAATCCTTCCAGGAACAAAACACCCAGATCAGCTGCAGCTTTAATCTGCAACTCCTGTAAGTCGCTCACTTCGTATGCCCTTTGCAGCACAACAGGCGTTTTTATTT
>JAQUYE010000012.1 GCA_028691965.1 Paludibacter sp. | reverse complement strand
AACACCCAATCGCCCTACCCAGCCGGTCCGGCTATAGTTGCGGTCGAGCTCCTCGCGGGTAAGCACATCACCCTGTGATTTCCAGTTTACCAAATCAGTTGAAGTATAACAGGTAACCGACTCGAAATGATCTCTTGGTTGCGTAACGGAGGGGTCGTTTCGGTACAGTGCGGCCTCCTTATAATTCACACCATACCAATAATACAACTCCGCACCCGATTGAGGATCGGTAAACCTGAAAACACCACCACCCTGACTGTAAATCGGTTGCCCGTCGACAGTATTCCAGAAAGCATTGTTTTTAATGTTCTGAGGCTGAGCACTAACAAAAGAACTTTGTAAAACCAGAAAGAGACTTACAAGAAAAAAAGCTGAATAATTCATGGAAATGGCTGTATAGAATAGATTTTAAGTGTTAACAGGCTGCCGAAAACGGAGGTTCAACCCCTGTAAACGCATCTGCAAAGTAAACATTTTTTCTCTTATTTCAAGCATTTTAGCCAAAAGAAAGTCGTTCACACCTTCCGATAAGTACAAAAATATGAATAAGTTATGGCGAAAACACAAAAATAAACAGTAATTTTCGTATCTTTGCGCCCTCAAAAAAAGATTGTGTTACATGCAGAAAATCAGAAACATTGCTATTATTGCGCACGTTGACCACGGGAAAACTACATTGGTGGACAAAATGCTGTTGGCCGGACACCTGTTCCGGGAAAATGAAACCGCCGGTGAACTCATTATGGACAACAACGACCTGGAAAGGGAACGTGGCATCACCATCCTCGCCAAAAATGTCTCCATCGACTACAAGGGATATAAAATTAATATTATCGACACTCCGGGTCACGCCGACTTCGGAGGAGAAGTAGAACGGGTACTGAATATGGCCGACGGGGTGTTATTGCTCGTTGATGCCTTTGAAGGTCCTATGCCTCAGACCCGCTTTGTGTTACAGAAAGCTCTTCAGATTGGGCTGAAACCTATTGTTGTTATTAATAAAGTCGACAAACCCAACTGTCGCCCCGACGAAGTACACGAAATGGTCTTTGACCTGATGTACAACCTCGACGCTACTGAAGAACAGCTTGACTTCCATACGGTATATGGTTCGGCAAAGAACAACTGGATGGGCGACGACTGGAAAACTCCCACCGGATCGATTACAACACTGCTCGATGCTATCATTGAACATATACCCGAACCGGTTGTACGTGAAGGTTCATTGCAGATGCTGATCACCTCACTCGATTACTCAAACTATGTGGGTCGTATAGCGGTAGGCCGTGTGCACCGGGGAGTAATCCTCGAAAACATGGACGTAAGTCTGGTTAAACGGGATGGCTCCATTACAAAATCAAGAATTAAGGAATTACATACCTTTACCGGCTTAGGACGTACCAAGACCAATATGGTAAGTTCGGGTGATATCTGTGCTCTGGTGGGGATCGAAGGATTTGAGATTGGCGACTCGGTGTGCGACACGGTTAATCCCGAACCACTTAAACCAATTGCCATCGACGAACCTACGATGAGTATGGTATTTACCATCAACGATTCGCCATTTTTCGGTAAAGAAGGTAAGTTTGTAACTTCCCGCCATATCCACGACCGCCTTATAAAGGAATTAGATAAGAACCTTGCTCTGCGGGTTGAAAAAAACCTGAACGCCGATGTATGGAATGTATATGGCCGCGGGGTATTACACTTATCGGTATTGATTGAAACTATGCGTCGTGAAGGCTATGAACTGCAGGTGGGTCAGCCGCAGGTAATCTTTAAGGAAATTGACGGCGTAAAATGCGAACCTATCGAGCAGTTAAGCATCAACCTTCCGGAAGAAAGCTCTGGTAAAATCATTGAGATGGTTGCCACACGAAAAGGTGAAATGCTGAGTATGGAAATTAAGAACGACCGGGTACAACTCGAATTCCTGATTCCTTCACGCGGTATCATCGGACTGAGAACCAACGCACTTACCGCTTCAGCCGGTGAGGCTATCATGTCGCATCGTTTTATAGAATATCAACCTTATAAAGGCAATATCGAGAAACGTATGAACGGATCGATTATAGCCATGGAAAGCGGAACCGCATTTGCTTATGCTATCGACAAATTACAGGATCGCGGACGATTCTTTGTGTTTCCGCAGGAAGAAGTGTACGCCGGACAGGTAGTTGGTGAAAGTGCTAAGGAAGGTGATATGATTGTAAATGTTACTAAATCGAAGAAGCTGACTAATATGCGTGCTTCGGGAGCCGACGACAAAGCCCGTCTGATTCCACCTATCGTATTCAGTCTGGAAGAAGCACTTGAGTATATCCGTGAAGATGAATACGTGGAAATTACCCCGAAAAGCATCCGACTACGTAAGATCCTTTTGGACGAAAACGACAGAAAACGAAACTCAAAGAAATAATTCTAAAATAATTTGTATCTTTGCAGACTTTTTACAAAAGTTAGATAACTATCAGATAATTAAATATGAACATTGTCAGAAAAGACCACGACAGCGTCAATGCTACCCTAACAATCAGCATTGAGAAAGCCGATTACAGCGAAAAAGTAGAAAAAACCCTGCGCGATTACCGCAAGAAAGCCAACATCCCGGGTTTCCGTCCGGGCATGGTACCAATGGGATTGTTGAAAAAAATGTACGGAAAATCAATTTTAGCCGAAGAAATCAATAAGATGCTTTCGGATGAACTGTACAAGTACATTCAGGAAAACAACGTCAACATTCTGGGCGAACCTCTTCCCAACGAAGACGAACAGAAGGAAATTGACTTCAACACACAGGAAGATTTTGAATTTTCGTTCGATCTGGGTCTGGCTCCTGCATTCGAAGTGGAACTCAACAAGAAAGACAAGGTTAAATTCTATCAGATTGCTGCCAGTGATGAAATGGTAAATAACCAGGTTAAATCCTATACCGGCCGTTACGGAAAATACGTACAGGAAGAAACGGTAGAAGAAAAAGACATGGTAAAAGGGTTGATCGTTGAACTGGCCGACGGAAAGGTAAAAGAAGACGGTATTCAGGCCAGCGATGCAGTTCTCACCCCTGCTTACATGAAAGATGAAGCTTCAAAAAATAGCTTTGTAGGGGCAAAAGCCGGCGATCAGATCACCTTTAATCCGAAGAAAGCCTTTGAAAACGAAGCTGAAATTGCATCATTGCTGAAACTGAAGAAAGAAGATGTGGCAGGACTGGAATCTGACTTCCTTTTCACCATCGAGAGCATCACCCGCTACCACGAAGCCGAAGTAAATCAGGAATTGTTTGATAAGGTATATGGCGACGGAGTTGTAACTTCAGAAGAAGACTTCATTGCTAAAATCAAAGCAACTATCGAAGAACAGCTTTCGCAGGACAGCAATTACAAGTTTGGTATTGATGCCCGTGAAGCCCTTGTTAAAAAATACAACGACCTGGTGTTCCCGGATGCATTCCTGAAACGCTGGTTACTGGCTACCAATAAAGACCTCACTGCCGACAAGGTAGAGGAAGACTATTCGAAGATGATCGACGACCTGAAATGGCAACTTATTAAAGATAAAATTGCCAAGGCCAACGAAATCAAAGTTGAAAACGAAGACGTTCAGGCTTATGGTCGCCAGATTGCCCGCTCGCAGTTTGCACAATACGGCATGACCGGTCTGGAAGATTCTATTCTCGACAACTACGTAAAAGATATGTTCAAAAACGAAGAACAACTTCGTAACATCATCGACCGTGTAGCAGAAAATAAAGTAGTTGAAATCATAAAGAATACTGTTAAGCTTGATACGAAAGAAGTTTCGATCGAGGATTTCAACAAAATGTTTGAATAAGCATTAAATTACCACAAAAGGCACAAAAGTTTATTGAAGGGCTGAATTAATCCGTTAAATTGATTAATTTTACACCTCGAAAATAAGTACTTTTGTGCCTTTTGCGTATCTAAAAATAAGATTATGAACAAGAACGAATTTCACAACTTTGCCACCAGGCACCTGGGGATGAATGGCCTTGGACTGGAAAAATACATGAATATTACCAGTAGCTATATCTCTCCGTCGATTCTGGAAGAACGTCAGCTGAACGTTACACAAATGGATGTATTCTCTCGCCTGATGATGGATCGTATCATCTTTCTGGGAACACAGATCGATGAATATACTGCCAATGTTATTCAGGCTCAGCTCCTTTTTCTCGACTCTTCGGATCCGGGAAAGGACATCTCTATTTACCTCAACTCACCGGGAGGTTCAGTGTATGCCGGACTTGGTATTTACGACACGATGCAGTTTATCGGCTCTGAAGTAGCTACCATCTGTACAGGTATGGCAGCTTCGATGGCAGCAGTATTACTGGTTGCAGGTGCCAATGGCAAACGCTCAGCCCTGAGACACTCACGTGTGATGATTCACCAGCCAATGGGCGGAGCACAGGGACAGGCATCCGACATTGAAATCACAGCCCGTGAAATACAGAAACTAAAAAAGGAACTCTATACTATTATTGCCGACCATTCGGGAAATCCCTTTGACAGAATTGAAAAGGATTCGGATCGTGATTACTGGATGACGTCGCAGGAAGCGCTGGACTATGGTATGATTGATCGTATCCTGATTAACGACAAGAAAAACAAGTAATTATAAGGAATGGCTAAACAACCCCGACAGTGCTCTTTTTGCGGTCGCACGGAAGCCCAGGTGGATTTTTTCATCATGGGACAAAACAATACTCAGATTTGTAATGAGTGTGCGGTGCAGGCTGCAGAGATAGCAAAAGAGAATGTAAAGAGCAAATCCCGGCTTCCAAACTTACATCGTGATGAAATCCCCAAACCAATGGAGATTAAGGAATACCTCGATCAATATGTAATCGGACAGGATGAAGCTAAAAAGTTTCTTTCAGTTGCAGTATACAACCACTATAAACGATTGATTCAGGAAAACACCAAGGATGATGTTGAAATTGAAAAATCAAACATTATCATGGTAGGTTCGACCGGTACCGGCAAAACCCTGTTGGCGCGTACAATTGCCCGTCGCCTTCATGTTCCGTTTACGATTGTGGATGCTACCGTATTAACCGAGGCCGGTTATGTGGGCGAAGATATTGAAAGTATCCTTACCCGTTTATTGCAGGTAGCCGATTATGATGTAAAATCGGCAGAACGTGGAATCGTATTTATCGATGAAATTGATAAGATTGCCCGTAAAAGCGACAATCCAAGTATTACCCGGGATGTAAGCGGTGAAGGAGTCCAACAGGGACTACTTAAGCTACTGGAGGGATCGGTAGTAAATGTTCCCCCTCAGGGAGGGCGTAAACATCCGGATCAGAAGATGATAGCTGTAAACACCCAGAACATCCTTTTTATTTGCGGAGGGGCATTTGATGGTATCGAGAAAAAAATTGCGGCTCGATTGAACACCAAAGTGGTTGGTTATAGCGCCACTCTCGAAAAGGAGCACATCGACAAACACAACATGCTTCAGTATATCGCCCCACAGGATTTAAAATCCTTTGGTCTGATACCTGAAATTATTGGCCGTCTGCCGATCCTTACCTATCTGGAACCACTTGATCGTTCGGCTTTGCGTAAGATACTAACCGAACCAAAAAACTCCATCGTCAAACAATACCTTAAATTGTTCAAAATGGATGAAATTGAGCTGGTATTCACCGAAGAGGTTTTGGAATATATTGTAGATAAGGCTATTGAGTTTAAGTTGGGTGCCCGTGGATTACGCTCCATTACTGAGACCATCATCATGGACAAAATGTACGAGATGCCTTCGCAAAAAGAACACAAGTTAGTAATTGAATTACCATACGCTATCAGCAAGATCGAAAAGGCAAATGTCAACCGACTGAAGAGTGCCTGAATCACAAATGATTCGGAGATTCGGCAATTATAAACAGAAAGGATCAGGATTTATGCTATAAATCTGCATTAATCCTGATTTTTTTCGTGAAAAGACTTGTATATTTGAAATCTGTTTATAATTTTGCTAAGTCAAACAAGCATTTATGACCACTCATTCAGAATTAACGGCACAACTGAAAAAATACTTCGGTTTCGATAACTTCAAGGGAAACCAGGAAGCAATTATCCAGAATGTGCTGGATAGGCAGGATACATTTGTGCTGATGCCAACAGGAGGAGGGAAATCGCTGTGTTATCAATTACCATCTCTGCTGATGGAGGGCACCGCAATTGTTATCTCACCCCTGATTGCATTGATGAAGAATCAGGTGGATGCCATGCGTAATTTCAGTGAGGAAGATGGTATTGCTCACTTTATTAACTCGTCGCTCACACGGCAGGCCATTGACATGGTTAAGGCCGACATTGTTTCGGGAAAAACAAAACTTTTGTATGTTGCTCCTGAGTCGCTTACAAAGGAAGAAAACATTGAGTTTCTCAAACAAATAAAGATCTCGTTTTATGCTGTCGACGAAGCTCACTGTATATCGGAATGGGGACATGACTTCCGACCGGAATACCGACGTATCCGGCCGATTATTAACGATATAGGATCAGCACCGCTGATTGCATTAACGGCAACTGCCACACCCAAGGTACAACACGACATCCAGAAGAACCTGGGTATGTTGGGGGCTAAAGTGTTTAAGTCGTCGTTTAACCGTGAAAACCTCTACTACGAGGTAAAGAACAAAACGAACACTATCGACAAGGATATAATTCGTTTTATTCGTGCACAAAATGGTAAATCGGGTATTATTTACTGCCTTAGCCGCAAGAAAGTGGAAGAGCTTGCTGAAACGCTTAAGGTAAACGGGATATCAGTATTACCCTATCATGCCGGAATGGATACTGCTGTACGTTCGCAGAATCAGGATATGTTCCTGATGGAAAAAGTACAGATTATAGTTGCTACTATCGCTTTCGGAATGGGTATAGATAAACCGGATGTACGTTTTGTAATTCACTATGATATGCCAAAGAGCCTGGAAGGGTATTACCAGGAAACGGGCAGAGGAGGTCGTGACGGTGGCGAAGGTCAGTGTATTGCCTATTATGCATACAAAGACCTGGAGAAATTGCGTAAGTTCATGCAAGGCAAGCCGGTCGCGGAACAGGAAATCGGAAACCAGTTGCTACTGGAGACGCAGGCCTATGCCGAATCATCGGTATGCCGCAGGAAATTATTATTACATTATTTCGGAGAAGAATATAAACAAGAGAATTGTGGAAGTTGTGATAACTGTATGAAACCAAAAAAGACAATTGAAGGGCAAGAGTTGCTGGTAGTGATTTTGGAAACAGTACTGGCAGTAAGAGAGAAGTTTAAGGCCGAACATATAGTCGACATTTTAAGAGGAAATGAAACTTCGGATATCGTTTCCTATCAACACGATGAGCTCGACAGTTTCGGTACGGCACCAGAAGAGGATGAGAAGTTTCTGCAGGCGATTATCCGTCAGGCTATGATTGCAGGATTTATTACCAAAGACATCGAAAACTACGGTTTACTGAAGATGACTGCAGCGGGAAAAGCGTACCTTAAAAAACCAACGCCGTTCCCGGTAGTAAGAGATAATGAGTTCGACGACGATGATGATGAAGCAGCAATTAAATCGGGAGGCGGCACTTGTGCAGCTGATGATGTACTGTTTTCGATTCTGAAAGATCTTCGTAAAAAGTTATCCAAGAAACTGGAAGTTCCGCCTTTTGTAATTTTTCAGGATCCTTCGCTCGAAGCGATGGCTACCACGTATCCAATTACCATGGATGAGCTACAAAACATCCCGGGTGTTGGGGCCGGCAAGGCCAAACGCTATGGAGATGAATTCCTGAGGGTTATCAAGGAACACGTAAAGGAAAACGAAATTATCCGCCCTGAAGACCTACGGGTTCGTACTGTTGCCAACAAATCTAAACTGAAAGTATCGATTATACAATCTATCGACCGTAAAATAGCTCTCGACGATATAGCCGACTCAAAAGGGCTGGACATGAACGAGCTACTCGACGAAATAGAAGCTATTGTCTATTCAGGCACAAAAATTAATATTGATTATTTCCTTCGTGAAATAATGGAACCTGACCACATAGAGGAAATTTTCGATTATTTCAGAACGGCTGAATCGGATAAAATCGATGCTGCTTTACGCGAACTGGGTGAAGACGATTTCAGTGATGTCGAAGTTCGGTTGGTTCGTGTTAAATTTTTATCCGAGATAGGTAATTGAAAAGACTGCTGTGTACCCTTGGGCTCTGTTGCATTATAATTCAACTATTTCCGCAACAAGCATCCTTCAAAGAAAAGGTAGCGCAGCATTTTGCCCGTATTTGGCACCATAGCCCACAGGAGAAAATATACCTTCATACCGATAAGCATGCCTACAGTGCAGGTGAAATCATCTGGCTGAAGGCATACCTTATCAATGCTACTACACACCAGCCTTCTACCAAAAGCAATTATGTTTACGTGGAGTTACTTGATTCAATTACCAGGGTAACTCATCGCGTCAAGCTCCGACGTACCGGGGCAGGAGCTTACGGGTCGATAAGTCTTGCCAACGATGTGAAACCGGGCGAGTACACGTTAAGGGCCTATACTTACTGGATGCAAAACGCAGGGGCTTCCTTTTTCTTTCACAAGAAACTGAATATCGGCAACCTTATTGACACCCGTGAAGTGGTCGAAAATCCTGAGCATACATCCACCGCGTATACGTCGACAAAAGAGGAGTTCGACATTCAATTCTTTCCTGAAAGCGGAAATTATTTTACCGGTGATATTCAGTTGATCGCTTTCAAGGCAATAGGGACCGACGGTCTGGCAGAAGAAGTAAGCGGCACGGTATACAATCAACAGGATGAAGAAATCACCTCCTTCGCATCATCTCACCGTGGCATGGGGAGATTTGCACTAACGGCACAGCCCGGCGATAGGTTTTATGCCCGCGTTTCAACCGGTTCCGGACTCACAAAACGTATTGACCTGCCGGCTCCTGCTGAAAACGGTATTGGTTTACACCTATCTCACAACCGGGGAAAAATCAACTTCCGGGTAATCAATCGTACTGAATTACCAATTGACTCGCTGAATCTAATGATTCACCTAAGAGGTGAAGTAATCCTGATTTCGGGCCTCAGCAGTTATACCGGTCAGCTGCCCGATCGTTTTCTGCCTGCGGGAGTCGCTTCCTTTTCGATTATTGATGCGTCGGCCAGGGTATGGTGCGAACGCCTTTTTTTCAGCAGGAATATGGACGAAGCTGTTGTATCGATGACCGCCGACCGTCCGGAATACCTGCAACGATCGCCTGTGGAACTTAGCTTCACCATTCAGAAGCAGGATTCAACACCCCTGCCCGGAAGTTACTCATTAAGCATTACCGACCAATTCCATGTAAAAAAGGATAGTCTGAACGATGATATCCGCAGCTATCTCTTGTTGAGCTCCGACTTAAAAGGATATATTGAGCAGCCACAGGAATACCTCTCTGACCATAGTGCACTTACACGTGAGAAAACCGACTTATTGATGATGACACAAGGATGGAGTCGCTTTGCTACTGCTGCCATAGCCAGAGCAGAGTTTCCGCCACAGGAATATTATATGGAAATCGGGCAGGCTACTTCGGGTAAGGTGCATAATCTGTTTAACAAACCGGTAAAAGGTAATGATGTAATGTTGCTCAGTAGTTATAAGCAACAAATCCGGTTCTCAAAAACCGATAGTCTGGGACAGTACTATTTCGATGGCATTGAATTTCCCGACAGTACGAATCTGATAGTGAAAGCCATGTCGAAGACGAAACTGGTGGATGTGGAGGTTATACCTGATGAGGAGAAGTTTCCTGCCAGCCCCACACACCTTCCTGTTGCTTTATTTGGCAGGCAACCCGTAAACCACAACTACCTGCTTGTTAGTCGCGAAAAATACTATACCGAAGGAGGGATGACAGTGATTAACCTGGATGAGGTGACTATCGATGCCGAGAAGCCAACTGATTCAACTGACAGCTATTATGCAGGGATAGCCGACAGTAAGCTCGATGCTAAAAGACTTGAGGACTACCAGGGTATGCGGGTAATGGATATATTAAGCATGTTACCGGGAGTGGAAGTCGATGGCGAACAGGTTTCTATACGCGGCTCAGGAGGTAATCCGCTCTTTGTAATTGATGGCATTCAGACCGATCACATTGAAGACATCATCTACCTGAATGTTACCGATGTCGAGGAGATACTGCTGTACAAGGGAGCTTCAGCAGCAATTTTCGGATCACAAGGCGGTAACGGAGCCATAGCATTTACCCTTAAAAAAGGATACGAAGCACGAAGTCTGGCGCCTCCCAGTTTGGTATACACTACCCCACTTGGCTTTCAGAAACCCACAGAGTTTTATGTACCCCGTTACGAGGTGGATAGTATCCTTCAACAAACTAAACGTGATTTACGTACCACGGTATACTGGAACCCGGAACTAATTCCGGATTCGACCGGACAAGTAACGGTAAACTTCTACACAGCCGACAACCCTAATGATTATACGGTGGAAGTAGAAGGATTAGGACACAACGGCACCATTTGTCGCTACCGTGGAAGTATAAAAAGGAAGTAAAATGCTATTCGTTCTCTTTACGGATCATAATCTTATCTTTGCTGGAAGTAGGCGTTGCAGGCTGACTTAACGAAACGGTATCCGGAGCAATTATTACCGGTGGAACCGAGTCGAGCTGATTACGCAGGCTATCCTGCAGGAAAGGACGGTATTCACGTTGAAGCGTGATACTATCAAGGTATACCCTGAATTTTCCTTTCACCTTTTCAGCACCCAATAATACACCCGACAAAGAATCGACCGGCAGATTTCGCTTAGCCCTAAAGAGGAAGTGATACTTCCTTAACACACTGTCGTTGTAGGTAGGGTGAACCAGGCTGTCGACTTTCCCATCCGCATAGTGAATTCGAAGAGCAGCATAGCCCCCCTCGGAAGAATCGGCCGGTTCGCGGCGTAAGCGGAATCGAAGGTGGTAAATGTCCTGTGTCATTAACGCAGAATTCTTAACTGCAAATGCCAGTGAAGTGCGAGTAGAATCAGGGGCAAACTGATACATAGAATCAAGTGCAGGCAGGTTGTAGAATTCAGGCTTACGAAGTACGGAATCAGGGATAATCCGCTCATACTTGCCTGCAATCACATCTTCCTCCAGTTTATCGAGGTTTCGAATCACTCCTGCATAAATACGTTCAAAGCGCTTGGGCTGTTTGGTATAGTAAACCAATGAAGAATCGAAATCGGCCTTTGTAATACCATGCTTGGCAAACAGGTAATTGTAATAATACACATCCAGGCGGTCGTCGGCTGAGATCACCGGGTCGTTATCAATAAGTCCTTCGAGCACATGAAGTTCAGTAAGGAAGTTGCGCATTTCCCGTTGACTCATCACTCCATCGGGACGACTACTGCAGGAAGTCAGAACAACCAATACAACTACAATCAGCCAGTTACGCATTTTCTTCTGTTTTTTTCTTCGACTTATCCGATTCGAGGTGCTCGTTCAGGTCTTTACGAAAGAAGAGCAGGATAATTACGGCAGATACACTGATGGCCGAATCAGCTATATTGAACACCGGACTGAAGAAAAGCGTCTCGCCGGCACTGTTTACTATGATCGGAAAGTATAGCATATCGACTACTTTACCGTAAAACAAAGGGGCATATCCCCCATCGGCAGGAAACAAGGTAGCAACTTGTCCGTAGCTATCACTGAACAAAACCCCGTAGAATACGGAGTCGAAAATATTTCCGGCAGCACCGGCCAATAACAGGGCCACACTAAGTATAAACCCGGTACGTGCTCCCTTTCGGATGAGCGTATAGATAAAGTAACTCAACCCTGCAACAGCTACGATACGGAAAAGTGTAAGGAACAACTTCCCGAAGATTTCCATGCCAAATGCCATTCCGTTGTTTTCGATAAAAAACACCTGAAACCAGCTGAACACCTCTACCGACTCTCCCAGGCGGAAATTCAGTTTTATGTAGAACTTACTCAGCTGATCGATGAGCAACACACTAAATATCAACAGCAGGGACTTCTTTGTAATGGACATAGTCTTTCTTTAAAACAACAAAACGGCAAAAGTCACCAGAGCGATCCTTTTGCCGGTTTACCGTACGATTGTTCGTATTATTTCTTCAGGTTTTTTGCTTCAATGCTTAAAGTAGCATGGGGAACAGCCCGCAGACGTTCCTTTGGAATCAGTTTTCCTGTTTCGCGGCAAACGCCATAGGTTTTATTTTCTATCCTCACTAAAGCTGCCTGTAAATGCTGAATAAACTTCATCTGACGTTGAGCCAGACGACCCGACTCCTCTTTTGTAAGTGTAGCAGCACCTTCCTCTAACACTTTAAAAGTGGGCGATGTATCCATCACATCATTACCATCGAGATTGGTCAGACCGTTTCTCAGCATCTCATAATCTTTCTGGGCTTTGGCCAGCTTATCGTTGATGATTTGGCGGAATTCCTCCAGTTCAACGTCTGAATATCTTGTTTTTTCTTCCATATCGCACCCTATTTAGTAAATTTGTGTTTTAGCTTCGTACCAGCACCAGCTTCTTATTAGAAAATTGCTGCGAATATACGATTTTTGTTTCAGTTGGACAATAGTATTAAAAAACCGACTTCGCCACTCTTTTAACACTTTGAGTAGCCATCATTGTATAAAAATGGATACTTGGAGTACCATGGGCTATGAGTTCCTTTACCTGTGTGGTACACCACTCAACCCCAACTTCTGCAGCCTGTTCATCCGTAGTACATTTACGCAGTTCGTCGGCAAATGCTTTCGGTATATCAGTGTGAAAAATCTTCGGTAACACCGTCAGCTGATTCATCAGGGTGATTGGTTTTATACCCGGGATAACAGGAACCTGCACTCCGGCAGCACGTAAGGCAGCCACGAAATCAAAATACTTCTGATTATCAAAGAACATCTGAGTAACCAGGTACTCAGCGCCCTCCTGTACCTTTTTCAGGGCATAACTAATATCCGACTCCAGGTTTGGAGCTTCCTCGTGTTTTTCAGGATAACAGGCCATTCCATACGAGAAAGGCTGAATCCCTGCGCGCATTTTACTCCCATCGAAGAAGTAACCCCTGTTAAATTGATTCACCTGTGCCTGTAAATCGGTAGCATTCCGGTGTCCGGTAGGAACGAAGGCTTTATCGTGCCTGGCTTTATCACCACGAAGCAACAGCAAATCAGTAATTCCAAGAAATTGCAAATCGATGAGTACATATTCAGTCTCTTCAGGGGTAAACCCACTACAGAGAATATGTGGCACAACCGGAATGTGGTACTTGTTCTGAATGGCAGCAGCAACTGCTACTGTACCCGGACGGTGACGTTCGGCTACCCGTTCAAACAAACCATCAGGCAATTCTTTATACACCATCTCACTACGATGAGTGGTGATATTGATATATTTAGGATCAAATTCACGCAAGGCATCGATGGTACGGTATACCGATTCAATGCCATTACCCTTTAGCGGAGGCAACAGCTCAAACGAAAACGCTGTTTTGTCAGCAGAGCTAATTCTTGAAACAATACTCATGAAACAATTCTATTTGGTGCATTAGCTATTAAAGTGTGCAAAAGTACAAATAAAATTGAAATATTAGAGTCTTAATTACTTGCCCGAATGGGATTTTTGTGTTATATTTGTGTGTTTTTTTGCATTGCATTAAAGTCGTTATCAATTAACAAGTTACTATAAAATGAGCTTAGAAGAAAAAAATGCTGGTAGTGCCTCATACGGTGCAAGCAGCATTCAGGTTTTAGAAGGTTTAGAAGCTGTTCGCAAACGCCCTGCCATGTACATTGGCGATATTGGGATCAAGGGATTACACCATTTAGTTTACGAAGTAGTAGACAACTCCATTGACGAGGCCCTGGCCGGTCATTGCGACACCATACATGTTACAATTAATGAAAACAACTCGGTAACTGTAGTCGACAACGGTCGCGGGATTCCGGTTGATATGCACGAAAAAGAGGGCAAATCGGCCCTGGAGGTGGTTATGACCGTTCTCCATGCCGGAGGTAAATTCGACAAAGACAGCTACAAGGTATCCGGCGGATTGCATGGTGTAGGGGTGTCTTGTGTGAATGCACTCTCAACGCTTATGCACGTGGAAGTTGCCCGTGATGGCAAGCTTTACATGCAGGAATATGTACGAGGCATTCCTAAAGAAAGTGTACAGGTCGTAGGCACTTCGGATAAAACGGGAACTTCTGTGACCTTTTTACCCGACGATACCATCTTCATCGAATCTGTTTACCGCACAGAGATACTGGGAAACCGACTCCGTGAGCTTGCTTATCTGAATGCCGGCATCACCCTTACGCTCACCGACAAGCGGGCTACAGACGAGAACGGCGAACCAAAAACAGAGGTTTTCTTCTCAAAAGACGGTCTGAAAGAATTCGTGGAATATATCGACGAGGCTCGCGAGAAACTGATCGACAGCGTTATTCACATCAGCACTGAGAAAAACGGAACTCCGGTCGAGATCGCGATGACCTACAACACTTCTTACAACGAAAACATCCATTCGTACGTTAACAACATTAATACTATTGAAGGGGGTACTCACCTGGCTGGTTTCAGACGCGGACTTACCCGTACGTTGAAGAAATATGCCGAAGATAGTAAAATGCTTGAAAAGCTGAAGGTCGAAATCAGTGGTGATGACTTCCGTGAAGGACTAACAGCCGTTATATCCATCAAGGTTGCCGAACCTCAGTTTGAAGGGCAGACCAAAACCAAGCTCGGTAATAACGAAGTAATGGGATCGGTCGAAATGGCTGTAAGTGAAGCATTGGGCAACTACCTGGAAGAAAATCCAAAGGCAGCCAAAATCATCGTCGAAAAGGTGATCCTGGCAGCAACTGCACGTGCCGCTGCACGTAAAGCCCGTGAAATGGTACAACGTAAATCACCACTTTCGGGCGGTGGACTACCCGGTAAACTGGCCGACTGTGCCGATAAAGATCCGGCTAAGTGCGAGTTATTCCTTGTCGAAGGGGACTCGGCAGGTGGAACGGCTAAACAAGGCCGCAGCCGCCAGTTCCAGGCCATCCTGCCTTTGCGTGGTAAAATTCTGAACGTCGAGAAAGCGATGCCTCACAAAGTACTCGAAAGTGAGGAAATCAGGAATATCTATACTGCTCTGGGAGTTTCGATAGGCACCGAAGAGGACAGTAAGGCACTAAATATGAGTAAAATCCGTTATCACAAAGTGATTATCATGACGGATGCCGACGTTGACGGAAGCCATATCGCCACCCTGATTATGACCTTCTTCTTCAGACATATGAAGGAATTAATTGAACAGGGATATCTGTATATTGCAACTCCTCCCCTCTACCTGGTTAAGAAAGGGAAGAATGAAGAGTATTGCTGGACTGAACAACAACGGCAAGTCTTTATTGAAAAGTTCGGTGGCGGAAACGAAGGTGCCGTACATACACAACGTTACAAAGGTTTGGGAGAAATGAACGAGATACAACTCTGGGATACAACCATGAATCCTGAAAATCGTACATTACGCCAGGTAACAATTGAAAACGCTGCTACTGCCGATCATATTTTCTCAATGTTGATGGGCGACGATGTTGCTCCCCGCCGACAGTTTATTGAGGAAAATGCAACCTACGCGAAGATTGACGCATAATTATAACAACAGATGAATCTGTTCTGGAAACGCATACTGGGAATACTCCGGCCTACTGCTAGTGTGGAAAAGCAGGAGCTTGAGTTTCTGACCCACGCAGCCCGTTACGAGGCTGTCAGAAACTCCCCGGCTATCGCGTCGTTCCGACAGCTATTCCTGGAAGTTAAACTATCATCTTCATCAACCCGTAAATCGCGCCAAAAACAACTAAACGAACTGCGTAAGCATCCTGACGTTGCATTATATCTGAAAAATACAGGAGATAAACGATACGGACAGAGGGATGTATATCTTACGTTCAGCGATGATTTTTACCAGGATATCAAAGGGAATACTTCCTGGAAACCGGGATTTTATTTCAGGGATGAACGCCTGCGCCGGCATTATTCGTACGCTAATGAGCTACAGGCATATAATTCAGGAAATAACACAAGCTCCAATACGGGATCCTTACGTATCCACACTCGCCGGGAAACGGTAAAGGCACTTGCCTGGCACACCACCAGGGGCTTTGTGGAGAAAGACTTTTTCTATAGCTCCGACCTGATTCAGAATGCTACGGGTTTCCGTCAGCAAGGGGGCATCTTCAAAGCAAAAATCCGATGCTCAGGAGCTGTTCACCATGCTTTCTGGCTGGGCACTGAACATCAACAACCACACATCAATATTTTCCACTTTAACGGAAAAGAGATACAAATGGGCTTCGTTAATCATAATACAGGCGACGGAGTGACAATTACAGGTATAAATCCTTCGGAGTATTATATTTACAGTCTGGAGTGGACACGCAACGAACTTATCTGGTCGATCAATAACCTGGTGGTGCTTCGTTCGCAGAGAGATATTCCCACCGAAGCACTGTACATGATTTTCAATTCTTTTATTCCAATTCACGAAGAAGGCGGAGAAGGACTGCTGGAAGTGGACTGGGTAAGAGCTTACCAATTTAATGCATGACCAGAGAACTTCATATAGGAAAATCGTGCAGCGTCGGTGCTAACCGTCGCTTTATGTTTATTGGAGGACCCTGTGCCATCGAGTCGGAGGAAATGACTCTCCAGGTGGCTACCTATCTGAATAATATTTGTCTTGAACTCGGTATTTGCTTTGTATTCAAATCATCCTTCGACAAAGCCAACCGTTCCTCTATTGAAGCACCCCGTGGTGTAGGAATTGACAAGGGACTACAAATACTGAAAAGAGTAAAGGACGAGCTTGGAATCCCGGTGTTAACCGATGTACACGAAAGCTGGCAATGCGAGCGGGTTTCAGATGTGGTTGACATTATCCAGATTCCTGCATTTTTGGCGCGACAAACCGACCTGCTGGTAGCAGCAGCACGTACAGGAAAAGTAGTACACGTGAAAAAGGGACAGTTTATGGCTCCCTGGGATATGAAGAATGTAATACACAAGCTGGAAGAAGCCGGAAATTATCAACTAATGATTGGCGAACGGGGCTCCAGCTTCGGATACAATAACCTGGTGGTGGATATGAGCGGCTTAGTGGAAATGCGTAGTTACGGATATCCTGTCGTATTTGACGCAACGCATTCCGTTCAGAAGCCCGGTGGTCAGGGAACTTCTACCGGAGGTAACCGGGAGATGGTGCCTTATCTCATGCGGGCTGCACTCGCTGTTGGTGTTGACGCCATATTTGCTGAAGTCCACCCCGACCCCGACCAGGCCTTTTCTGACGGACCCAACCAGTTACGACTGGAACAGATCAGGGGTATTCTGGAACAAGCAGTTCAACTGGATGATCTTGCGAAAAGCTTTCTTTCGGGCAACCAGCTTCCAACGGATAAACTCCCATCTATTGAAGAGTTCCGTCCGAAACAAAAAGACATCCGTCTTTTCTTATCGGATGTTGATGGGGTACAGACCGATTCAGGTATGTACTATTTTAACTCCCGCGATGAGGCTAAACGATTCAATGCCCATGATGGAATGGGTCTGCAGCTACTACGACGATCAGGAGTGAAAACAGGTTTTATAACCTCCGAAGATACTTTGTTAGTAGAAAATCGCTTCAGGAAACTAAAACTTGATTACCTGGTACAGGGGAGTCGCGACGGAGGTAAACTAGCCTCAGCATTGGAAATTTGTAAAAAGGAAGGTATAAGCCTCGAACAGGTAGCTTATATCGGCGATGACGTGAATTGCCTTGATTTATTGGAAAAGGCAGGATGGGCTGCCTGTCCGCAGGATGCTGTAAAAGAAATTAAATCCATTCCGGGCATTACCATCCTTTCAAAAAAAGGAGGAGATGGCTGTGTCCGCGAGTTTATTGATCTTATAATGAAGTCATGAATTACGCTGAGAGAGCACGTACCATTTTCAATCAGGAGATTACCGAACTTCAACAGGTTGCGCTTCAAATCGGCAAAGAGTTTGATGAAGCAGTAGCTATGATTTATGACTGCCGTGGCAAGACCGTCGTTATGGGAATCGGTAAAACCGGAACAATCGGTCATAAGATAGCCTCATCGATGGCATCAACCGGAACAACAGCTATCTTTATCAATGCAGCAGAAGCCATGCACGGGGATCTGGGCATGATTAATCCATCCGATGTTGTTTTACTCATCTCAAATAGTGGAAGCTCTCAGGAGATTCTGAACCTCATCACTCCCATCAAACGAATCGGATGCCCTATCATAGCCATGACCGGTAATCCGGGATCTCCACTGGCAAAGGAAGCTTCAGTTATCCTTAACGTTCATGTAAATTCAGAAGCATGTCCACTGGGGCTAGCTCCGACTACCTCGACCACGGCTACGTTGGTGATGGGCGATGCACTTACTATCTGCCTGATGGAGAAGCGACAGTTCAAAGCTGAGAACTATGCTCTCTATCATCCGGGAGGTGCACTTGGCAGGAAATTATTGGTAAGGGTACAGGATAAAATGACTACTGATATTCCAAAGGTTTCAGAAACCAGTTCTTTTAATGATATTATTTACGAGGTAAGTAATAAACGACTGGGAATGACTATCGTTGTAAACGAAAACAAGGAGGCAACCGGCATCATCACTGATGGTGATATACGAAGGGCGGTTCAGCGTTACGACGACCTGAAAAACCTTAAGGCAGCAACAGTAATGACACGTGGTTTCAAAACAATAGGACCGCAGCAATTACTTACCGAAGCCCTTGAAACCATGGACGCAAGTAATATAACTACCTTGCCGGTGATGGAAGGTAAAAAGGTGGTAGGTATTATCTCCATCCACCATATCATTGACTTTAGCTGATTCAGTGTAGTATTAAGTTGTGATGCAGAACTGAACGTCCGGTTCGCAATTGAAGATGGTATACTGATGCCGGCAATCCTGATAAGTCGACACGAAAGGGACTTTCTCCTGCTCCTATTCTTTTTCCTGCTACATTACGTCCGTCGGTACTGGTAATTATCATATCAGCATAATCGGCGGTGTTGGCAAAATGTATATAAAACTGACCTGCAGACGGATTTGGATACACCGTTAGTGTAGGATGAAGCAGCTCATCGGTACCGGTGATCGAACAGGCACTAAACACAGAACTTACCACAGTATCGTTCTTAGGCACTGTAATTAAACGGTCACCCACCCATCCTCCTGGTTTGAGGTGTGAATCGGAACAGGCTTCGGGAATCGTTTCACGGTAAGCTTCGTAATTGTCCCACCCATTTTTACGTATATAATAATAAATGTGCTGATCACCTTCATTCAGTTCCAGTTGCACACTATACAACTGATTTCCTGCATGCTGCATCGTCACAAACGACCAGGAAGTCATCTCGCCCACTATAAAAACACCCTTTGAAACATCCTGACCTGTCATATCTACCTGAAAAGTGACCAGGGACTTAGTAGATGGATTCAGTTCGGTATAGTGCTCAGGGTTGGTCCACTTTCCACCGCCGTTTTCCATAAAGTTATAACTCGAAGGTTCGAAAAAGGCAACATGGTCGTGTGAAGAGCCCACTCCCCAGGGAGTACGGCATGCAGTTGATACCCACGCAGGCTCCCAGAAGATTACTCCTACACCACCAGCCCGCATAACAGCTTTAGTATATTCGACCATATACCTGAGCTGGTTTTGAGGAGTGACGGGCAGGAAATCAGGATCAGGCGTGGCTATTATATTTGGCAGATTGTCGTAATTGGTTGTTGTCCATAAATATCCGGTTTCGGCAACCATAACATCATAGGCAGGAAACTTACTCTTTAACCCTTTAAGCGTTGATTCAAGTTCAGCAATACTACCCTGGTGCCAGGCATAATAGTAAGAGATACCCATAATATCAAAATCGGTAATCCCATTGTTAATTACGTTTTGATAATTCCAAAGCTGACCTGACAGGGAATTTGAGAAGTGAAGTACAATTTTCGGATTCACCGTAGCAACGGCTCCCACTTCACGTATTGCTCTGAATGCCGCGTTGTAAAGTTGAGCATGTCGCGACCAACTGCTACTGACTGTTGATTTGATTTCAAAACCATTGTCAGTTGGGAGATGACTTAACAAGCCACTGTTGGTTTCGTTTCCAACCTTCACTAGGTCGGGCATCAGGCCTTCATTATTTAAACCTGTAAGCACACGTTTTGTGTACCGGTAAACCGAATCGGCCAACACACCAGTATTACCTGCTACAGCAACCCATTCGCGTGGAACCAACTGCCGACCCGGATCAGCCCAAAAATCAGAATAATGGATATCAAGCATTACCTGCATACCTTTGTCCTTAGCACGACGGATAGTCTTCTTCACATCTTCGTAATCACTGTACCAGGGTTTAACCCCCTCTGGTTGTTGCAACGGACTTTGCCACCATGAAGGGTCGTACCACAAGCGAACCCTTACAAGATTGGTCCCCTGATCGGCAAAAATCTGAAACAGGTCTTTTGGCTGGTTATTTTGTTTATATATTACACCAGCATCTTCCATTTGATTTACATACGACAAGTCGTTGCCAAAATAGAAATCGCCTGAAAAAGCACGTAAACTACTCAGTACACATAAAAGGAAGAATATCTTTTTCATAGACATAAGGTGTTTACCATTTTAACCCGTCCAGCAGACCTAAATAAACTTCAATCGCCTCTTCAATTTCCTGCAGTTTAATAAACTCATTAGCGGTATGGGAGCGCGACGACTCGCCGGGACCCATCTTTACACTCGGGAAAGGCATTAATGCCTGATCAGAAAGAGTCGGTGAGCCAAAGAGTTTTCTGTTTAGTTGTTGAGCCTGAATAATTACAGGATGGTCGAGTGGGCTGGCCGTAGAGCTGAGTCGCGTGGAACGGGCAGTTACCTCACAATCGACAACTTGCTGAATCAAATCCAGGACTTCCTGATTAGAATACATTTCATTGGAGCGCACATCCACCACGAAACTACATTTATCAGGAATTACATTGTGTTGAGTACCTGCATTGATCTGCGTAACCGTCATTTTTACCGGACCCAGAAACTCTGTTTTACGTGGGAACTCAAAGGTACGGAACCAGTCGATCGCATCGATAGCCTTATAGAGCGCGTTCACACCATTCCCGTGCGCAGCATGTCCTGATTGCCCATAAGCCACGCAGTCGAGTACCATTAGGCCCTTTTCGGCAACTGCCACATTCATTTGGGTAGGTTCGCCTACAATTGCAAAGTCGATCGACGGTAATTCGGTCAGCAAACTCTCTATACCATTGCTGCCTGAAATTTCTTCCTCGGCAGAAGCTGCAAAAATCAGGTTGTAAGCCTGTGGACGGGAACTCAGGATAAAAAACACCTGAAGCAGACTCACTAGTGAAGCTCCGGCATCGTTACTTCCGAGTCCGTATAGCTTATCGCCTACCAGGGTTGGACGAAAAGGCTCGTGTGTCCATCCTTGCACAGGTTTAACTGTATCGAGGTGTGAGTTTAATAACAGGGTGGGACGATCGGCACTATAGCCCGGACTCATCAGCCAGAGATTATTTCCTTTTCGGCTGACCGTGTACCCCTGAAGTTCGATATAACGTTGCAACCAATCGGCAATTTTTTGCTCCTCCCTGCTAAAGGAAGGAATGGAAATCATATTTTTAAGAAGCACAACTGCTTCCTTTGCATGTTCACTTACCATCTACTGTTACTGTATTAGTTTTCTTTTCTTTAACCACTGTTCGAGCAATACCGGCCACTGGTCGGTTTCAGGATTAGTGGGACGCATCCCAAAACCATGACCACCTTTCTGAAATACATGAAGTTCGTTAGGCACCTTGCTTTCCGTAAGGGCTGCAGCGAAAGAACTACTATTTACCAACGGCACAGCTCTATCGTCGCTCGCATGAAATATGAATGCGGGAGGAGTTTTGCGAGTTACCTGTAATTCGTTTGAGAAACGATGCACCAGTTCTTCGTCAGGCTTATCACCTAATAATTGCTTACGTGATCCGCCATGTGTAACCCCTTCTTTCATCGAGATGACAGGATAACCAAGAATCATAAAATCAGGTTTATTCTTCTTTGAGGTGTATTGGGTACCGGCTGTGGCAGCCAGGTGCCCACCCGCTGAGAATCCCATAATACCAATGCGTTTCTTGTTGAGACCGTAAGCTTTTGAATTGGAGCGAACCAATTCAATAGCTGTGAGGGCATCTTTAAGCGGGATCTCATAATGTCCGTTGGGCATTCGGTAGTACACTACAAAGGCGGACACCCCTTTGGAATTAAACCACCGGGCAATTTCCTCTCCTTCTTTAATAACGGAGACTCCCCAATATCCACCCCCCGGACAAATAACCACTGCCGCACCGGTTGGATTTGTAGTTGCAGGATAGTAAAACATTCGTGGTTCCCGAATATTAATAACAAAATCAGAACGCTGAAATTCCTCCTCTGCAATAATCCCGTTCGACTCCGCCGGTCCATCGGGGTACAGTTTAATCTCTTTCTGTGCTTTCATCATTGTACTGCCTGCCATAAGCAGACCTATTACCATCAATAATTTCACTTGTCTCATTTTATAGTGTTTAAAGGTTATATATTTTCTTTACTAACCTGCTCCCTAACCTGTTGAAGAACACTCACCAGTTTATCGAGCTGCCTGTATAGTTCTGCTTCCTTCGACGGTTCATTGTTTGCTTTTTCAAGAAACTGCACACTTTCCTTTACTGAGGTGATAGCCATGTGCTCAATCGAGGGTTTTAGCTTGTGAACCAGTCGACTTATCCCTTCAAAATCCTGTTCGCCACGCATGCGCTGCAGTTCAGGGAGTGCCTCGTCAACTACCTTAATAAAGAGAGCCATCATTCTGTGCATAAACTGAGTGTCGTTTTTGCAAACTTCCCGCAGCAGACTACTATCAAACAGTTGTACATCAGCTGTAGTTATACCCGAAGGAAGGTATTTCCTTAGAATTTTTTTAAAGTCTTTCTCCAGGTAAGGTTTCACAATGAAGTCGTTCATCCCTGCAGCAAGGTAATGGTCAATATTATGTTGAAATGCGTTGGCAGTAAGAGCAATAATCGGGGTATTGATAGCCAGCTCCTTTCGTATCAGTTGTGTTGCCTCCACACCATCCATCCGCGGCATTTGAATATCCATAAATATCAGATCAAACGGTTCGCTTTTTAGAATTTCGACAGCCTGTTCGCCATTTTCGACCTCTACTACTTCACACATCAACGACTGCAACGTCAATAAAACCACATAACGGTTCATTTCATTATCTTCGACCACCAAAATACGCTTGCCGGCATACTCTTCAACTTCGTCCGACTGTAGTTCAACCGGTTGAAGCATTTCAAAAGGAGCCGGTTGTAACAGAAGATTAAAATGGAAAACAGTTCCTTCGCCTTTGGTGCTTTTCACATCAATCGATCCACCCATTAGTTGAACAATGTTCTTCACAATACTCATACCCAAACCGGTTCCCTGATAACTTCGGCGCGAATCATTATCTTCCTGGGTAAATTTGGAAAACAACTTGTCCATAAATTCCGGACGAATACCAATACCGGTATCACTTACCTGTACATGAACGTCACTCATACCACCTTTAGAGTCGGACTGCCATAGCTTCACACCTATAGTACCGGTCTCTGTAAACTTGATGGCATTATCCATCAGGTTTATAAGTACCTGACGAATACGAGCCTCGTCGCCATAAAAAACTGTGTGCATAGAGGGTTCCATCTCAAGTTTCAGGTTCAGATTTTTCTCCCTGGCTTGTAGCGACATAATACTTTCAGCATCACGTACTACTTTTTTAAGATCGAAAACCCCTTTATCCAGCACAAACTCATTGGCTTCGATTTTTGTCAAATCAAGTATGTTGTTAAGTATCGAGAGTAAGTGTACAGCAGCACTCTTTGCATTCGACATAAGAGAGCGCTGCTCTGCAGTCAGGTCCTGTTTGAGAATTTCACGTACCATCCCTGTAATCACGTTCAGCGGTGTTCGTATTTCATGGCTCATGGTTGCCAGGAAAATCTCTTTAGTTTTCAGGGCTTCTTCGGCTACGTTCTTAGCATGAATGAGTGCTTCGGCCTGGTGTTTCCGTTCTGTTATGTTAACCAGCATCTGTGAAAACACCAACAACAAATCGCGTTCGCGTTCGGAATAGGCATGGTAATTACGTACAGAGTCGAATCCAACGAATCCTACTACATCATTTTTGAGTATCATGGGAAGGGTAATCAGGCTCTTAACCCCCTGAGGCTCCAACAAACCACGAACACTATAGGGACCGTTAAGCGGCAGCAGGTTAATATCGGGCATGTAGAAGGTCTCCCCTTTCCGATGAATACCAACCCAATTCGGAACAAAGTCGAGGGGCACATTCCGGAGGTTATCAATTTCGGCACTAATCCCTTCACGACACCACTCAAAGGTATTTATACAGATATTCTTTTCGAAATCATAATCAAAGATGTAGGCCCTGTCGGCATCCACGAACTCCGCCATTTCCTGTAAAGATTGCTGTATAACTTCATCAACTTTTTCAAGTTCAATATTGATATAGGTAGATGACATTTTTATCATCAATTCCTGCAATCGTGCATACTGCTCGTTTTGCTGCCTGATCGATCGGGCATCAATGGATTCGTTAGTGGCAGGAATATCCGGTGATTCGTTCATGAGCAATCAGGTTTAACTCTTTAAGTCAATAATCCCGGTTTTCAACATATTATAAATAGTTGATTTACCTATTTCCAGTTTTTTGGCAACCAACAGGACATCCTGATCGTACTTTTTGAGGTAGTCGGCTATAATTTCGGCCGTAAACTCCCGTAAGGTCTTATCCCGTGAAGAAAACTGAGTATATTTACTTACTTCGTTGAATACTATATCCTCAGCATGTATAATATTTTCACTACAGGTGGCACAGGCTGTTTCGATGGTACTCTTAAGTTCCCTTAAGTTTCCGGGATAGTGATAGTTTATCAATTTCGATTCAGCATCAGCTGATAGAAAGATTTTTCGTTTTTTGTTTGTAGAGCTGTATTCACGTATGTATTTCCTGGCGTAAATAAGGATATCCTTGTTTCTGTCGCGAAGCGGCGGAACATCGATCGACATTCCATGAAGTACAAAGTACAGATCTTCGCGGAAACGGCCCTCCTGTACTTCTTCAACCAGGTTTACCGGACTTGCCCCCAGGATACGGACTGTTAACGGTATTTTTTCATCACCACCTATCCGACTGTACGATCCGGACTGAAGCACCTGCAGTAACACACCTTGAAGTACGGGTTCAATCAGGTGAATATCGTCAATCAGCAAGGTACCGCCAGCTGCTTCTTCCAGCTTACCTGGTTTTCCATAATAAGCCCCTGAGAAAGCCCCTTTTTCGTAGCCGAATAACTCACGTTCAAACTGCTCACCGGTCATTGCCGAAACACTGATCCCAACCATAGGTTGCATTTTCCGGTCACTGTTAAAATGAATAGTTCGTGCAACCACTCCCTTACCTACTCCTGATTCGCCGTTTATAATCATATGTACATACGAATCGGCTGCTTTTTCGATGAGTCCTATCAACTTTCTAACCGCAAAACTCTTACCGGGAATGGCTTTTTCAATCTCGTAACTGAGTTGTAGCTTCTGAGTCAGCTCATTTACCTGACGACGCAGGGAAATTGTCTCATTGATGTGTTGGATGGCACGGACTAACAACTCAGGTGTATGTACGTCTTTAGTAAAGTAATCGCGTGCACCTTGTTTAAGTAACTTCACAGCCACTTTTATATCTTCCTGAGCACTGATAATAATTACCGGCAATGCGGGAATCCGTACTAAGAGCTCCTCCAGTAAGCGGTCACCGTTCATATCAGGTAAACCGTAGTCCACACAAACAACATCAGGATTTTCATCAAGTCTTTGAAGACATTCGCGTGCAGTAGTTAGAACTGAAACATCCGGATATTCCAACTGTTCCAGATCATGTTTCAGAATCTCACCATACCAGGGATCATCCTCTACCAAAAAGACTTTTAACTTCTCCATGCTTTCCTTTGTTGTTTCTCAGAGCATCACAATCGTTCCTCCTGAAGTATGAATGGCGTCGGCACGGGTAATGACAACTTTTGACACTCCCGAATGTAAGGCACTGAAGGCATTCTCCAATTTAGGAATCATCCCTCCCTGTATTACTCCGGATGCTACATAGGTAGAAAAAGAGTGAGGGTCGAGCGTGGGAATCACACTTTCGTCGTCGTCTTCGTTGGACAACACCCCCTTTTTTTCAAAGCAGTAGACCAGGGTCACCTCAAAAAAAGCAGCCAATGCCTTAGCAGCCTCCCCTGCAATTGTATCGGCATTCGTATTCAGTAAGTGGCCGGCAGCATCATGAGTAAGGGGTGCTAACACGGGCACCACTCCGCGTTGTATCAAGTCGGCCAGTATAGCCGCATTCACCTGTTTTACGTCGCCTACATAACCATAGTCGATCTCCTTTACCGGACGTTTATCCGAAATCATATAATTCAGGTCGGCACCGGTAAGTCCAAGTGCATTTAGCCCGGCGGCCTGCAGTCCTGCTACAATTTTCTTATTTACCAATCCCCCGTACACCATCGTCACCACTTCGAGCATTGCTTCATCAGTAATGCGTCGTCCATTCACCATGCGACTCTCAACTCCCAGTTTTGAAGCCAGTGCGGTTGCTGATCTTCCGCCACCATGTACCAAGAGCTTATGACCATCAATCTTTGAAAAGTCGTTCAGTAATTGCTGCAGACTAAGGTCTTCCTCAACAATCTTTCCTCCTACTTTTACAATCGTTAGTTGTTCTTTCATTAATACTTAATCATCGTAAATACATCCATATTAGCCGGCAATGTATCTCTGCCATTTAAAAACTCCAGTTCAATCAGAAAATTTACCAAAACAGATTTCGGACTGAATTGCTGAATTAATTGAAGGGCTGCACCTGCACTACCACCAGTGGCCAGTAAATCATCGTGCAATAGCACTACATCATCTTTGCTGATGGCATCTTTGTGGATCTCGAGGGCATCTACCCCATATTCTAACGAATACTCCGCCCGGAATGTTTCCGCCGGGAGTTTTCCGGGTTTACGTAATAGTACAAAGCCGGCTCCCAGCTTATATGCTAAAATGCTTCCCAATATGAAACCACGACTTTCAACACCCACTACTTTTGTAATTCCTTTATCCTTATAGTAGCTATATAGTTCGTCAGCAATATATCGAAGCACGCCGGGATCTTTCATTGCAGTGGTAACATCTTTGAACTGAATTCCCGGTTTGGGAAAATCAGGGACATTGCGGATCGAAGCGATCACTTGTTCTACGTTCATTTTCTATCTTTTTATAATTGTTGAGCTGCTTCCAGCATTCTTTTCATCACTAACTGAGCTGAGATTTCACGGTTTGCTGCTTCCGGGATTACCAGTGAACGGGAACTTTCAATTACCTCGTCGGTAACAATCATATTACGCCGCACCGGCAAACAATGCATAAAACGGGCATCGTTGGTAACTGCCATCTGACGCTCACTCACCGTCCAGCTACGGTCGGTACTCAGGATCTTACCATAATGAGGATCCTGGTAGGCGGCCCAGTTCTTGGCATAAATAAAATCGGCACCTTCAAACGCTTTCATTTGATTGTATTCCACCTTAGCACCACGAACAAACTCCCCGGCAAGTTCATAGCCTTCAGGATGGGTGATAACGAACTCCACATCTGCCTCGTTCATAAAGTCGGCAAAAGAATTCGGCACAGCCTGTGGCAAAGCCCTTGGATGCGGAGCCCAGGTAAGCACCACTTTCGGACGATCTTTAGTCTTATGCTCCTCTATAGTAATAAGATCGGCAAACGCCTGCAAAGGATGGCCTGTTGCAGCTTCCATACTGAAAACAGGTTTACCGGAATACTGAATAAATTGCTGAAGGATGGTTTCACTGTAGTCGAAAGTCTTGTCCTCGAACTGAGCAAAAGCACGTACACCAATCAGATCGCAGTAAGCTCCCATCACCGGGATCGCCTCCAGAATATGTTCAGGTTTATCTCCATCCATGATTACTCCCCTTTCGGTTTCGAGCTTCCATGCACCCTGGTTGATGTCGAGCACCATCGTATTCATCCCGAGATTCATACCTGCCTTTTGAGTACTAAGGCGTGTTCGCAGACTGGAATTAAAGAATACCATCAACAAAGTCTTATCCGTTCCCAACTGTTTGTAGCCGTAACGGTTTGATTTTACCTCCAGCGCTTCTCTGACAGCAGCCTTTAGATCACCAAGATCTTTAACGTTCGTAAAAGTTTTCATTTTCGTATTCGTGTGTTGTTAACGTGGTTGCATGATTACAAGAGGGATCAGCATTTCTTCCAGCGATATGCCCCCGTGTTGAAAGGTATTCCTGTAATAGCTCACGTAATGATTGTAATTATTAGGATAAGCAAAGAAATCGTCGTTGCCGGCAAAGATGTATGCCGAACTTACATTCGGACAAGGCAGACCAACTTTTTTTGGATCGGTAATTTCAAATACTTCTTTTTTGTTGTAACTCAGGTTCTTCCCAACCTTATAGCGAAGGTTAACAGTAGTATTTTTATCTCCAATAACTTTTACCGGATTTTTAACCTGAATCGTTCCATGATCGGTTGTAAGTATCACTTTATAGCCCCGGCGTGCTATTGCCTTAAGCAATTCGAGAGTACCTGAATGGCGAAACCAGGAGAGTGTCAGAGAACGATAGGCCTCCTCATCGTTAGCCAGTTCCCGCATCATCCTCGACTCGGTGCGTGCATGCGACATCATATCGATGAAATTCAGCACACATACGTTCAACGGATTGCTGTCGAGTTGAGGCAAACGTTCTATCAGTTTGTCGCAATACGATGACTCATTGATTTTATGGTACGAAAAAGAATAGTTCTTCCGAAAACGATTCAGTTGTGTTTGAATCAGGTCCTTCTCGTTTAGATTTTTTCCTTCTTCTTCCTCTTCCTCAACCCACAAATCAGGAAATAGCTGTTGAATCTGAATTGGCATCAGACCAGAGAAGATTGCATTACGTGCATACTGAGTAGCAGTAGGAAGTATGGAGGCATATAACCCTTCTTCAGTAAACGTGTAAACTTCAGAAAGCATTTCCCGGATGATCTTCCACTGGTCGAAGCGGAAATTGTCAATAAGTACAAAAAACACCTTTTCTCCTGCATCAAGTAGCGGGAAAACCTTGTTTTTAAAAAGATCCGGACTCATTAGCGGACGTTGCTCAGGGTTGCGGAACCATTCCTCGTAATTTCGCTTAACAAACTTTGTAAAGGTGTGATTAGCTTCTGTTTTCTGCATCCGTAGCATCTCATCCATCCCACTGTCGGTTTCAGCCAGTTCCAGTTCCCAGTAGATTAATTTTTTATACACTTCCTCCCAATCTTCATAGGTAAGCGAGTCGTTGATTTTCATTCCAATACGACCAAACTCAGAACGATACGAACTGGTGGTATGCTCTGATACGATTTCTTTTTTATGAATATTCTTCTTGAGTGTAAGAAGTATCTGACTAGGATTCACCGGCTTGGTAAGATAATCAGCAATCTTACGACCAATGGCCATGTTCATTATATTTTCCTCTTCACTTTTGGTTATCATCACCATTGGCACGTCGGGTACAATTTCTTTTAGCTGTGAGAGAGTTTCCAGTCCACTTAGTCCGGGCATATTTTCATCCAGGAAAATAATATCAAAGCTTTCCTGCCTGCACAAGTCAATGGCATCCTTTCCATTCGTTGCAGTTACTACCTCATAGCCTTTTTCTTCCAGAAAAATGACATACACATTTAATAAATCGATTTCATCATCGGCCCAGAGTATTCTTTCTTTTTTCATTCGCTAACCTCCTCTTGTTGGGGTGGATTTGGGGGTGTGGATATAAATAATTCGTACTCCTGCAAACTCCTGCCTGCCTGCAACAGGCCGTAGTTAAAGTCGGAGAATACGACAGCTCTTACTTTCAATGCCTCAAGCTGGCTTACAACGGCTTTATCTTCCTGTATGGATTGCAGGTACCATTCAGCTTCTTCGTAATTTTCGAACTCGTATACAGATACACTGTTGAGTGCATCATCTACTGTAAGGATCGTAATCTCAAAGTCCTTAATCAGGAATTTTGAGAAATTATAAACCGCCAACTGGAATTGTAACGGGAACAGGTCCTCTGTGGAAGCTGACGAGAGGAAGAGTATCCTGTGTGGCCCCTCCCGCCCGGTTGTAAATTCCATACGAATACTATCGTTCCCTTCTGTTGCGGTAAGTTCTGACTCCCTTCGGGAGAGTATACTTCCATGAGAACCACCTTGCTTTGACTCCCTGCCCTGGCGC
The DNA here is from genome assembly GCA_028691965.1 of Paludibacter sp. GTDB lineage: Bacteria > Bacteroidota > Bacteroidia > Bacteroidales > Paludibacteraceae > Paludibacter. The sequence goes on along the minus strand of JAQUYE010000012.1, from coordinate 18,336 downwards.
AGGAGGGCCAGCATATCCTTACTCATGGCGCTCACTTCACTAATTGGATAAGCCTCCAACATCCGGGTAAGTGACTCTTCAAATTCCTGCTGCCGACCCGACTTGGCAAGCGTTAACGCTTCCAGGAAAAGGAACTTGGGCATCAGCGTACTGGTGGGAAAACGGCGTTTTACGGTATCGGTCAACTCGCGCACCCGCCCGTATTCATTCTCGTTAAAGGCTGAATACGTCAGTGCATAAAGAGAATCCTGTTGCTCGAACATCAATTGTCGTTTTGCCATAAAATCAGGATCAGCAAGCAAGTCGGCGTTTCTGCTTTGCGGATAAGAACGCAGTAATTGTTGCCGTACCTGCTCTGCTTCGATTGGCTGCGTAAGTTTAGTGTGAATCAAATAAGTAGTAAACAAGGCCTCAGGAGCCTGTGAGTAGGTACCGAAGCGACGCACATATTCGTTAAAGGTTTCGATAGCCAGTTGATACTCCTTTAATTTATCGTTGTAGATGGTGCCCATCTTAAAAAGAGCATCAGCCCACAACTCATTCGATTTCTCTATCTGAGCAGGGGTAGAAGGTATTTGACGAAGATAATATTCCGGATTTTTCGTATTTGAACCAACTGAATCAGCAATGGCATCTTCGGCTGTCAACGCTAAACCAGCTTCTTCCTGTCCACCGGATACTGCCTCTTCGGCGGCCGGGTCGGCAGTTTCACCAAAGAGAGCAGCCGATTTATTGGCCCTTCTCCAGTTATCTTCGAGCTTACGCTTTCCCCAGCGACGCTGAAACTCCTGTTGTCCGGCGCGTACGGTTTGCGGATTGTAGAAATACCAATCGTTCGACTGATTCCACTGTCCCATCTGCGGCATCCCGGTCATCTGCCCCTGAGCAGACTCATCATCCTCAGCCCGTGCCAGACGTTCGGCCTCACGTTCGGCGGCTAAGGCTTCTTCACGCTCCAACCAGGCTATATAGGATTTAATAGTTTCGAGTTGTTGTTCGGGCGACATGGCAGAAAGGCGTTGCAGGCTATCCTGTAGTTGCACCATTTCATATTCCACTACTAATTCAGATAACAGTTCAGCCCTGCCTGATATACGCTTGTATTCCTCATGCTCAACAGTAATTAATTTGGATGCCTCATCATAACCCGGCTGGGCCTTCACATAGTTTTTCTGTTCGTACAACACGTCCGCCATCCGTATTAGTGCAGTTGCTTTTTCAACACCGTTGCGGGTACTTTCTTCAGCAGCTTTGCGAAAACTGGCAATAGCCTGCAGACTGTCCTTATCGTGCAGATAGGACAAACCTATGGTGTAGTACAACTGATCCAGGTAGTCTTTGTTGTTATTGTTTTTAATCATTTTAGTGAGTTCTTTTCTCACATCCGGCGTTTTCTGCAGGAATAAAGCAGATCGGCCAATCCGGGCATTGAGCCCCATTTCATAGGTGGGATTTGCATCAATTATACGCGAATAGGCATCAAAAGAAGCCTTTTTATTACCTGAAATTTCATGTAACTGAGCGAGCAAATAGGTAAAGCGCAATTGCATCTTCTTATCTTTCTCCCACTTAAGAGCCATTTCCAAAAAGGGCAGGGCTTCGGCATATTGTTTTTGCTTTAAAAGCAAATCCGACTTTACAGCTGCAAAAAGGCCGGTATTATCTCCCTGCAGGTCGGATGGATTCAGTTTTCGTAACATTTCCTCCGCTTCATACACCCAACCCATTTCGGCATAGGCTCTTACTACCCACAACTGACACGCCAACTGCAACTCTTTATCTTCCTGAAAATGACGGATAATATAATTAAAAGTACCTACTGATCCAAGGAAATCAGCCTTGTGGAATTCGGCCTTTGCCAGGAGCATCCAAACATGTTTCATAAAAGGATTGTACTCCTCTTGCTGCAGGAAGGCACGATACTTAGGATCGGATCGTTTTGACGGATTCACCTTGGGTTTCGTTTTGATGGAGCGGGTCTTAATGGCCTTTCGCGTCTTCTCTATAGCCCTGGTCATCTGCGAGCTGGCAGCTGAAGCATTCGGGTGAACACTTATGGGATACATTGGAATAGGCTTGTTATAGTCGTCTTTCTGAGTGGCAAGGATAGCCTGAAGTCCTTCGTCGTAACTTTTTTGTCCGTTAAAATAAACATTAAAACGGGTATTCAGCGATTGTACAGCTCTCTCCCTCCAGGTATTTTTGCTGGTTGAACAGGAACTGAACAGCAAAAATGGCAGGATGAACAACAAAATAGATAGCGTGCAGGAATGGCGTTGTACAGTCACTTTTCAATATTTAACTCACAAAATTAATCAAAATCGGATAGCTTTCAGTAATTTTGTACCGATTTTTAAAACTATTAAGTGTATAACTATGTGGGTATTGGTTTTATTGTTGTTGGCAGGTACTTCTCTGATCATGGTTCTGACATGGATGAGAAGGAAAAAGCAGACTGAGGAAGTTGAAATTAACTACGAAATGGACGAGGAATGCTGTGGGGCTCACGAAGTGTGCGACAAGGATTCGTTGTTAAACGCTGATAATATTGTGGTGTATTACGATGATGAGGAGCTGGATGTACTACGCGGGAAAAGCCCGGATAGCTTCACTGCCGACCAGGAGAAACAGCTGGCTGATATTTTTTACACACTCCGGGAAAGCGATGTAGCGGGATGGCTTCGAAGTCTGCAGCTAAGAGGTATCCAATTGCCCGATGAATTAAAAGAAGAAGCTTTAATGATTATCCGGGAACGAAGAGCCTAAGCGATTAGTTCGTAACTTAGTGCGAACCCATACAATTAAAAATACCACCAGAACTAAACTAAGGTATCCGGCCAGTATAGTCTTTTGTGTTCCTACTGCTTCCATATCAATGCTAATCCAGCCTTTCTGCTCTGCCAGAAAGACAAACACTATAGTTGCATTATTAACGAAATGGGCAACTATCGGATACCAAAGCGAACCTCCCCACACCAGCAGATAACCCAGCAGGGCTCCAATCAACATACGGGGAATAAATCCAAAGAACTGGAAATGGATGGTGCTAAACAGGATGGCTGTTAACCATACGGCAATATGTGAATTCCACTTCGAATTAAATAACCGCTGGACTACCCCCCTGAAAAAAAGTTCCTCACCAACGGCCGGTACTAATGCCACCACTACAAGTGTAAACAGAACTCCGCTTAGTGTAGTGTCGGATAAAATCCTATCGGTCAACGCTTCAGCATTCGCCTCCATTGCCCTAAAATATTGCTCTACACCCGTCCATGATTCAGGCAATTGCACTTGCTGATTCCATGCCCCTATCATATTAATTCCGGGAATAGCAACCCACATCAGTAAAACAACCAGGAGTAGGGTTGCGACAGACGGACGACGATCAATCTGCAACCATTCAGCAGGTCGCGTACTCCAAAGGTATGCAAGCAATACAGGCGTAACAACAAAAATGCCAAGCGACTGAAGTAACTGAGCAATCTTAAGGGCATTGACCGACGAATAATCACCGTTGGTAACCAACAGTGATAGCATTGTGAACATCAAACCGGCAACGATGGTTACAGCTGCCAGCTGGAGAAACTTTGCCACTAATACTGAATGTTGAAAATATCCTTTCATTTGTATGCTTTACATAGTTCCGGGTTCGTTAACTCCGTACCTGACCATTCCCTTTAACTATCCACTTATAGGAACATAATTCATCCAGAGCCATCGGTCCTCTCGCATGAAGCTTTTGGGTACTGATGCCAATCTCGGCACCGAGACCAAACTGAGAACCATCGGTAAAGGCAGTCGATACGTTCGTATACACACAAGCAGCGTCAACCATGGTATCAAAATAGCTGATTGCCTTTTCGTTTTCACTTATTATACACTCACTATGACGGGAACTGTACACCGAAATATGGTCCACAGCCTCTTCGGTGGTAGCAACAGTCTTAATCGCCATCTTGTAATCCAGAAACTCGGTTCCAAAACTATCCTCTCCGGCATTGGCAAGTAAGGATTCAGGATAGTGGCCGTTTAAGACATTGTAAGCTGGCTCATCGGCATAAATAAGTACATTTTTGGTTGCAAGCATGGCGCATAGTTCAGGCAAATCAGATAAGCGGGAACTATGAACAACCAGGCAGTCGAGCGAATTACAAACACTCACCCGTCGGGTTTTGGCATTAAACACAATCGACTTGCCTTTTTCCAGATCGCCATCAGCATCAAAATAAGTATGGCAAATTCCGGCCCCGGTTTCTATTACCGGTATCCGGGAGTTATTACGTACAAAATCAATGAGACCTTTACCTCCCCGGGGTATAATCATATCCACATACCCCACTGCATTCAGCAGTTCAGCAGTAGCTTCCCTTCCGGCAGGAAGCAATGTAACACAATTGCGATTTAGTCCGTGTTGCTCAAGTACAGATTGAATAAGTCCGACTATAGCCAAATTGGAATGAAAAGCATCGGTACCCCCTTTCAACACACAGGCATTTCCGGATTTAAGGCAAAGTGAAAATACATCAAAGCTCACATTAGGTCGCGCCTCGTAGATAATCCCAATAACACCAAAAGGCACACTAACGCGTGAAATCGTCATACCATTCGGACGTTTCAACACCCGTTGCACTTTTCCAAGTGGTGAGGGTAATGTTGCCACGGTTCGCATATCAGCCGCAATACCCTCAATTCGTTCGGGAGTGAGTAGCAGTCGGTCGTACATCGGATTGGATTTCTCCATGGCCGACAAATCCATAGCGTTGGCAGCCAGTATGGTGTCGGTTGCTGAAATAGCAGCTTCAGCCAGGCTGTTTAAGACTTCATTTATTTTTTCAGCTGACACCAGGTTAAGGGTACGTGAGGCAGCTACTGCTTGTTCTTTCCAGTTCATGTGTGTTGTCGTTTACTCCAAAAATAAATAATCACAATGCACCAGGGGCTTAACGTTCTTCTTTCCAATTAAATCACGTGCTTTAGTGCTATCGTACTGTACTTTACCGACTCCAAGGAATTTCCTTTCACCGGATACTATTTTTACTATATCGTCCTTTTCAAATTCTCCGTTCACACTGGTTACACCTACCATCAGCAGGCTGACAGCCTGTTCTCCTGCCAGTGCTTTCGCAGCATTCTCGTTGACCACAACCTCCCCTTTGGCAAAACCCGAACTGTGAGCTATCCATTTTTTTACCGAGGATACACTATCGCCGGATGCCTTAAAGAGGGTACAGATTACGGTCGACTTTATATCCAGCAAATCGGGCAGCACATTTTCTCTGCGACCGTTGGCAATATACACATCAACACCTTCATCAGCTATTTTTCGTGCGATACTGGTTTTTGTCGACATGCCACCACGACCGAACGAGGATTTAGAACTTTGTATAAAGTCGGAAATATCCTGTCCCTTTTCGATTTCAGTTATCACCTGTGACAAAGGATCAGATGGTGAACCATTATATATACCATCAACATTGCTCAGAATAATGAGGGCCTGCATATCCATCATCGAAGCTATCAGGCCCGATAATTCATCGTTATCAGTAAACATCAATTCCGAAACAGAAACGGTGTCGTTCTCATTAACGATAGGTATTACTTTATTCTCAAGCATCACCTGCATACAGTTGCGTTGATTGAGATAATGACGGCGACTTCCAAAATTCTCTTTTGTGGTTAGTACCTGGCCGACTGTAATGCCATGTTCACGAAACAGATCCCAGTAGTGATTGATTAATTTTGCCTGTCCGACAGCCGAAAACAATTGCCTTTGGTCGACTACATCCATTTTTTTATGAAGTCCTAAAATACTCCGGCCGGAAGCTACAGCTCCCGATGATATAAGGACAATTTCCACTCCTTTGTGATGAAGAAAAGCAATTTGATCTACCAGGGCCGACATGCGGGTAAGATCTAATTTTCCATCTTGCCGGGTCAGTACATTGCTTCCGATCTTAATTGCAATACGTTTGTATTTAAAGGGCATCTCAACGTTCGTTATATAGAATATATAATAAGGTAGTTCCTACCGCATTCAAGGTAGAGCGATCGACATTCTCCATTGTATCATTAGTGGTATGCCAATAGTCACCAAAACCTTTCTCACCGGAGGGGTTATACTGAATAATATTAATGGAAGGAATACCTGCTAACCTGTTTACATAAAGATGATCATCGGTGATGGAGCCTCCGGGCTCATTCCTGAAATAGGTTTGAAAACCAAGAGTATGAGCTGCTTTCCACACCTTATTGACAATATCGGATGCAAAATATTCAGAGATTTGCTCCCTGTAGAACGTAGCTCCCGGAGCACCTACCATGTCGAGCAAAATTCCATACGAAGCTTTGTAGCCCGGCTGATGGGGATTGCGACCCCAATATTGAGACCCCAGGCACCAACTGTGGGGATCATCACTGGCAACAGATTCAGGAGCACCATAATCCTCGGCATCAAAAAAGATAATATCAACACCTATAGACGGACTGCTTTTGCCTATCTGGCGGGCTACCTCCAGTAATACTCCTACACCACTTGCACCATCGTTGGCTCCCAATACAGGTATTGAATAGTTGGAGGGATCAGGATCGTGATCCGACCAGGGACGGGTATCCCAATGAGCAAATAATAAAACCCGTTTTGGCGCATCCGGATTATAACTACCAATAATATTAACCCCGTTTAACATATCTCCATTAAAAGCTCTTGCCTGAAAATTTTGCAAAATGACAGTAGCACCGTATCTTTGTAGGGTTCCCGACAGGTATTCAGCACACTTTTTATGGGCAGAAGTATTGGGTATTCGTGGTCCGAACGCTACCTGCTGCTCTATAAATGTGTAAGCAGAATCGGGCGAAAAGACCGGATATGCAGCGAGCTCTATCGTCGACACTGCTGTTTGAGCAGGTTTTTGATGACATGATGACATAAACACGGCAAAAAGAAGGAGATAAATGATCTTCATTTTTGTTGAAAATTTAGCTCAACAAAGATACGTTTTTTTTTAGAAACGCCTGATTTTATACTTTTTTTGACACGAAGTGCCCGTTTCTGAGCAAAAAACACCAAAAACAGGTTGTAAAACATATTTTTATACTTGTATTATCCAGTAAAACAGTGTTTCTTTGCAAGCGTTAACTAAACAACACAATCTTTTTTATACCTTAAAAAAACTAATACCTATTAACAGCGCGGGACTTTGTGAAAAGTCCCGCGCTGTTGTTATATTCACTTACTATCGCACCAAAACTGCACACTAACAGAAAAATAGTGCAGACTATTTATTGTAACTTCCCAAAATTAAAGTACATTTGTGGCTGATTCAGGTAACGAAAAACACATTGATTACCCGTGAACCAATCGATTATTAACCCAATATAATACGCTAAAAATGAGTTTTAACATTGTTGTACTTGCAAAACAAGTGCCCGATACGCGTAATGTGGGAAAAGATGCCATGAAAGCCGACGGAACGGTCAACCGTTCCGCCCTTGCTGCCATCTACAACCCCGAAGATCTCAACGCGCTCGAACAGGCACTTCGTTTAAAATCAAAAATCGGAGATGCTACCGTTCAGGTGTTGACCATGGGTCCTGCCCGTGCTGCTGAGATTATCCGTGAAAGTATGTACCGTGGTGCCGACGGAGGCTTCCTGTTAAGTGGTCGCGAATTTGCCGGCTCCGACACCCTTGCTACATCCTATGCCTTAGCTGCAGCTATCCGTAAAATGGGAAAAGTTGACCTGATACTTTCAGGACGCCAGGCGATCGACGGCGATACAGCCCAGGTTGGTCCTCAGGTGGCTGAAAAACTGGGATTCCCTCAAATAACCTATGCAGAAGAAATTATCGACCTTGATAAAGACTCCATTACTGTACGTCGCCGACTGGAGCGTGGTGTGGAAATTGTCAGAGGTCCGCTTCCGATACTTGTGACGGTTAACGGTTCGGCTGCGCCATGCCGGCCGCGTCATGCAAAACTTACTCTCAAGTATAAGAATGCTAAGACTATCTCAGAACAACAAACATCTTCATCCGATTATACCGATACGTATCATACCTACATTATTCCCGAATGGGGTGCCGGCGATATAGAACATGAGCCACAGTGGCTTGGACTATCCGGTTCTCCTACCAAGGTAAAACAGATCGAAAACGTCGTTTTCACTGCCAAGGAAAGTAAGCAACTCACTGCAGTTGATGCCGACATTGAGGAACTTATGAAGGAATTAATCGCTAACCATACTATCGGATAATCTATGAATAATATTATTGTCTATCTTGAAATTGAAGACGGCATTGTAGGTGATGTTAGTCTGGAACTACTTACGAAAGGCCGGCAACTGGCTAATCAGCAAAAATGTAAATTAGAGGCGGTAGCTGCCGGATATCAGCTCGATACTATCGGCACACAGGTATTCCACTATGGAGTTGACACTTTGTATCTGGCCGACGACAAGCGACTGTATCCTTATACTACCCTTCCTCATACCTCCTTGTTAGTAAACCTGTTTAAAGAAGAAAAACCTCAAATTGCTCTTATGGGAGCAACCTCCATCGGGAGGGATTTAGGACCCCGGGTGTCATCCGCATTGTTCAGCGGACTTACGGCCGACTGTACTTCATTGGAAATAGGTTCATACGAAGATAAAAAGGCCGGTAAAGTTTATTCGGACTTATTGTACCAAATACGCCCCGCATTTGGCGGAAATATAGTCGCCACTATCGTCAACCCCGACTGCCGTCCACAAATGGCAACCGTGCGTGAGGGTGTAATGAAAAAGGAACTATGTGATCCCGCTTACAAGGGAAAAACAAAGAAACTAAACCTGTCTGATTATGTGCCGGATGAAGACTTTGTGATCGAAGTTATCGAACGTCACATCGAGAAATCGAAGTTAAACCTCAAAAACTCACACATCATCATCACAGGAGGATATGGTGTGGGAAGCGCTGATAATTTTAAACTGTTGTACGACCTGGCTAATGTATTAGGTGGTGAGGTTGGTGCTTCCCGTGCTGCTGTAGATGCCGGGTTTGCTGAGCACGAGCGACAAATAGGACAGACTGGTGTAACTGTACGCCCTAAATTATACATTGCCTGCGGCGTATCTGGACAAATACAGCATATAGCCGGGATGCAGGAAAGCGCAATGATTATTTCCATTAACAGTGATCCGCATGCACCTATCAACGCGATAGCTGATTATGTAATAACCGGCACAGTGGAAGACGTGATTCCTAAAATGATTAAGTATTATAAGAAAAACAGCAAGTAAGATGAACTATTTCAATAATAATCCCGCGCTGAAATTCCAGCTGTCACATCCACTGATGCAAAAGATTGTAAGTCTGCGGGAACAAAACTTCAGTGAGAAAGATCTTTTTGATTATGCTCCGAAAGATTTTGAAGATGCTATCGACAATTACGAACGGGTACTGGAAATTGTAGGCGAAATTGCTGCCGACATTATTGCCCCAAACGCCGAAAGTGTTGATAAGGAAGGCCCACAAGTGATAAACAACCGTGTGAAATATGCCCGTGGAACCCAGGAAAATCATGATGCATTGACACAGGCCGGACTATACGGCATGACGTTGCCACGACAATATGGTGGTTTGAATTTCCCACTAACACCCTATGTTATGAGTGGAGAACTGGTATCCAGGGCTGATGCTGGTTTTGCTAACATTTGGGGCTTGCAGGACTGTGCTGAAACAATTGCTGAGTTTGCAGATGAGGAAACTAAGAAAGAATTCCTTCCGAGAGTATGTGAGGGTGCAACTTGTTCGATGGACCTGACCGAACCTGATGCAGGTTCCGACTTACAGGCTGTTCAACTTAAAGCAACTTTCAACGAACATGATGGCATTTGGTATCTGAATGGTGTTAAGCGGTTTATAACAAACGGAGATGCTCAGATTAAACTTGTACTGGCCCGCTCCGAAGAAGGATCGGCTGATGCAAGGGGCTTGTCGTATTTTGTTGCTGACAATAACTTTGACCACACCATAAAGGTACGAAGAATTGAAAACAAACTCGGAATTAAAGGCTCTCCTACCTGTGAACTGGTATTTAGTAACACACCGGCACGATTAGTAGGCACACGCCGGATGGGACTTATAAAATATGTAATGTCGCTGATGAACGGTGCTCGCCTGGGAGTTGGAGCTCAGTCGGTCGGCGTTTCACAGGCAGCATACGAAGAAGCGCTCGCATATGCTCGCGACCGCAAACAGTTTGGCAAGGCAATTATTGAATTCCCGGCAGTATACGAGATGCTCTCCATTATAAAAGCTAAACTGGATGCCTCACGTGCCTTATTGTATGAAACTGCTCGTTTTGTTGATGTGTATAAAGCCTACGAAGCTCTTGAGGCGACCCGAAAATTAACGCCCGAAGAACGTTCAGAATACAAAGAATATCAAAAACTGGCAGATGCATTTACTCCAATCCTGAAAATGTTCTCAAGTGAATATGCCAATCAGAATGCGTACGATTCGATACAGGTTCACGGGGGTTCCGGATTTATGAAAGACTATGCCTGTGAACGAATTTACAGGGATGCACGCATTCTAACTATCTATGAAGGCACATCACAGCTACAAACCGTAGCAGCTATTCGTCACGTCACTACCGGCAATTACCTGAAACAAATTCGTTTTTACCAGCAGCAGCCCATTAGCTCTGAGTTCAGCTCGCTAAGGAAAAGGCTGGAAAGCATGACAACTTTATTTGAGAATGCTGTTAACAGAGTGAATGAATCGAAAAATGCAGAGTACATCGACTTCCAGGCTCGCCGGTTAGTTGAAATAGCAGGCCATATAATAATGTGTTACTTGTTGTTAACTGATGCTACCCGTAATGATATGTTCAAAAAATCAGCAGAAATCTATCTTAAGTTTGCTGAGGTTGAAGTAAGAAAACATGCTACATTTATAAAGCATTTTGAAGTAGAACAAATTGATCGCTACAGGATAAACTAAGTTGCGGTATATTGAATCCTTAAAAAGCAATATTCAGGTTAAAAAAAGCAACCTGAATGTTGCTTTTTTATTAAATGACATCTCCTAAATCGTAAATTTACGATTTAGGAGTCGGTAGTAGGACCAAACAGGCCCGCAAACTATAGTTAATTGATCAATGTGCCTTGGGCGTTTTGGTCGTTACGCCAGGTCATATTGACCCGCACGCCCTGTGTGAGTAACCCGCACACCTCGTGTGCAAACCTGTCATATGTCATATGCGAAGCTCTAACATGACATGTGCGAACCTCTAACATGACATATGCGAACCTCTAACATGACATATGCGGACCTGTTACATGACATATGCGGAACAGTTACATGCCGCGTTTCGGTTAAAAAGAGCTTAACGGATGAATCGAAAACGCCTGATTGAAATGACAAAAAGGCCATGGCTGCGGATCGATTTGGTTAGGGGATTAAACGCAAAAAAGGCTGACCAAATAGTGGCCAGCCGGCAGTCAGAAAGTACTAAAAGAGGGGAGCGGACTCAGGTCCTGTTAAAAACCGGGGAGTGTAAACAGGCGGCAAAGGAAGGATAGCTACCTGCAACTGCTGCGTTGTACAGGCTGATAGTAGTAAGAACATTCCCTGGAAACGAACAACCGGGTGCGCGGCAGGTGGGAATAAACCGGCCGGTGGATGTAAAGTACCCGCTCAGGAACAGGGTATCGAAAAGTTGTGAAGCGCCGAACGTCGGTGCAACGGGAACAAAATGACGAAGCTTGCTACTGTTAACGATACGATGTGAACTGCCGCTGAGAACCATCTCAACAAGCAGCATCAAAAACAGGATCAGGAATTGTATTTTCATGGGCACAAAGATAGAGCAGCAATGGTGATAAAAATTGCACGTTTGTGGGCAAAAATTGCACAAATGTGGTCAATCTATATCATCACCGAAATAGTACTTCACTAAGCGCTTGTTGGCTGTTATATAAGCCCAGTACGGAGAAGATTGTCGGAGCAGGCTTGCTTTAATAGTGTTCTTAAAACGACGTCTCACATGCCTGCTTATAGGTGAAAAGCGACCTTTAATTTCCTCAAGACATACCTGTATGTCGGCACTTCGAAAATGAAGTATTTCGTTCAGCACATCACTATCAGCATAAAACCCACAATGATAATTCCTGGAAGCGAATGCCCTGGGCGGAAAAGTTAGTGTTCCTAATCCGGCCATATCAAACACCCTGTTTAAAAAATCCCGATAGGTGATCCGACACTTTTCGCCCCCTCCTAAATTGAATGTCCGATAAGCAAGCTCATCTGTATGATCAATTGCATTAACGAAAGCCTGAGCAACATTACCCGGCGAGCATGTTTCGATTTTTGTATCAAGAGGCATGTGAAACATCAGGCGTGATATTTTGTGATGCTTAAGAATGGCCGTAATTCTAAATATCGACCATCGCATACCCGAAGCGCGAATTTCCGTTTCGGCTTTCGCTTTGGTCTGTGCATAGATGTCGTTTTCACAGGGACTGATAGCGTCATCAACACAGATGAATGGGTTTTTAAGGCGATCACCATATACCGACATACAAGAACTGAATAGGATAAAAGCTTCAGGTGATGAATGTTGCAGGTGTTTTATAAGTAAATTTGTAGCTGTAACATTGAGCTTTTCAGTTTGCTGAGGACTACGATCAGCCTTAGGAGGGAGTATTGCTGCTAAATGAAACACTAAATCGAAATTTCCCGGTAGTAACGATATATCAGTGTTACGGGTAAGATCTCCGTAAAAAAGAGTTATTTTGTTTTTAAATGGTCGATAAAATAAAACAGTATCAATATTACGCTTATCAAAAACATAAACATCCACATCAGTACGAAGAAGAAGGCGGTTCAACACTTCACGACCTATCGTTCCGGAAGCTCCGGTCAATAATATCTTATACTGATTAGGTTTGGTCTTCATGTGGTAAGGCCTGATTTTTTCTATTAAGGTAAAAGTTAAAACAAATAAACCCTAAAAATTGTTTAGCTTTGTACTAATTATTCACTGTCTGTCAACATCAATCACGAACGTATTTAGTACTTAAAAACTCATTTAACTCTATGATTCAAGGCCAACAAATAGTTTGTATTTCGAGTACCAACTGGTATGGGCACTACACCAAATCAACTGTTCAACTATTAGAGCGACTTGCGGCTTCAAATCAGGTGCTATTCATTGAATATCCACACACCTGGAAGGATATTATAATGACCCTGTTGAACAGACAAAGCGGACCACAGGTAAAGCGTATGTTGGGTATCCGTAGCAGGCTAAGTACACTTACAACCGCTTCTGCAACCACAGTGTATAATCTGGTTACTCCTCCGGGCATCCCGGTTTATTTTCTGAAAAGTGAGAAATTATTTGATTGGCTGTTTCGCTATAATGCTTTTATCTATCGGAAATCTGTTTTGAAAGCAATTAAAAAACTCGGATTTCAACATCCACTGGTTATTACAGCCTTTAATCCATTTTATGGTGGAGCTATGCTGGGTAAACTGGGTGAAAAAACACATATATACTATTGTTACGATGCAGTTGAGTCCTGGTTCTATGGCAAGCGAATCTTTGAAACCGAGCGTCGGTTTATACGTAGGGTAAATGGGGTAATCACCAGCTCGGATCAGCTGTACACCGAAAAAAGCCCACTGAATGCTGCGTGTCATGTTGTAAAAAACGGCGTCGACTTTCAACTGTTTGTACCTCATGCACGCCGGGAAATTAGTACGGGAAGTCGTAAAAAAGTAGGATATATAGGCAGTCTGGATCATCGGTTTGACATTGAGTTAATCATCTATGTAGTAAAGAATGCTCCGGAGTTGGATTTCGGGTTTACTGGCGCCCTGCTTAATTTCCGGATAAAAGAACAACTGGAAGCTTACCAAAACGTTCAGTTCTTTCCACCGGTGGCATCCGATAAGGTGCCTGAATTATTAGCAGGATATGATGTTGGAATTATTCCGTACCTTAAAAACGAAGCCAACAAGAATATCTATCCTTTGAAAATCAACGAATACCTGGCAGTTGGAGTCCCTATCGTAATGACCGACTTTGCTGAACTCCCTGAATTTAGAGATATTGTAAGTACAGCCTCGTCAGAAATTGAGTTCTTAGCTAAACTAAAACAGGAGATACTGTCGGATTCACTTGCAAAAGTCAAAGAACGTATTAACTTTGCAGGTAATAATTCATGGGAAGCACGAGCTGATGAATTCAGTAATATTCTTGAGAAATTTATTTGAAACAACCGACAGCAGGCGTTCGTTTGTTTCCACAACACATCCTATATGTACTATAAAAGCATAGCAGATTTAAATCTAACTATACTTACACATACACATCTTATCCCTGGCGACACTGATCTTATTGTCGGAATTCCTCGTAGTGGCATGATTCCGGCCGTTCTCATAGCACAGACTCTACATCTTCCGTATACCGATATTCATTCTTTTGTATCTGGCAGGATTTACGGGCCCAACAATACGGTACAACAGATAACCTCTGACCTTTTCAAAAATATCCTGATTGTCGATGATAGTGTTGCATCGGGAAGTGCACTCAGAGAAGCACAAAAAATGGTTCGTGAACTGGATTCAAATTTCCGGATAAAATACTGTTCTATCTACGTGGTACCCGCTAAGGCTAAAAAAACAGACATCTTCTTTGAGACTCTTGCTTTACCACAGGTATTTCAATGGAACGTATTTCATCATTCTATTCTGGAAAAAAGCTGTCTGGATATTGATGGTGTGCTTTGTCCCGACCCTACTCTTAAGCAAGACGATGACGGCCCTCTTTATCTTGATTTTATTAAGAATGCACCGCCTCTTTACATTCCTGGTTGCACGATTGGCACCATTGTAACCAGTAGAAAAGAAAAATACAGAAAAGAAACGAAAGAATGGCTTTCAAAACACAACATTCGATACAAGCAGCTAATTATGTTTGACTCTGATAAGGGCAAACTGACATATGTAAGAACTCCCGTAGAATTAAAAGCTCAAGTCTACAAATCGTTAAATTATTTGTTATTTATAGAAAGCTCTTTGTACGATGCCAGGAGAATTAACAAATTAACCGGAAAGCCGGTGCTTTGTACAGAAAATTTTGAAATGATAGCTGAAACTGAATCCTTATTACATAATATTCGGAGTGGGAAATACCTGCCAAGAACCAGGCAGATATTACTTCGAATAAGGAAAAAATTAAAAGGGAGATAATCCCTCCACATCAAGACACTTCAGTATGGAACTACTATCTATTATACTACTGGTAATCAACTTAATCATTTATATAGTGATTCTGATACCTGTGCTGTATTTCTTTATCTTTTCAGCAGCATCGCTATTTTTCACACAAAAAAACCATACAATCAAGGTGAAAGAAAAGCGACCTGTTACTGTGATTTTTCCGGCATATCAGGAAGATAACGTTATTCTGAATTCGGCAGTTAAGGCCATTAAACATAAGAGTAAGCTTGCAAAACTGGATGTTCTTGTAATTGCCGACGGCCTACAACCTGCAACAGTAGAAACACTACGGAAGGAAGGCATTCAGGTAGAAGAATTTGTAAACCAACAAGGAACAAAGGCTGCTGCGTTAGACTTTGCAATGCAATTTATACCGGAAAGAACAGAAGAAATAGTAATTCTGGATATAGATAACGTAATGAAGGAAGGATTTATAGACCACATCCTATCCAGCAAAATAGCTTCCAACTTACGTATAGTGCAGGGACACAGGACCGCTAAAAATCAAAATACGGCATATGCTGTACTGGATGCTATCAGTGAAGAAGTCAATAACTCCATTCTTCGAAGAGGGCATGAGGTGTTGGGCTTATCTTCGTCGGTTATAGGATCTGGTTTTATTGCCGACACCAGCTTATTCAGAGAGGAATTTTCAGGTAAAGTTACCAGCCGGGGTGAAGATAAGGAATTCGAATTGCGATTACTCAGGAAAGGTATTAGAATTGGGTATGATGACCGGGCTATTGTCTATGACGAAAAGGTACAACGTTCGGAAAGTTTTTATCATCAGCGTAAACGATGGATGGCTATTCAACGGGACTTAAAGCGCAGTGAAGTAAAAAAGGCTATAAGAAGCTTTGAACACATTTGTAATATCGACTATATTGATAAAGTATACCAATTACTCATTCCACCTAAAATAATAATAATAGGAGTCATCGTAGCAGGCACACTACTTACGACACTTCTTACAATATTAATGCAATGCGGGATGCTTAGTTTAATTCAGGGAGCCTGGATTTTCTTATTTATACTATTGGTAATTACCAGTATAACTTCATTCCCATTTAAGTATATTAAAAAAGGGATGGCTCTAAAGGCAGTTATTCATTTGCCGGGAGTACTGTTACTGATGATCAGGGCCCGATTGAATCTAAGAAAAATTGGCACTGACTTTATTCATACCAAACACGAAATTGATTAAACAAAAAAAGCCTCATAAGGAACTCCCTATGAGGCTTTTGAAAAACGGCGGTTATCTACTCTCCCACTGTTACGCAGTACCATCGACGTGACCGGGCTTAACTTCTCTGTTCGGAATGGGAAGAGGTGGAACCCCGGTGCTATAACCACCTTAATATCGTAAGATGTTTAACACAGACGGAAAAGAAAAAAAGTAAGTCTAACTTTATCACATTTGTCTAAAGTAATGTCGTTTCGAAAAAAGCTTTCGGGCAATTAGTATTACTCGGCTCTACATTTCTGTTGTACACCTGTAACCTATCAACGTGGTAGTCTTCCACGACCCTTATGAAGAAATCTAATCTTGAAGATGGCTTCGTGCTTAGATGCTTTCAGCACTTATCCTAACCGAACGTAGCTACTGGGCAATGCTCCTGGCGGAACAACCCGTAGACCAGAGGTTCGTCCAACACGGTCCTCTCGTACTAGTGTCAGACCTTCGCAAATTTCTAACGCCCACAACAGATAGGGACCGAACTGTCTCACGACGTTCTGAACCCAGCTCGCGTGCCACTTTAATGGGCGAACAGCCCAACCCTTGGGACCTTCTCCAGCCCCAGGATGTGACGAGCCGACATCGAGGTGCCAAACCATTCCGTCGATATGAGCTCTTGGGAATGATCAGCCTGTTATCCCCGGAGTACCTTTTATCCTTTGAGCGATGGCCCTTCCATACGGAACCACCGGATCACTATGCCCTGGTTTCCCACCTGATCGACTTGTGGGTCTCTCAGTCAAGCGCGCTTATACCATTACACTCTACGGACGGTTACCAATCGTCCTGAGCGCACCTTTGGGAGCCTCCGTTACTCTTTTGGAGGCGACCACCCCAGTCAAACTACCCACCATGCAGTGTCTTCCCATCCGGGAATTAGAACTCAAATAATTAAAGGGCCGTATTTCAAGGGTGACTCCACGAATACTAGCGTACCCGCTTCATTGTCTCCGGCCTATCCTACACATTAAGTACCCAAATTCAATGCAAAGTTGCAGTAAAGGTTCACGGGGTCTTTCCGTCCCGTTGCGGGTAATCGGCATCTTCACCGATACTACAATTTCACCGAGCTCACAGCTGAGACAGTGCCCAGATCGTTACACCATTCGTGCAGGTCGGAACTTACCCGACAAGGAATTTCGCTACCTTAGGACCGTTATAGTTACGGCCGCCGTTTACTGGGGCTTCAATTCAATGCTTCGCACTTGCGCACTAACATCTCCTCTTAACCTTCCAGCACCGGGCAGGTGTCAGGCCTTATACTTCATCTTACGATTTTGCAAAGCCCTATGTTTTTGTTAAACAGTCGCCTGGGCCATTTCTCTGCGGCCTCTCATTCAACATGAGGAGGCGTCTCTTTTCCCGAAGTTACGAGACTATTTTGCCTAGTTCCTTAGCTGTGATTCACTCGAGCGCCTTAGTATTCTCTACTTGACCACGTGTGTCCGTTTGTAGTACGGGTACAATATGAATTAGCGTTTAGCGGTTTTTCTTGGGAGCCTGTTTACATCCATATCCGTTTGTACAGGTACGCACGGTACTTTCAGGTTCGACTCAACGCGCGGATTTGCCTACGCATCTCAATATCTACACCCTTTAACGACCTATTCCGTCAGGTCGCAGGACTTTCACTTCTCCGTCCCCACATCACTCCATATCGTAGTACAGGAATATTAACCTGTTCTTCCATCGGCTTCGCCTATCGGCTATACCTTAGGCCCCGACTAACCCTGATCCGATTAGCGTTGATCAGGAATCCTTAGTCTTCCGGCGGGAGGGTTTCTCGCCCTCCTTATCGTTACTTATACCTACATTTGCTTTTCCAGCCG